>CAZKPC010000044.1:0-14608 GCA_964554565.1 uncultured Halobacteriales archaeon
CTAACATGTTCAAGGCCATCGTGGACGCCGAGACGCTCCAGGAGGCGCTCGACTCCGTGAGCGTGCTGGTCGACGAGTGCAAGATCCACCTCAACGAGGACGGGCTGGCCATCCGCGCCGTCGACCCGGCCAACGTCGGCATGGTCGACCTGGAGCTCGCGGCCGAGGCGTTCGAGTCCTATCAGGCCGACGGTGGCCTCATCGGGGTCAACCTCTCGCGGCTCGAGGACATCGCCAAGATGGCCAACGCCGGCCAGCTGGTCCAGCTCGAGCTCGACGAGGAGACCCGGAAGCTCCACATCGATACCGACGGCCTCGAGTACACGCTGGCCCTGATCGACCCCGATTCAATCCGGAAGGAGCCCGATCTCCCCGATCTCGACCTGCCGGCCCACATCGTGTTGGAGGGCTCGAACATCGACCGGGCCGTGAAAGCCGCGGACATGGTGTCGGATCACATCGCGCTTGGCGTCGACGAGGACACGGAGACCTTCTACGTTGACGCCGAAGGCGATACGGACGACGTGCACTTCGAGCTTGGCCGCGCGGACCTGATCGACCTGACGGTCGGCCCGGCCCGGTCGCTGTTCTCACTGGACTACCTGAAGGACATGAACCGGGCGATCCCGAAGAACGGCGAGGTCACCGTCCACCTCGGAGAGGAGTTCCCCGTCGAGATGGAGTTCGAGATCGCGGAGGGCCAGGGCCACGTGACCTATCTGCTGGCGCCCCGGATCCAGAGCGATTGAGCCGGTTCTCCGAGCCGCTAGTCCCGATCGTCCGTTAGCGCGTCGAGCACGGCCGGCGCATGGAAGGTGGTGTCGTCCGATCGCAGCTCCTCGACTGGAACCCAGTACGCGTCGAGCTCGATGTCGAGCTCCGGCTCCACGAAGGTGAACGAATCCCGTTCGTAGGGCCAGGCCTCCGCGATGTCGCCCTCGTAAACCCGCCAGATCTCGTGTCCGGTCGCGCCGGCGAACGTGAACAGGCGCTCGAAGGTCCCCACGAGCTCCGGGTCCAGCAGGTCGACGTCGAGCTCTTCCTTGAATTCCCGAATCACGGCCTCACGGCTGTGCTCGCCGAACTCCACGCCGCCGCCCAAGAATCGATAAAAGAGCTCGCCCGTCTGGGGGTCCGTCCCTTCGTAGACCAGCAGCTCGTCGTCCCGAGAGACCGCTCCGAGCGCGACGACCCGGATGTCCGATGCCACGGACTCTCGGGCGGCTGGATCGCCGTAAACCGTTTCGAATCGTTCTCAGGCCGTGCGGTCGATGACGCGCTTGGCCGCCTGGGCCTTCTCCTTCCACCCGTAGCCTTCCTCGTAGACGTGGCGTTTGTTGTCGACGACCTCTTCGGGCGATGATTCCTCGAAGCCGCCCCGGTCCCAGGCCCCGCTGGACCGCAGCCACTCGACGGTCTGCTGGCGGGTCTCCTCCCAAGTGAAGCCGACCATCTCGTACCAGGCTACGATGCTGAAAATCGCGTTATCGTGACACCCCGGTACGCTTCCCTCCTGGTAGATCGTCCGCATCGGCTCGGCCGTGGGTTCGGAGACCCGCTCCTTGCGCTCCTCGGGCGTGAGCAGCTCGAGAACGCCGTCGTCGTGTTCGTGGACACGGTGCTCCCGCCGGAGTTGCTCGAGGGCGCCGGCGTGCGCGGCAGTCCAGCGGCCGTGGACTGATTGCTGGAGTTCCGGTTCGGTGCGGTGGCCGGCCGCCAGCGTCGCGATGATGTCGGTGTACGCCTTCTCGATGTCCGATCGCTTGGCCCCGTCGAACCGGCAGCTCGCGTCGTGCAGGTTGCTCGTCGATCGGCAGTCCGGACAGGGATACGCGAACGCGGCCACGGTGGCCCGTAACGCGGCATCGCTCTTAGCTGTGTGGCCGGCGGGGCTTCCCACCAATCGTTTTATCGGCGGCCGCACCCAGGAACGGCCGATGGACGCCCGTCTGGCGCGGTATCCGTTCCTGTCGGCGGCCCGGGAGGCCGTCATGGCCGACGAGGCGGATCTCCCGGGCATCGTCGGGGACGGCCACAACCGGATCGTCGAACGCGCCATGGACCGCATCGAATCCGCGATCGAGACCGGGGCTGTCGGCGGTCCGGTCCGGGACCCGCGGATCGAGCTGCTGTCCTATCCTGTCGCTCGTGTCCTCGTGTCGCTCGTGAACGATCCGGGCCTCACGCGCCGGTATGCCCACGCCGAAGCCCGAACGGCGATCGACCGCTTCCGGACCGATCAGGAGGAGGCGTCGCTCCGAAGCGTCGATCGGGAGCCCTTGACCATCGACACCCTCATCGAGGAGTTCGATATGGCCGATGTCGTCGAGGCCACGCCGCACGGCTTCCGGATCGGCGTCGCGACGTACCTGTCGTTAGCTGATGGACTCGACGGCGAGGAGTGGCGGTTGGTGGCGCGGGAGGTCGCCGATGGCGCCGTGCCGGTCACCGATGCCGAGTTCGAGGAGCTGCTCCGGGAAGCGATCCACGACCGCGTCGCGGACGGGCTCCCGCTGACCGTTCCCGACGAGATCGCCGCCGCGCTCGACTCCCGGGTCGCCGATCTCCGCTCCCAACTCGCCGACCACGGGGCCGATTGGGAGTTCGATGCCGTCGATCCGGACCTGTTCCCACCCTGTATCGACGCGCTGCTGGACAGGGCGGCGGGCGACGGCGACCTGCCGGAGCACTCCCGGTTCGCGCTGGCGTCATTCCTCGCGACCGTCGGGATGCCGACCGAGGTGATCGCGAACCGGCTCGCGGCACATCAGTCCCTGTCCGAGGAGGCGGCGGCCGCCCTGGTCGACCACGTCGTCGGGGCAGCCGGCAGCGAGTACCCGCCGCCGTCCTGTGCGACGATGGTGGCCTACGGGGACTGTGTCGATCAGGACGCGCTCTGCGATCGCATCGGCCACCCCCTCGAGTACTACGAGCGGCGGCTCGATGGAGCGGACCCGGAGGCGCTCGAAGCCGACGTCTAGCGCCTGCCGGTCACTGGCGGCCCGAGAGCCACCAGCCGATGCCGGTGAACACCACGATGAACCCGGCGACGAGGCCCACCAGCACGAGCCCGCCGGTTTCCGAGAAGCCGTCGTTGTTGAACGTCAGCCCCACGACCACGAGCGTGGCGATGAACAGCAGCACACCGCCCACCGCCACGACGATTTCGGTGACGGTCTCGCGGTCGAGTTCCATGCGACCCGGGTTCCCCCGGCCGGTGCAAAAGGGCTTCGAGACGACGGAACGTCGGCTGGTGACCGTGGCTCGGCCGGGCTCGCTTCACTCGGCGACGACCAACCGCAGTGGGATCTCGTCCGGGTCATCGACGACCGTCGCCTCGGGGCGGTCGGCGACCGAATGCCCGGCCGCTTCCAGCCTGTCGACGGCCGCGGTCCGGGCCGCCGCAGTCGGGAGGACGAGTTCCCACCAGGCCAGACCCCGGTGATCGCCGGCGGGGGCGGACCGGCCGTTCCAGGCATTGACGCCGACGTGATGGTGGTAGTCGCCGGCCGCGAGAAAGGCCGCTGAGGCCCCGTACCGATCGCGGAGCCTCAGGCCGAGGGCGTCCCGATAGAACGCCTCGGCCCGGCCGAGATCGGTCACTTCGAGGTGGACGTGCCCGACATCGGTCCCGGGCGGGAGCTGCTCGGAGTGCTTGTCGGTCCCGGCGGCGGAAAGGTCATCGAGGTCCAGCGGGAGCGTCTCCATGCCGACCAGCCCGTCCTCGGAGGCGGGCCACTCGGCACGGGGCCGGTCCCGGTAGAGTTCGACCCCGTTCCCCTCGGGATCGCGAAGGTAGAGCGCCTCGCTGACGAGGTGGTCCGAGGCGCCGGACAGCGATGCGTCGCCCGCCCGTAGCCGTTCGACGGCGTCGCCGAGGGCGGCCCGGTCCGGCGTCCGGAGGGCCAGGTGGAACAACCCGGCCGCCGCCCCGGGGCGCTCGGCCGCGTTCGGCGCCTCCTCGAGGACCACCAAGGGCTCGCTCGGGGTCGGGCCCAGGGCGAGGCGGTCGCCGTCCCGGTCGCCGGCGAGCCCGAGCAGGTCTTCATAGAACGGCTGAACCCGCTTGATCGATCCCACGCGCAGGGCTACCCGCCCCACCCGCGTGTCCGGCGGCAGTTCCGCGGCCGCACCCGACATGGACTGCCGTTGCCGCGACCGAGCCAAAAGCTCGCGGGTCGGGGTGATACCGCCTCGAACGGCGCGGTCAGAGGAGTTCCAACGCGTCCTCCACGCTGAGATGGCCCCGCTCGACGCCCTGGAGCACCTCCTCTCTCCGGCCGCTCGGACTCGCCTCCACAGCCGTCTCCGGCGACGTCAGCGACTCCATCTCCAGGCCCTGCTCGAGCGCGGTCTCCTTCTTGACGCGGTAGTTGCCGCCGTCGGTCTCGTGGATCTCGTCCCCCCGCGGATCGAAGAAATACCAGCTCTCGCGGTCGAAGCGGACGCCGATGTACGGTTCGGCACCGAAGTTCCGCCCGAAATAGACGAGGTCGTAGACCTCCTTCTCGTCGAGGTAGATCGGATCGCCGGCGCTCGCCTTCACTTCGATGGCATGGAAGACCACCCCGTTCCCGGCGAGGACGTCCGGCAGCTCCCGGCTGGTGGCGCTGCCGCTGGCCGGGGCCCGCATGACCGCGAAGCCCCGCTCGTCGAGCTGGTTGACCAGCTCCCGCTCCCGGCGGTCGCCTTTCGCGTTGGACTCTGGGGGCACTCGGGCGGCCCTACGACCGGATGCGGTAATAAGTCACCCCCAGCCGGGCCGGAAGTGGTGTGCCGAGCCGCTAGGTCCCGTGCTCCCAGGACTCGAGGTACGCCTCCTGAGCCGGGCTCAACTCGTCGTGTTCGACATCGTCGGCCGCGAGCCGGATGGACGCGACCTGGCGGTCCAGCTCGTCGGGCACCGTGTGAACGCCGGCCTCGTACGCATCGCCGTTCGCGACGAGCTCCTCGACGGCCACCGCTTGCATGCCGAACGATTGGTCCATGACCTCGATGGGGTGGCCGAGGGCGATCGGGGCCGCCAGGTTCACCAGCCGGCCCTCGGCCAGGACGTTGAGCTCGCGGCCGTCCTCGAGCCGGTACGCCCGGACGCCGTCGCGGGGCTCGCGCTGCTCGACCGCGAGTGCCCCGAGCGCCTCGAGGTCGACCTCGATGTCGAAGTGGCCGGCGTTGGCGAGGAGGACCCCGTCCTGCATCCGCTCGAAGTGTTCGCGCGTGATGACCTCCCGGTTCCCGGTCGTCGTGATGAAGACGTCGCCGACCTCCGCGGCGTCGGCCATCGGCATGACGTCGTAGCCCTCCATGTGCGCCTCCAGCGCCTTTCGGGGATCGACTTCCGTCACGACGACCTTCGCGTTCTGCCCGGCGGCCTTCTTCGCGACGCCCTTGCCGCAGTGCCCGAAGCCCGCGACGACCACGGTCTTCGAGGCCCAGGAGAGGTTGGTCGTCATGGCGATCGAGGCCAGCGATGACTCGCCGGTGCCGTGCACGTTGTCGAAGAGCCGCTTCATCGGCGTGTCGTTCACGGCGAAGACGGGATACCGGAGCTCGCCGTCATCGGCCATCGCCCGCAGCCGGTGGACGCCCGTCGTGGTCTCTTCGCAGCCGCCCTTGATCGTCTCCAGTAGCTCGGGGCGGTCCCGATGGAGCGCGAACACGAGGTCCCCGCCGTCGTCGACGGTGACCGTCGGCTCGTGGTCGAGCACGGCCTCGAGGGCCCCGTAATATCCCTCGTCGTCCACGTCACGCTCGGCGTAGCTGGTGATCGCATCGTTCGCGTCGAGGGCGGCGCTGACGTCGTCATGCGTCGAGAGCGGATTGCAGCCGGTGATGGCGATCTCGGCGCCGGCGGCCGCGAGAGTCTCCGCGAGCACGGCGGTTTTCGCTTCGACGTGCATGGCCATCCCGATCCGCTCGCCAGCGAACGGCTGCTCGGGGGCGAAGCGTTCGCGGAGCTCGGTGAGGATCGGCATGTGGGAGGCGGCCCAGTCGATCTTCCGTCGGCCCTCTTCACGCGCCGACGCGGGGTCGGCGAGCCGTTCGCTGATGGTGGCGGTCATGGCCAGAGAGAGGAGGACGCCGCCTAAAAACCTGCTCAAGCGCGGTGCCTCGGTCCTCTCGATGTCAGTAAATCTCGAGAAGCGGTGACCGGGTAAACCGGGTGCGATCTGGTGGTTCGGACTTGATCAGAGCGCGGGGCGGGCCAGGCTCTTCCCGTTGCCCTGGCCGTTGTTCCCGTTCCCACCGTTGCCGTTACCTTGACCGTTGTTTCCGCTCTCGCCGTTCCCATTGCCTTGACCGTTGTTCCCGTTATTGCCCGTCGTCTCGTTGCCGCTTGCCGACTTGTTGCCGGACGTATCGGAGCCGTTCTTCGCGTGGTCGGGCGGGCCGTTCGAGTCGTTCCCCTTGTTGTCTGACTCGTTGACGGCGTGATCCGGCGGACCGTTCGAGTTGTTACCCTTGTCGGCCGACTTGTTGACGGCGTGGTCGGGCGGGCCGTTCCCGCCGGGGTTCGCCTTATCGGAGCGGTGCTCCGAACCGGGATTGTTCTTCACGACCAGGTCGGAGAGTTGCTGCCCGAGCGAGCTGCTCGAATCAACGCCGAGCCCACGGAGCAGGTTGCTGACCCACTGTCCGAACGGTCCCTGGCCGTCCCAGGTCGGCTCCGTGGTCCCGCTGGCTGGCAGCGTCCTGGTAATCGATGACTCCGTGCCGTTGTCCGTGGTCGAGATCCGGACGTCCGTTTCGTTCTCCGGGAGGTCGAACGTGACGGTCCCGTTCGCGTCGGTCAGTCCGGAGTCGCCGGCGTAACTGACGTTCGCCGGGTCGGTGGGGGTGACGTTGACCAGCGTATCGTTTAGCGGCGTGCCGTTGTGGGTCACCGTGACCGTGAACGACGTGTTCCCCGCACTGAACTCGATCTCGGCCGGCTCGGTGGCGACGGCTGGCGTGGCGACGGCGAGGACCATCACCGCGGCCATGGCCATCGCACCGAGGCGGATCGCACTCGACATAACGACTGGTTAAACGCGAATCGATCCCATAAACCGGGCCAGCCGTTCGATCCGTTCAATCCGGCGTCCGAGCTGCCGACGGACGAACGAGCGCGCCTGAGACCGTTCAAGAACGGTTCTGATCGTTTATTTCGGTAATCAGCGCCACCGGCGTCGACGGTCGGATTATCCGCTCGCCCGTTCGACCAGGGCGGCCGCCCGGTCGGCCGCGCGGTCGATGACCGCTTGCTCGTCCAGCGTCAGCACTTCCCGGTCGCGCATCAGGACTCGCCCGTCGCAGACGGTATGGCGGACGTCGCTGCCGCGCGTGGCGTAGGCGAGGTGGCTCAGGCGGTCGTGGGCCGGCGTCAGGTGGGCGGCTTCGAGGTCGACCACGGCGAGATCCGCCGCGGCGCCCGGCTGGATGCGCCCCGCGTCGAAGCCGATGGCGTCAGCGCTGCCGCGGGTCGCCAACCCGACTGCGGCGGCCGCGTCCACCGCTGCGGCGTCACCGGCGGCGAGTTTTCCCACCATGGCGGCGTCGCGGACCTCGTCGAACAGATCCAGGTCGTTGTTGGAGGCCGGTCCGTCCGTGCCGAGCCCGACCGACACGCCGGCGTCGAGCATCGCCTGGACCGGGGCCATCCCGCTAGCCAGTTTCATGTTCGAGGCCGGGCAGTGGATCACGCCCGTCCCGGTGTCGGCGAGCCGATCGATCTCGTCGTCGGTCAGATGCACACCGTGCGCGACGAACACGTCGGGCCCGAGCAGGTCGTAGGAATCGGCGGCTTCGATCACTCGACTCCCGTGCTGTTCACGCACGTCCTTGACCTCGGTGGCGGTCTCGGCCGCATGGAAGTGCAGCGGCAGGCCGGCCGTCCGCGCCTCGTCACGCGCCGCTTCGAGGTATGCCGCCTCGACGGTATACAGCGAATGCGGCATCACCGCGGTCCGGAGCCGGCCATCGGCCGCCCCGTCGTGGCGGGTCGCGAAGTCGAGCGCCCGCTCCAGTTCGGCCTCCTTCGCCGACTCGTCCTCCTTCCCGGCGGTGATCATCCCGTAGCCCAGCATCGCCCGGATTCCGGACTCCTCGACGACGGCGGCAACCTCGTCCTCGTGGAAATACATGTCCGCGAACGCGGTCGAGCCGGCCTTGATCATCTCGAGGACGCCGAGCTCGGTCCCGGCACGCACGTCGGCCGCTTCGAGTTCGGCCTCGACGGGCCAGATGTCCTCCCGGAGCCAGGCTTCGAGTGGCTTGTCGTCCGCGTAGCCCCGAAGCAGCGTCATGGCGACGTGGGTATGGGCGTTGACCAGCCCCGGCACGACCAGGCCGCCGCTCGCATCGAGCACCGCGTCGCCGTCCCCGAGTTCAGGCCCCACGGCGAGGACTTCTCCGGCCTCGCTGTCGACGACCACGTCGGCTGCCTCGACCGAGCCGTCGGGCCCGAGCACGTGTCCGCCCGCGATCCGGAGTTCGCTCATGGGCCGCGCTTGACAACCGGAGGCGTTAACGATACGGGTCCTCGGCCGGCCGCCGGCCCGGCTTCGAAAGGCAGAATGTCCCCCGCAGCGCACTTCCGGGGCATGCGCATCGCGGTGCCGAACAAGGGCCGGTTGCACGACCCGACGATCGAGCTGCTCGAACGGGCCGGCCTCCATCTCCAGAACGGCGCCGATCGCCGCCTCTATGCCTCGACCGTGGACCCGGACGTGACGGTTCTCTACGTCCGCACCGATGACATCCCGGAATACGTCGCGGACGGGGCCGCCGACCTCGGCATCACCGGCCTCGATCAGGTTCGAGAAGCGGGCGCGGCGTCCGTGGTCGAACTGCTGGATCTCGAATACGGCCGCTGCCGGCTCGTCCTCGCCGCGCCCGAGGACGGCGGGATCGATTCCGTGGCCGCCCTCAACGGCGGGACGGTCGCGACCGAGTTCCCGAACATCGCCCGCCGGTTCTTCGCCGACCGCGGCGTGGATACCAGCGTGGTCGAAGTGAGCGGGGCGACCGAGCTCACGCCCCACGTCGACATGGCGGACGCCATCATCGATATCACCAGCACCGGCACGACGCTCACGATGAACCGGTTGGCCGTGATCGAGGAGGTGCTGGAGAGCTCGGTCCGGCTGTTCGCCCGCGAGGACGTCGTGGACGATGAGAAAACCCAGCAGCTGGTCCGGGCGCTCGATTCGGTCATCGCTGCCGAGGGCAAGCGCTACCTCATGATGAACGCGCCCGAATCTCAGCTCGATACCCTCCGCGAGCTGCTCCCCGGGCTCGGGGCACCGACGGTGATGGACATCGCCGGGGACGACATGGTCGCGGTGCACACCGTCGTCGACGAGCGTGACGTCTACGAAGTCATCAACGACGTCAAGGAAGCCGGGGCCAGCGGCATCCTGGTGACCGAGATCGAACGGCTGGTCGAGTGAGCGGGCGGGACCGCGGGGATGAGGGACGCTCGCTTCCAATCGGGGAGCGGGGTCCCGGCCGGAGCTCTTGACCGGGTTGCACAGCTTCATGTACCGGACTGCCCACCGACCGGCCCGTGAGCGGGAGTGCCGGACCCGATCCCACGAGCAGTGGGCAGCGGGCCATCGGCGAGCGCTGGGGGCTCCTGGCCGGGACGAGCCTGATCGTCCTCGGAATGGCGGCGTTCGAGATCTCGCCCGCCAGCGTGACGCCGCTTATCAGGGACTCGTTCGGGATCGGCGCCGCGGCGGCCGGCCTGGTCGTGAGCGTGATGTTCGGCTCGGCGGTGTTGGCGAGCCTGCCGGCCGGCATGGTGCTCGACCGGGCGGACACCCGGCGGACGATGGCCGGCGCGGTCGGCGTGGTGTTCGTGACCGGCCTCTGGAGCTGGTGGGCGGGCGCGAACGGGGACTTCGTCTCGCTGCTCGTTGCACGCTTTTTGGGCGGCGTCGGTTTCGTGGTTGCCTGGAACGCCGGGATCGATATCGTCAGCGAGGCCGTCTCCGAGGCGAACCGGGCCACTGCGGTCAGCGTGTTCACGGCCAGCGCACCGCTGGGGTTCGCCTTGGGACAGGGATTGAGCCCGGCAATCGCCGGCCGGGCGGGTTGGCCGGCCATCTTCCTGGTCTTCCCGGGGCTCTCCGTGCTGGGACTGCTGGTCTTCTGGCCGGTCAGCCGCGGACTCGGTTCGGCCCACGGGGCGGCGCCCTCGCCGTCGGAGTTCGCGAACGTGCTGCGTGACTCGAACGTCCTGCTGCTCAGTGCTCTGGCCAGTTTCGGGTACGGCCTGTACCTGTTCGTGAACAGCTGGGGTCCGTCGTATCTGACGGCCGAAATCGGGTTGTCGCTCGGGGTGAGCGGCCTCATCGTCGCCCTCTTCCCGGCCATGGGCATCGGCGGGCGGATCGCCGGCGGCGTGTTGTCCGACCGGCTGTTCGGCGGGCGGCGCCGCCCGATCGCCCTGGTTACCTTCCTCGTGACGGCGCCACTCTTGGGGGGCTTCACGGTACTGCGGTCGGTGCCGCTGCTGGTGGTGACGCTGCTCGTCGCAGGTCTCGCCATCCAGCTCCTGCTGGGCCTCGTGTTCGTCTACGTGCGGGAGCTGGTATCCCCGCGGGTCGCCGCCACGGCGGTGGCGACCGTGACGACGGCGGGGCTGGGTGGTGCCTTCGTGGCACCGATCATCGGCGGGACCGTCATCGGCACGGCCGGCTATCCCGCCGCGTTCCTGGGGGCCGGCGTCCTCTCGGCCCTCGGCCTCGTACTGTCGTGGTGGGCGCCCGAGGCCGGGTAACTATCCGGGGGCGGTCGCGAGTAGCCGCGCGAGGTTGAACAGCGTGATCCCCAGGATCGCGCTGAGCGCGTAGTGGGCCACGGTCACGAGCACGGTCGGCCGCCAATCGAGATCGTAGAACCGCTTGATGGCGACCAGATCGATGCTCAGCGAGGCCGCGATCACCGGCGCGGGCCCGAAGGATCGAAGGAGGAACGCCACGGCTGCCAGCACGATGCCGACGCCGATGGCTGGGAGGACCGGGACGGAACCGAGGACGT
This sequence comes from uncultured Halobacteriales archaeon, assembly GCA_964554565.1. Taxonomy (GTDB): domain Archaea; phylum Halobacteriota; class Halobacteria; order Halobacteriales; family Hikarchaeaceae; genus CAZKPC01. The sequence goes on from CAZKPC010000044.1 coordinate 11,026, forward strand.
ACCGGGCGGCGAGATGGGCGGTGATCGCGTAGAAGAGCGCGGCGAGCAGGAAGGTCCCGGCGACGGCGATCGGCGGTCCGGAAGCCGGTTCGATCTGGGCGAGCGGTACCCCGGCTACCCAGGATACGATGGCGGGGATGGGCGTCGGGCGCTTACTCGAGGAGGCCGAGCTCCTCGAGGCGACTCACGATCTTGTCGACGGCGTGCTCCGCGTCGACGGGCTGCTTGCCGCCCGTGATGACGAGCTTGCCGGATCCGAACAGGAGCGCGACGACGTTGGGCTCGTCGAGCCGATAGACGAGGCCCGGGAACTGCTCGGGCTCGTACTCGATGTTCTCCAACCCGAGGCCGATCGCGATCGCGTTCAAATTGAGCTTTCGGCCCAGATCGGCGGACGTGACGATGTTCTGGACGACGATCTCGGGGTCGTCCTCGACTTTGATCTCGAGATCGCGGAGTTTGTCGAAGACGATGCGGAGGCTCTCGTGGACGTCGTCGGTCGATTTGGCGCCGGTACACACGATCTTGCCGGAGCGGAAGATCAAGGCCGCGGATTTGGGGTCCTGGGTCCGATAGACGAGGCCGGGGAACTGCTCCGGGTCGTAATCGGCCCCCTCGAGGTCCATGGCCACGCTCTGAAGGTCGAGCTCCTGGCCGATCCCCGTCGAGGCGACCACGTTCTCGATGTTGATGGTTTCCTTCGGGTCGCTCATTGCTATAGCTTAAGTATCGTATTTAAGGTTTATAAACATTGGTAAGTCTAATTGACAGTTCTGCCGACAGCTAACGCTGGCCAGCCCTTGTTCGCTATCCGGGGCAGCCATTGGTCCGGGCGCACCGCTGACCGGTATCCTCAACACGCGGCCTCCCCCACCGGCAGCCGTGTACGTCCTCGAACTCGTCGGCGAGGACGATGGCTTCGCGACCGCCGAAGCGGCGCACGCGGCGACGGCCGTCGAACAAGTGGCGCCGGGGTTAGCCACGGCCGAATCGGTGGAGATCGACCGGCTCCGGGGACTTGCATTCACCCGGGCGGTTGGCGAGGTCGTGGCGCGAACCCGGGCGACGGTCGAGGCGGCTCGGACGGCCCTCGCCGAAGAGGCGATCGACCGGAACGGTTCGGTGGCCGTCCGCGCTCGAGCCGTTCGCGGAACCGCGGACATCGACACGAGAGCCGCCGAGCGGGCGCTGGGCGACGTCCTGACGGCGGCCGGGCTCGTGGTCGATCTCGAAACGCCGGATCACGAGCTGCGCGCGTTGTTCGCGGACGGAACCGGCATCCTGGCCTGGTTGGAGGCCGAAAGCCGCCGTGACTTCGACGAGCGGGCCCCGACGGACAAACCGTTCTTCCACCCGGGCAGTATGGACCCCCTCGAGGCCCGGGCGGTCGCCAACCTCGCTGGCGCCCAGCCGGGACGGCTGCTGCTCGATCCGGTCTGCGGAACGGGCGGTCTGCTCATCGAAGCGGGCCTCGTCGGGGCCTCGGTCATAGGCCTGGACGCCCAGCTGGAGATGGTTCGGGGCGCCAGGGAGAACTTCGAGCGCTATCTCGAGGACTGGAGCCTCTGTCTCGGCGATACGACCCGACTGCCGGTCGGCCACGGCGTCGATGCTGTCGTGGCCGACTTGCCCTACGGCCGCCAGTCGGTCGTGGCCCACGGGGACGTGGAGACCCTGATGGCTGGGACGCTCCAGGAGGCCCGCCGAGTCGCTTCCCGGGCCGTCGTGGTCGTCGATCGGGACTGCGCGGGGATGGCTCGAGAGGCCGGCTGGACCGTCTCGGCGGTGCACGAGCGGCCGGTTCATCGATCGCTCACGCGATACGTGCACGTCCTGACGGCTGAGGAGTCCCCCGGGTAGCTCCAGCCCCTCCCGGATTCCCGTCCGGTCACCGGCTCGCGATAACGGTCTCGCCCGCCCGGACCGAGTCGCCCTCGGCGACAGCCAGATCAGCGTGGTCGTAGTCTTCCGGCAGCACGACGTCCGCCCGGGAGCCGAACGCGATCTGACCGATCCTGGCCCCGCGATCGATCGTCTCTCCTGGCTCCACGTAGGGCTTGATCCGCCGGGCGAACCACCCGGCGATCAGGACGACGACGTGATCGTCGAACGCGATCTCGACCTGTTCGTTCCGGTCTGATTCCTTTCGGAACGCCGGTCGGTTGGCCCCGGGACGGTGCTCGACGCTCTCGACGGCGCCGCCGAGCGGAGCCCGGTTCACGTGGACGTCATCGACGTTCATGAAGACGCCCACCCGGATCTGTCCGCTCTCTTCTCTGACGACCGAGACGGTCCCATCCGCCGGCGACACGACGCCGTGCTCCGGGGGGTCACGGTCCGGGTCCCGGAAGAACCAGAGCGTGAAGGCGCCCGCGAACAGGAGGACCGCGCTGGCGTAGCCGGTGACGAAGAACGCCGGGAGGGAGAGGAGGCCGAGGAGCCCGCCGTACTTCCAGCCGCCCGGCGCGATGTTCATGGGGTGGTCAGTCCGCTCCGAGTTCCGCCAGGAGATGCGAGAGGTGCAGCCGATCGCTGGTGCCCTCGGCGAGATCGAGGTCGACCTCGCCGGCGAGGACGGCCAGCTCGGCCGGATCAACCAACTCCCGGGCCCGCGCGGTCCGGACGATCGAATCGAGGACCTCCCCGCCGGTGAACCCGTCGTCCACCAGCAGGTCATCCAGGATCGACCGGGCATCGGCAAATTCGCCGTCCACGGCCCGCTGGATGAGTTCGACGATCCGGTCGTCGGGCCCCACCTCGCGGAGCACCTCGTAGGCCTGTTCCCGGGTGAGTTCCCCCGCCGTCTCGGCCACGGTCTGGGCGTTCAGGATGGCCGCCCTGAGGTCGCCGTCGGCGTGACTGGCGATGTACTCGATGCCGTCGCTCTCGAAGGGCACGTCCTCGCGGTCCAGGATCCGCTCCAGAACGGTCGCGGTCTCCTCAGTCGTCGGCGCCCGGACCGGAATCGGGAAGCACCGTGAGGTGAGCGCGGGAATGAGCTTCGACGGCTGGCGGGTCGTGATGACGAACTGCGTCGACTGGTGGTACTGTTCCATCACCCGGCGGAGGGCCTGCTGGAAGTCCACCCGGATCTCCTCGGCGTTGTCCAGGAGGACCGTCCGGTAGTCGCCGGACGCCGGGGCCATGGCGGCGTGCTCCTTCAGGACGTAGTTGATCATGTCCGCCTTCGACCACTGGCGCTTGTAGCGCTTGCTGATGCTCTGCTTGTCCTCGGTGCCCAACTGTTTGACCCAGGGGATCTCCCCGGTCAACAACCGCTCGTACCGGGGATCGTCCCGGAGCTCGTCCTTGGTCCGATCGAAGAAATCGGCCACGTTGATCGTGACGAGGTCGTTGTCGGGGTCATCGTGGACCCGCTGGGCGAGCGCGCGAGCCGCCGCTGTCTTCCCGGAACCCGGCGGGCCGTGGAGGACGAGGTTGATCGGCCCGGCCTCGACTCGCGAGAGGTAGCGCCGCAGATCCCCTTGCGGGAGTTCCTCGAGGTCGGGCGCGTGGGCATCGATCCACAGCGGGGACTCCATCGCCTCGGTATACTGGACCGGCGGGCTTGAATGGTACGACC
>CAZKPC010000045.1:0-14034 GCA_964554565.1 uncultured Halobacteriales archaeon
GAGCCACTCAGGGATCCGGGACGGAACGGACGAGTCGGAGGGGCTCCGGATCCGGGTGACTGATTGGGAAGCTGATATAGAATGTCCCGTTCAGTCGGTCGATCAGCCCCGAAATCCCGTTCCTCGATCACGGTGACTTATCCGGGTGGTTGGTCCCCATGACGAATGTCGGTGACCGAGAAGTCGTCGGCGACCGTGAAGGTGACCGTGTCCCCGTTCGCCGAGAAGGTCAACCGCGCCTCGAACGGCTCGGCCGACACGACGTCCTCCTGGTAATTCGTCACGACGTCGATCGCCCCGTGTGAGGACGGGATCACCGGGTTGATCCCGTGAGCCGTCAGGAACTCCAGGAACGCGGTATGGGTCAGGAGCCGAACGCCGAAGGCCCCATTGCGTTCGTAGATGCAGTTCGTGCAATCGAACTGCACGGTCGCCGCGTAACGGCCGTGACAGTTTCCGCAGTCACCGCCGGTCGGATCGTGGTCCTCACAGACCTCGACCGACTCGTCGATCGGCGCCGAACAGCGCGGGCACACGCCACTGACCGCTGCCATCGTCGCGAGCCCGCCCCAGATGCTGGCCGCCCGAAGTACCTCCGTGGGGGACCGATCCTTGACGCCGGCCGGTGGCAGGAAAAACGTGCCCAGGTGGCCATGGTTCTCCGGCCCGATATTCGCGCCGTAGACGCCGGCACACTCCGTACAGTACACCGTGACCTGCTCCTCCTCGTAGGTGATCCCGACCGGCCCGCCACAGAACTGGCAGACTTCGTCAACGAGTGATGGTTCGAGCACCGGCGCTTCGGTGACGGCCCCCGACAGGATCGCTTCCACCACGCGTTCGCCGGCCCGGGTCAACGCGTACCCCTCCTCCCGCTGCTCGAGGAAATGCCCGGTCAGTTGATCAAGGTGGTAGTTGAATTGTCCGGAATCGCTCACCCCGACCCGCTCGTTGAGCTCCGAAAACGGCAGGGGGGCCCGAGCGTCCCCGAGCGTCCGCACGATGTCCATTCGCGTTTCGTTCCCGAGCACGCTGAACGCGTCATCCGGCGGGAGCGTGGCGGACTCGGTACCGTCAGTCGACATGCCTGACCGTCCACCGTCGGCCGTATAAAGAGCCCCCATCGCCGCGTCACGACCTCCGGGGCATCGGATGCGGAACGGTGCCGGCCGGGCACTCAGTTTCGGACGATGCGCGTCACGCCGGCAAAGTCGATGTCGGTGAACCACGGGACCACGTGGCGGTAGCCCAGGGCGGTCAGCAGGCCGAGCGAGACACCCCAGCTCACGTGGGCCACGAACAGGTTGAGCGTGAGGTTCGGGATCGACGCCGGGATCCCGAGCAGCCGCAGCCAGATGGGTGCGATGACCCCGGCCGCGCCGGTCCAGAGAGCCAGCCCCCACGCGAGCCCGATCGCGACGTAGATCGGGACGTTGTCGCGGTGTCTGGCCGGTAGCAAGGACAGCCAGCCCGCATACAGGAACCCGAACACGGCGCTGTGGAACTGATGGGTGATCCACCCGACCACCGGACTGGCCGTTCCGTAGAAGACGCCGATCCCCGCGATCGAGCCGCCGAACAGCTCAGATCCGATCCCGTAGAAGACCCCGGCAATAATCGCGGCCGAGAGTGTCACCACCAGGTGTGGGATCGCCGGCCGGATGCCAGAGACGCCGGAGGGGATCGGTCGTCGCTCGCTACCATCGGTCCCTGCCTGGGGCAGCTGGATCTCGACCGCGGTCAGTCCCCCCGTGACCGATACGGCGATCGACCCGCGATACCGCTCGAGGAGGAGCCGGGCGATGTTGAGCCGGAACCCGGTGCTCGGATCGTCGAACTGGGGGATGTCCCCGGTCTCGAGGAGCGCCTGCTCGTCATCGGACAGCAGCTCCCCGTCTACCTCGATTTCGACACGCGCCTGCTCATCGCGAGCCGTGACCGCGACCTCGATCTCCACGGCCTGTTCGGGTCCCTGGGCGATCAGCCGTTCGAAGAGCCGGTTGAACAGCTGCTCGAGCCGGTCGTCGCCCCGGACTTCCACGGTCGAGTGATCGGCTACGAGGGTGATCGCGGCCGCTTGATAGCGATCCTCCGTGGTCTCGATGCTCGATTCCAGCTGTTCGAGCAGCGATACCGAGGTGTCAGCGAACTCGCTCGCCCGAGCGCTCCGGGCGAGGTATTTGACCTGGTTGATGGTTTGCTCGATGTCGTCGGTGTACCGATGGATGATCTGGCCCGCGCCGGACTCCCCGTCGATGGCGCGGGTGGCGTTCCCCCGGATCACGGTCAGCGCGTTCAGGACCTCGTGTCTGAGGAGGCGGTTCAGCACTTCCAGCCGGTTCGCCTGCTGCTGGAGTTCGTTTCGGTGTTGGCGGTTCCTGGACGCGTAGAGCCCGGTCAACGTGCCGCCGACGCTGCCACCGATGAGGAAGTTCGAGAGGTATGCCCGGGACCGGACGGTGGCGAGGGCTGGCATTTCGCCGCCGCCCGAACCAAAGAGCGTGAGGAGGGCGAGGACCAGCATGGTGCCCGCGCCGATCACGGCCCAGGTCGCGACCGTCCGAACCCTCCCGGCGTCGATGTCGGCGACGGCGAGAGCCACGCCGAACGCGGCCAGGCCGAGCCCGAGCGTGAGCGGGATGATCCCGGCGAGGAAAAACCGGATCGGGTCCTCGTAGAGCGCGAGCGTCACGGTAAACCGGGTGAGGAAGAACCCGAGGCCGGCGATGACGAGCCCGCTGAGGTTCACGCGCCGCCACTTCATCGCCGATACCGTCGCCAGGGGCGCTGATAAACGTTCGTTGCGAGCGTTTCCGGCCCCCACGCAGGGTGGATAGTGGCTCCTCCCCTGCCAACTTCCACCGACGATCAGTCCTCCATCAAGCGGTTCTTGACAGTCAGGCCGCCGAGCTCAAACGACGTGGATCGTGTCATAGGAGCCCAAGCGCTTGACCCAGCCGTCCGCGTCGATGATGGATTCGACCTCGTCGAGGGCGGCCTGGGAGCGTTCCTCGTAGAGCCCGGCGGCGAAGTCGATGTGGAAGAGGTAGTCGCCGAGCCGGGTTCCGCTCGGCCGGGATTCGATGCGCGTGAGGTTGATATCCCGGTCGGCGAAGGCCTCGAGCAGCTCCAGCAGGAGTCCGGAGTAGTCCGCGCTCGGATAGATCACGACCGAGGTCTTCCCGCCGGCCAGCTCCCGCTCCTCGGCCGGGGCGACCATGACGAAGCGGGTCGCGTTCGAGGAACGGTCCTGGATGTCCTCGGCCAGGACCTCGAGGGACTCGTCCGCGTTTTCCGGGTGGCCGATCGCCGCGACCGCCGGGTCTGCCCGGGCTTCTTCGACGCCCCGGGCGGTACTCGCGACCGCCTCGAGCTCCGCGTCGGGGTAGGTGGCCTCCAGGTAGTCCCGACACTGTGCCAGCGCCTGTGAATGGCTGGCCACCACCTCGAATTCCTCGCCCTGGGCGAGTAGCGCGTGCCGGATGGGTGAGACTACTTCGTGGACCACGCTGACGTCGTACTCCGCCAGGGCGTCCAGGCTCTCCGTGACGCTCCCTTCGATGCTGTTCTCCACGGGCACCACGCCGCGGTCCGCCTCGTCATCGGCGACCGCCTCGACGATGGCCGTGACCGACTCGCTGAACGACACGTCGTCCACGACTGCGAGGGCCGCTCGATGGGAGTAGGTCCCGGCGGGACCGAGCGTCAGGGCGCGCATGACCGCGACCACCCCCGGCGGCGATAAAAGGCCGTCGGGCGCCGCGGAACGCGGGGTTTCAAGCGGCGCTCCGCCGAGTCTGCTGTTCGATACGGCTAAACCGGTTCCAAACGTAGTGTTCCCAATGGCCTCCCGTTCCACCGTCGGCTGGGCGCTGTTGTTCGCGGTGCCCCCTGGCGTCGGCGTGACCGGCTATACGTCGATGTTGTCCGGCGAAGGCTTCCTGGGACCGCTGTCGGTCGCTGCCGGTTTCGTGACCGCTGGCGCCATCTTCGCGGTCGTGTTCGGCAGTCAGCTGGTCGGGTCGCCGGACCCCGACAGAGTTCGGAACGGGACGGACTGAGGCGCGGCGTGTAGCGTGCTCCGACCCGGGATTTCTACACCCGAGAGCGGTCGCGTCGCCGGGGCGGCATGGGCGTGGCCCTTTTGCGTTCCGAGCCGGAGCAGGCGGTATGCGCTGGCCGCGAAGCCCGACGGTCGAGCTGCTGGTCGTGTTCGGGCTGGTCTATCTCCTCCAGCGGCTCGGCGGGCTTCTCGGCATCGGACCGGTTGCGTTCGCCCTGGCCCTCCCGCTGACCGTCGCGCCCTGGACCCTGATCACGAGCGTCTACGCCCACGCCTCCCTCGATCACCTGCTCGCCAACGCGGTGGCGTTGGCGTTCGTCGGTTTCGCCCTCGAGCGGTCCACGACGCGGCTCCGGTTCCATGTCTACGTGCTCCTGACGGGAGCACTGGCCGGCCTCGCGGAGGTCCTGTTCGGCAGCGTGCTCGGCGGGAGCGCGGCGGTGTTGGGCGCGAGCGGGGCCGTGTTGGCTCTCTACGGCTACGTCCTCGCCGGCAACCCGGTGACCGGTGGGGTGCTCGATCGGTTGAACCTCGGTCGCCGGGGCAAGTTGGGGCTCGTCGTGGCGCTGGCGGTCCTGCTGTCGCTGCTGACGGCCCGTTCCGGAGTGGCCTTGATCGCCCACGCGGCCGGTTTCGGCCTTGGATTGATGGCGGGCCGCCGTCACGTTCTGCGGGTGAAGTAACCATGGCCTCGACCCCGTGGTGGGCGTCCAGCCAGTGGCTGCCCTACGTCCTGGTCGCCATCACGCTCCCGATCGCGCTGCACGTCCTGCTGACGGATCCGCTGCCCTGGCAGCCGTTGAACACCGTTGTCGGCGGGGTCTTTCTGGCCGTGACCCTGGCCAGCGTGGCCCGGCTCATCGAACGCCACAGCGGGCCGGGCAACCGAGGGCCGGACTTCTAGTACCGCCCGCCAGGACGTATGAGTCCGAACCGATACCCGATGCCTGGAGGTCCCACCCGCCGGACATGAGCCGGGGACGATCGATCCTCGCCTTCGGCACGCTGGCCGTCCTGTGGGGTCTGTCGGTGACTGCCGTCGAGGTCGGCCTCGCGGGCTTCCCGCCGTTGCTCTTCGCGGCGTTCCGGTATGACGCGGCCGGGGTGCTGCTGGTGGCATACGTCGCGTGGACTCGTTCGCGATGGCTCCCCCGGACCCGCGGTGATCTGGTGGCGATCAGCGGCGGCGGCCTCTTCTGGATCGCGGTGGGCAACGGTGTCTGGTTCGTGGGACAGAACCTGACGACGAGCGTCGTGGCGGGCCTGATGACGAGCCTCATTCCGATCGCGACGACCGGCGTCTCGTGGGTGGCGCTCCCGGAAGACCGACTCCGGCCGGCGGGGGTTGCCGGTTTGGTGATCAGCTTCGCCGGGGCCCTGCTCCTGTTCTGGCCGACCGGCTCGGCGACGGTCCAGCCGGAGGTGGTGGGCAAGGGCCTGCTCTTCGTCGCGGTGCTGGGGACCGCGGTGGGCGGGGTGTTGATCCGGCTGGCCTCGGCCCGCCTGCCGCGGTCCGGCCAGACGGCCTGGTCCGTGTTGGTCGGCGCGGCCATCATCCACGGGCTGAGCTGGCTCGCTGGCGAGTCCTGGTCGCTCGAGCTCACCGTCACGAGCGTCGGCGCCCTCGCGTACCTCGTCGTCCCGGGGACGGTGGCTGCCTACCTCCTCTTCTTCTCCCTCTACGACGACCACTCCGCCATCGAGATCTCGCTCGTGACCTATCTCGTGCCCGTGGTTGCCGCCGTGGCCGGCTGGCTCGCGCTGGGGGAGCCCGTCACGCCACAGTTGGTCACCGGTTTCGCCGTCATCGTCGTGGGGTTCGGGCTGATGAAACGGCGGGCGCTGGCGGCCGAATTCGGGGCCTTGCGTTCCTGAGGGCCCGATTCGCCCTCAGTTCTGCATATGGATCGCGCGGCCGAGGGCGCCCAGGGCCGCCTCCTGTGTCGATTCGGCCAGCGTCGGGTGGGTATGGACGGTTCCGATCACGTCCTCGAGGCGAGCGCCCATTTCGATCGCCAGCGCGAGCTCGGCGACGAGCTCCGAGGCCTCGGGGCCGACGATCTGAGCGCCGATCAGGAAGTGCGAGTCGGCATCCGCGACCACGCGGACGAACCCTTCCGCGTGGTTGGTGGTCAGGGCGCGGCCGCTGGCGCCGAATTGGAACCGGCCGACGAGCGGCTCGAAGCCCGCGTCCGCGGCTTCGGCCTCGGTGTATCCCACCGTGGCGATCTCGGGATCCGTGAAAACGGCGGCCGGGATGGCCTGGGCGTCGAGCCCGGCCGGCTCGCCGGCGATGACTTCCGCCGCGACTTCGCCCTCGTAACTCGCCTTATGCGCCAGCATGGGCTCGCCGGCGACGTCACCGACCGCGTAGACGTGGTCCAGCGCGGTCCGGCACTGCTCGTCGGTCTCGATGAAGCCGTCGTCGTTCGGTTCGAGCCCGACCGCTTCGAGGTTCAGGGTGTCCGTGACGGGCTCCCGGCCGACCGCCACGAGGACCGTGTCGGCGGGATATTCGGTGGTTTCGCCGTCCTCGTGCTCGGCGACCGTCACGTACCCGTCGTCGGTCTCCCGCCAGTCGGCCGCCCGCTGCCCGAAGTGGAAGTCGATCCCGAGGTCGTCCGCCCGCCGCTTGACGTACCGGGCGACGTCGGCTTCGTAGCCGGGGAGCACGTCGTCGAGCATCTCCACCACGGTGACGTCACTGCCCAGCTTGGCGAACACCGTCGAGAGCTCCATCCCGATGTAGCCGGCGCCGACCACGAGCAGCCGCTCGGGAACCGTCTGGAGGTCGAGAGCGGTCGCCGAATCGATCACCGGGCCCTCGCCGTAGGCGAAGCCGGGGATCTCGATCGGTCGCGAGCCGGTCGCCAGCACGGCCTGCTCGAACTCGACCGTTTCCGCGCCCTCGCCCTCCCCATCACTCACGACGCGGACGCTGTTCTCGTCGGCGAACTCCGCCCGCCCGGACATGACGTGGACCCCGTTGGACTCCAGGAGCTGGCCGACGCCGCCGGTGAGTTTGTCGACCACGCCCTGTTTCCAGTCCACCATCCGGTCGAGGTCCACCGTGGGATCGGCCGTGATCCCCATGTCCTCGGCGTCACCCGCCCGGTGGGCCAGATCGCTCGCGGAGATCAACGCCTTCGACGGGATGCAGCCGCGGTTCAGACAGACGCCGCCCACGGCGTCCCGTTCGACCAGCGTGGTGTCGAGGCCGAGCTGGCCGGCCCGGATCGCGGCCACGTAACCGCCCGGCCCGCCGCCGATGACCAGTACCTCCGTCCCCGACGCGATGTCTCCGACGACCATTTCCCCTTCAAATGGGGCTCGGGAGGGGTAAAGCGTGACGACATCGGCCGCCGACCCTAATTGACGCGTTCGACGGTATAGCCGGCCTCGTCGATGGCCCGGATGACCGCCGCCGAATGGCCCGCGCCGCCGGTGATGACCTCGAAGAGCAAGTACGCCTCGGCCACGTGGAGGCCGCCGACCGCCCGGTCGTGCCGGACGGTCCGGATGTTGGCGCCAGTGTCCGCGATGAGTCCGGCGATGTCCTCCATCTTCCCCGGGACGTCGTCGATACGCACCCGGAGGTGGATGAGCTGATCGCGGTCGGCCAGCGCGAAGGTGAGGACGTCCTTCAGCATCGACATGTCGATGTTCCCGCCGGAGAGGACCGGGACGACGGTCTCGTCGGTCACGTCCAGCTCGTCGCCGAACAGGGCCGCCACAGAGGCTGCGCCGGCGCCCTCCACGATCTGTTTGGTCCGTTCGAAGAGCACGAGGCTGCTGCTGGCGATCTGGTCGTCGGTCACGGTCACGACCTGGTCGACGTGGGTCTCGATCAGGTCGTAGGTCAGCGCCGAGAGATGCCCGGTCGCGATCCCGTCCGCGATCGTATCGGGGTCGTTCAGGTCGACCGGTCCGCCCTTGTCGAGGCTCTGGGGGAGCGTCGCCGCGGCGTCAGTCTGGACGGCGACGAGCCGGGCCTCGGGCACCCGGTCCGCCAGCGCCACGCCCACGCCGCCGATCAGCCCGCCCCCGCCCACGGGGACGACCACGGTGTCGACCGTCGGACACTGCTCCCCGATCTCCAGCCCGAGGGTCCCCTGCCCGGCCACGACCGCCGGGTCGTCGAACGCGTGCACGAGGGCGGTGTCCTCGGCGGCGGCGAGCTCCCGGGCGTGCGCCATCGCGCCCTGGAAGTCAGCGCCCTCCAGCACGACGTCAGCGCCGTATCCGGCGGTCGCATCGACCTTGGCTTGCGGCGCCGACTCGGGCATGACGACCGTCGACGGGAGGCCCACCTCGGTGGCGGCGATCGCGACCCCCTGGGCGTGGTTACCAGCGCTTGCGGCGACGACTTCCGCGGCCACCCCCTCGGCGGCCAGCTGGCGGATGGCGTTGTACGCGCCGCGAGGCTTGAAGGATCCCGTGCGCTGGAGGTGTTCCATCTTCGGGTGGACGTCGGCATCGAGCATCGCCGACAGGGTCCGGTTCCGTTCACACGGGGTCGTCCGCACCGCGTCCGTCTCCGCGTGTCGCTCGCGGGCCGCCTCCACGTCGGCGAGCGTCACCCGGGACATGGTCCAGCCTGCCGACCCCGGGCCGATAAAGCTCTCGGGAGGGCACCTTCAGTCCAGGAGGAGGAGCATCGGGTTCTCGAGGTACTCCCCGAGCCGCCCTGCGAACCGCGCGCCCTTCGCGCCGTCGATGATCCGGTGATCGATGGTGAGCGAGATCGGCAGCGTCTGGCGGGCGACGACCTCGCCGTCGACGACGTACGGCCGCTCCTTGATGGCGCCCAATCCCAGAATGGCGACCTCTGGGTAGTTGATGATCGGCGTGCCGTAGTCGCCGCCGATAGCGCCGAAGTTCGTGATCGTGAACGTGCTGCCCTGCATCTCCTCGCGGGCGATGGATCGGTCCCGCGCCTTCTCGGCGAGCTCGTTGATCTCCGAGGCGAGCTGGAGGAGCCCCTTCCGGTCGACGTCGTCGACGACCGGCACGAGGAGCCCGTCGTCGGTGGCCGCGGCGAAGCCGAGGTGGTATTCGTCCTTGAGCACGATCTCATCGGCCTCCTCGTCGAGCGAGGCGTTCAGGTACGGGAACTCCTTGAGCGCGGCCGTGGCCGCCTTCATGAGGATGGGGGTGTAGGTCAGGCGGATCCCCCGCTCCTCGGCCTGGGGCTTGAGCGTCTCCCGGGCGTCGACCAGCGGCTGGGCGTCGAAGAGCTCGTGGTGAGTGACGTGGGGCGCGGTGAACGCCGAGCGCTCCATCTGCTCCCCGATCGTGCGGCGCAGGCCCCGATACGGCACGCGTTCGCCCGCCATCGACGAGGGCTGAGTCGCCGGTCCGCCGGCCTGGGCCGCCTCGGCGGTGGCGGCCGCCTCGCCACCGGCCTCCGCGAAGGCCTCGACGTCCTCGGCCGTCACGAAGGGCTCGCCGTCACGTTCCTCCGAGGCCGGGACTGCGTCGATGTCGACTCCCAGCTCCTGGGCCAGCTGTCGGGTGGCCGGGGCGGCGAGCGTCCGGTCACGGTTGGCGGCGCCGGGCGCTCCGTCGCCGCCAGCTGACGCCGGTTCCGGGGCCGCCGACCCTGACTCGGCCGCCTCCGCGGGCGGTTCGGCCCCGTCGGCCGCCGCCCGGACGTCGCTTTCCGTGATGCGGCCGCCGGGCCCGGATCCGTCAACCGTCGCCAGGTCGATCTCGAGTTCGCGCGCCAGCCGGCGGACGGTCGGCGCGGCGAAGACCCGGTCCCGGCTGCCTGCCGCGTCCGGATCAGGCTCCGCGGTGGCCTCGGCCTCGGTGGCCTCTGCGGACTCGGCCGCCTCCGGTTCCTCCACCTCGCCCTCGACGTCGAAGGTGATGAACGTCTCGCCGACCTCCATCATCTCGCCTTCCTCCGCCAGCAGCTCCCTGACGGTGCCGTTCACCGGGGAGGGCACTTCGACGAGGGCCTTGTCGGTCTCGACCTCGGCCAGGGGCTGATCCTCGGAGACCGTGTCGCCGGGTTCGACGAGCCAGGTGACGAGTTCGCCCTCCGCGACCCCTTCGCCGACGTCGGGTAGCTTGAACTCGTGGACCATGCTTAGAACTCCGCGGCCTCCCGGATACCGTCGGCGATCCGGGCGGGCTCCGGCAGGTAGTAGTCCTCGAGGGCGTAGAGCGGGAACGGCGTGTCGAAGCCCGTCACACGGCTCACCGGGGCCTCCTGATACAGCAGCGCCTCCTCCTGGAGGGTCGCCGTGATCTCGGCGCCGAACCCGCCGGTCTTGGGAGCCTCGTGGACGATCGCCCCCCGGCCGGTCTTCTTGAACGATTCCACGATGGTATCGGTGTCCATCGGGTTGATCGTCCGGAGGTCGACGACCTCGACGTCGATCTCGCCTGCCAGGTTATCGGCGGCTTCGAGGGTCGGCCGCGTCATGGCGCCCCAGGTGAACGCGGTGATGTCGGCGCCGTCCCGGCGCACGGCGGCCTCGCCGATCGGCACCTCGTAGGGTTCGTCGGGGACCTCCTCGCGGAAGGCCCGGTAGATCTGCTTCGGCTCGAGGAAGATCACCGGGTCGGGGTCCCGGATCGCGGAGATGAGCAGGCCCTTGGTGTCGTGAGGCGTGCTCGGGATGACGACCTTGAGGCCCGGCTGGTGGGCGAAGAAGGCCTCCGTGGATTCGGAGTGGTGTTCGGGCGCGCGGATCCCGCCACCATAGGGCGCCCGGACGACCAGCGGGCAGGTGTAGCGGCCCCGCGACCGGGTCCGCAGTCGAGCCGCGTGGCTGACGATCTGGTCGAAGGCCGGATAGATGAACCCCATGAACTGGATCTCCGCCACCGGGCGGAGGCCGTAGGCCGCCATGCCGATCGCGGTGCCGACGATGCCGGACTCCGCCAGCGGGGTGTCGATGACGCGGTCCTCGCCGAACTCCTCCCAGAGGCCTTCCGTGGCGCGGAACACGCCGCCGTTCTTCCCGACGTCCTCGCCCATCACGATGACGTCCTCGTCGCGTGCCAGTTCGTCGCGCAAGCCGTCCCGGACGGCCTCCACGAGGGTCAGGTCCTGCGTCGCCTGGGTGTGGGCTGCGTCGCTCATGTCAGTCCTCCAGGATCGCGTCGTCGCCGTGGCGGTCGCGGAGCTCACGCAGGGTGGCCTTGCCGTCCGCCACGCGTTCGGTCGGTTCCTCGTACACGAAGTCGAAGATGTCGTCCGGGTGTGGCCGGGGGGCGTCCTCCGCGGTCTCGATGGCGTCGGCGACCTCCTGCTCGATCGCCGATTCGATGCTCGCGACCTCTTCCTCGTCGAGCCGCCCGGTGTCGAGGAGATACGATTCGAGGCGCGGGATCGGGTCCCGGCGCTTCCACTCCTCGACCTCCTCCTCGGAGCGATAGACCGACGGGTCATCGGCCGTCGTGTGGGCCCCGAAGCGGTACTGGACGGACTCGATGAGTGTCGGCCGGAGCTCGCCCGCGGGCGGGTTCCGGGCTTTCGCGAGCGCGGCATCGGTGACCTGGTAGACGGCGAGGGGGTCCATGCCGTCCACCTGCACGCCTTCGAAGCCGTAGGCGGCTGCCTTTTGGGCCAGGGTGTCACTGGCGGTTTGGCGCTCCCGCGGCACCGAGATGGCCCACTGGTTGTTGTTACAGAAGTAGACGCAGGGGACGTCGAACACGCCGCCGAAGTTCAGTCCCTCGTGGAAATCGCCCTCCGAGGTCGCCCCATCGCCGAAGTAGGTGATGACCGCGTGGTCCTCGCCCTTGAGCTTGGCCGCCCAAGCGGCGCCCGTGGCGTGGGGGATCTGCGTCGCGATCGGGACGGCCACGGTGAAGAAGTTGTTCTCCTCGGGGACCTGGTTCCCGTGTTCGTCCCCCATCCAGTAGAGCAGCGTCCGTTTCATCGAGAGCCCACGGACCAGCATCGCGGCGTGTTCTCGATACGACGGGAACACCCAGTCGTCCTCGTCCAACGCCATCGCGGAGCCGACCTGGGAACCCTCCTGGCCGGCCAGCGGCGGAAAGGTGCCCATGCGCCCCTGGCGCTGGAGGCTCACGGCCCGCTCATCGAAGTGCCGGGCCATCCGCATGTAGCGATACATGTCGATCAGGGTCTCGTCGTCGAGATCCGGAACCGTCGCGCCCTCCAGGACGCGGCCGTCCTCGTCGAGCACTTGGACCCGGTCGTCGGGCTCGCGCTGGAGCGTACTCACGAGTAACCCCTCACCATGTCCAAGGGATTCCCGCGCTCGGGTAATAGGGGTTTCGTAACGATAAATCTACGTGGACCACGCCGTCTGGCGGTTTGGGAACGTCGGGCGGGGCGATCAGTCGCTCGCGCTCGAGCGGGCCCGGGCCGTGGTCCGCGCGTCGGCCACCGATCGGCCGTCACGGACCAGGGCGTCGACGAAGAGTTCCCCGGCCCGGTAGGACGACCGGACCATCGGCCCGCTGGCGCAGTACAGGAACCCGAGTTCCTCCTCGGCCACCGACCGCCACGTGTCGAACTTGGCGGGATGAACGTACTCCGCGACGTCGAGGTGGCTCCGCGATGGTTGGAGGTACTGGCCGAGCGTGACGATGTCGACGCCAGCCTCGTGGACGTCCTGGAGCGTTTGGTAGACCTCGTGGTCGTGTTCGCCCACCCCCAGCATGAGCGAGGTCTTGGTGTAGACGTCCGCCTCCCGCTCGGCCTGGCGAAGGACCTCCAGGCTCTGGGCGTAGCCCGCACGGCGGTCCCGGACCGGCCATTGGAGCCGTTCCACCGTCTCGACGTTGTGGGCGAACACGTCGGGCTCGGCCTCGAGGATCCGCCGGACGAGCTCTGGCTCGCCCTGGAAGTCCGGCACGAGGACCTCGACGAGGACGTCCGTGTCCCGGGCCTTGATCGCCTCGATGGTGCGGGCGAAATGGCCGGCGCCCTGGTCGGGGAGGTCGTCCCGATCCACCGAGGTCAGCACGACGTAATCGAGGCCGATCTCGGCGACGGCGTCCGCGACGTTCGCGGGTTCCTCCGGGTCCAGCGGTTCCATGCCGCCGGTCTCGACGTCACAGAAGTTACAGCCCCGTGAACACCGGTGTCCCATCAGCATGAACGTCGCCGTCCCCGGACCGTTCTCGCCGCTCCAGCACTCGCCGAGGTTGGGGCAGTTGGCCTCCTCGCAGACCGTATTGAGGTCCCGCTCGCGGAGGGAGTCCTTGATCTCGGTGAAGCGTTCGCCGGCGGGTGGCCGCATCTTCAGCCACTCGGGCTTGCGCCGGCGGGACCCGGACATACAGCCGACTAGGCGCCCGGCCGGTGAAAAGGGTAACTCACCCGGTCCCGGCACTCTGTAACCGCCGCGGGACGACCGATCCCTTGGCGATCACGCGATGTCAGCGAGATCGACCGCGGCTGCCGCCTCGGCCGACAGCCAGCTGGTCGTTACGTCCTCGGCCCGCGGATCGTAGACCGTGACCTCCGTGGGCTCCTGCCGGTCGTCGACGCCGTATTCGAGATCGAAGTCCGGGAGCCGGTTCAGGGCTTCCTCCAACCGGACCGGGACCCGCTCGGCCGTGCTCATGTCGATGCCTCCGGGTCATGACGGCGATCGACATGGCTCGAGGCGGCCTCGATCGAATCGAACCGCCGGGGACACCGCGGACACTTCAGAACCGGCATGCGATCAGTGCTCCCACGAACCCGCGCAGGTCGGGCAGTCCGGGACGACGCCGTCAACGGCGAACACTCGCTGATACCGGCCGGAGACGTGACTGCCACACTGATTGCAGCTGGGCATCGTTAGCGACCTCCGCATTGCGGTTGAGTTCGCATCTCAACTCACCTATTATCATCTAAGTACCTATGGTAACTTAACATCACGCCAACCGTTCCCACACCCACCAACCTGGAGGTTACTGGCCGGCCGTCTCATCGACACCGGTTCGGAACACGAGCGGCGAGTACAGCAGTCAGTCCTCGATCCGCTCGAGCAGCC
>CAZKPC010000046.1:0-12159 GCA_964554565.1 uncultured Halobacteriales archaeon
CGTCGAGGTAGGAGTGCTCCAACCGGGATTTGAACCCGGGTCATTGCCTCGAGAGGGCAATATGATTGGCCGGACTACACCATCGGAGCGCGTTGCAAGGTACCCCTGATTTCTGTATAACCGTTACGACTCGGGCCCTCCGTCGTCAGCATCATGGGGCGAACCGGCGGCCTCCGGCTCGTGGCCCGGCAGGCTCACGATGTTCTCACGCCCGACCTGGAGCTTGCGGATCCGGTCGGCCTCAGCCATCTCGGAGAGCACCATGCTGACCTTCGATTTGGACCAGCCGGTCGCGTCAACGAGCGCGGATTGGCGCATCCGACCGCCGTGCTCCTGGAGCAGCGACTCGACGCGGTCCTCGTCGTCCATGAGGACGGCCTGGTCAACGGCCGGGGCCTCCGCGGACCCGGCTCGGTCCGGACTACCGCCAGCCGGCGGCCCGCCGCGTCGCCGGTAGAGGAACATCCCGAGCGCGACGGCGATCGCCGCGATCACGAAGAGCAGCGCCCAGAGCCCCGATGACGACCCGTCGGCCGTTCCGGGGCCCGTCTTCGTGCCGTCATTCGCTCCAGTTCCCGTCGGGCTGACCCCACCGGCGGACTCGTTCGGTACCAGCACCACCCGGGGCCGGTTATCCGTGAACGTCCGCTCGCCCATCCAGGTCACCGTGTCGCTATCGGCCAGCGAGCCGCCGGACGGCGTGCCCGCGGGGTCGACCGTCTCGAACGTCAGCCCGTCCGCTGCTTCGACGACCAACGCCTGATCGGGACCGAGATAGAGGCCGCCCTCGAACACGTCGCCGACCACGACCCGGTCGGCGCTCGTCCGCGCGAACCCGGTCCACGTGAACGCCATCTCGACGACGCCGGCGTCGTTCAATCCCGTGTCGACGAACGCCCGCCGGTCGAACGCCCGGGCGCTCATCTCCCGACCCGTCGCTTCCGTGCCCTGACGGACCAGCGTCCGTGACTGGTTCCGGAAGTCGGTGAAGAGGCGGGTCTCGTTGGCGTTGAAGTCCTCAGCGAAGGCTTCGAACCGGCGGCGCTCGGTGTCGTTGGTCAACGTCCGCTCGTACCGGAACGTCCACCGGGCGGAGCCGTTGGCGAAGACCGTGATCCGGAACTCCGCGCGGTCGAACTCCTGGGCGAGGGCTAACCCGACGGGCTCGCCCGCCCCGCCGGCTGCCCCGGGCGAAACTCCGACGGTCGCCGTCAGGAGACAGAGGACCAGGAGGACTGCCGGCCACCGCGCCATATCGGGCCAACGCGCGGCCGACGCTAAACCTGTTCGGGACCGGCCGGTTCCACGGGCTCCCCCCCGACCACGACCGTTTCGGGGCGCTGCCAGGCCGTCGCATCGGCGGTCGGGTCCTCCGGCAGCACCACGAGGTCCGCCGTGAACCCTTCGGCGACCCGCCCGACGTCCTCCAGCCCGAGCAGCGCGGCAGCATCGACCGTCGCGGCCTCCAGCGCCCCCTGAGGATCGAGCCCGTAGTCGACCATGTGGGCGAGCTCGCCGGCGACCTCGGCGTGGGGATTGAGCGGGGTCCCGGCGTCAGTGCCCATCGCGATCCGGACGCCCGCCTCGAGCGCGTGCTCCCACGCCTCGCTGTAGGCCGATTCAGCTTCGCGGCCCTTCTCGACGGCCCAGTCGGGGATCCCGGCCTCGTCCGGGGCGTCACAGATGCCGTGCAGGGCGCTGGCCGTCGGCACCCAGAACGTGTCCCGCTCGGCCATCAGCTCGGCGGCTTCGGCGTCCATGAACGAACCGTGCTCGACGGAAGTGATCCCGGCCCGCACGGCGTTCTTGATGCCCTCCGCCCCGTGGCAATGGGCCGCCGTCGGCACGCCCTTGGCGGACGCGACTTCCACGAGCGCTTCCAGCTCGTCGGGGCCCAGCTCCGGGGCGCCGGTCACGGCCCCTTGGGTGAGGACGCCCCCGGTCGCCATGCACTTGATCACCTCGGCGCCGCGTTTGAGCTGTTCACGGGCCGCTTTGCGGACCTCGGCCGGGCCGTCGGCCTCGCGGCCGAACCAGTGGCCGTGTCCGCCCGTCATCACGACGTTTTGGCCGGCGGGGACGACCCGTGGGCCCGGAATCACGCCCTCGTCCACGGCCTGCCGCGCATCGATCGCGAGGGTCCCAGGTGACCCCAGATCCCGGACGCTGGTGACCCCGGCCTCGATCAGATCCCGGAGGTTCGCGGCCGCCCGGTAGGCGAGCATGGACTCGGAATCGTCCAGGATGCTGGTCGGGTCAGGCCGGGCGTCGAAGCCCAGATGGACGTGGGCGTCGATGAGCCCCGGGGCGACGTAGCAGCCGCTGGCATCCAGCTCCGTGTCGGCCGCCCCGGCGTCACCGAAGGCCACGATCCGGCCGTCCTCGATCCCGATATCGGCAGCCCGGGCGCCGTCGGCGTCGACGACGGTGCCCCCGCGGATGGCAAGCATACGCTCGTTTCGGGAAGGGTGGGGCAAAGGCCCTTGGGTCCCCACAACGTTCCCGGGGCCGATCGAGTCAGTCGGCCCGTTCGTATTCCACGAACGCGAACCCGTCGCGAGGCTCCCGATCGACTTCAATCCAGGCCCCGCGGTCCCACTCGGGGAAGCGGGTATCCCCCGCCGGCGCGGCCTCGACTTCCGTAAGATAGAGCCGGTCGGCCAGCGGCAGGAACTGGTCGTAGACCGCACCGCCGCCGATGACATAGGCGACGTCGCTCTCCGTCTCGGACGCCGCGTCCAGCGCGGCGTCCACGGAACCGACGAGCACCACCGCCTCGGGGAGATCCGGGTCGCCCCGGCTCAGGACGATGTTGGTCCGCTCCGGCAGCGGCCCGCCGAGCCGATCGGCGATGGCCTCGTAGGTCCGCCGCCCCATGATCACCGGGTGGCCGACCGTGAGCTGCTTGAACCGGGCGAGATCCGCGGGGAGGTCCCACGGCATCTCCCCGTCGACGCCGATGACGCCGTTCTCCGCGACGGCGGCCACGATTGCGACGTCCATGCTCACTCGGCGACCGCGAAGTCGAGGCCGTCCGCCGAGCGGTACTCGCGGAGCCGGATGTCATCGAACGTCAGCTCGTCGAGCGGCCGGTCAGCGATCTCGACCCGGGGGCGCTCCAGAGGCTCCCGGGCGAGCTGTTCGAGCAAGCCCGGCACGTGGTCGTACCCCGCCTCCGACTCCGGCGGCGCGGCCCCTTCGAGCCACTCGCGCACGGCCCGGTGGTCGGTCCGGTCGTCCACGTCGAGCAGCCGGTCCCGGAGGTCCGAGAGGTGGTCGGCGTACCAGGCGCCGCGGTCGCCCCGGCCACAGTAGATGTGGGCGTCGACGACGGTATGGCCGAACCGCCCGACCTCGAACTCGGTGCGGCCCGCGATCGCCTTTGCGAGCAGGGCGTAGGCCGCGATGTTGAACGGCACGCCGAGGGCGATGTCCCCGGAGCGCTGGGTGAGGTGGAGGTTCAGCCGGTCCCCCTGGACGTTCAGGACGAAGGTGTAGTGACAGGGCGGCAGCTGGCTGACCGCGGCGTTCCCGGGATGCCACGCCGAGACGACCATCCGACGGGAATGGGGGTTCTCACGCAGCGTGTCCAGCACGTACTGGATCTGGTCGAAGGTGCCCGCCTCGGCATCCACCCAGCGGTGGGCGTCCTCGGGCCACGCTTCGCCGGGCAGGCCCTCCTCCGGGACCGGGAACCGCCGCCAGAACCGGCCGTAGGCGGTATCCAGATGGCCGTCCTCGTCGGCCCAGGCGTCCCAGATCCCGGTTTCCTCCCGCAGGTCACGGATGTGTTCCTGCCCGGAGAGGTACCACAGCAGCTCGTGGATGAGCGAGTCCCAGCGGAAGCCGTCCATCCGCTTGGTCGTCAACAACGGGAAGCCCCGTTGCAGGTCGATCTCGTAGTGCTGGCTGAACGCCGCGATCGTATCGACGCCGGTTCGGTTGGGTTTGTAGGTCCCACGGTCGAGCACGCGCCGGACCAGGTCGAGGTACTGTTTCATGTGCGCGTCCCGATGCGGCCGGCTCGGGTGAGTGGTCCTGCCGGGCCCCGGCACATAATCCTAGCTACACCGCGGTGTGAGTGAAAGGATAGAGCTCCGGGCCCGGCGGGCCGTCAGACGGCCATCAGGGCCTCATAGGCGGGCTCGTACGCCTCAGCGACGGCAGCCGGATCCTCGCGCTCCGCCGCGGTCAACGGGGGCAGCTCGACGGTCGCCGCCGGATCGAGCAGTTCGATCACGTCGCCCACCCGCTCCTCCAGCTGTCCATCCAGTGGACTCCGGCCCGCGACGTCGCACGCGTCGAGGAACCGCGGGCCGTCGTAGAGGCGGGTGCGGAGTGGCTCGACGACCGCCACCCGGTCGACGGCGACGTCCTCCAGCGGCCGCGCCACGTCGCCGTAGGACTCGATGACCGCCGGGTCCGACTGGCGCACCCGCCCCGCGAGCTCCCGGAGGGCCGGCAGCGCGTGGGCCGCCATCGCGTCGTTCAGCTCGTCGATCGATCCGACACGTCGGGCGGACTCCAGCGGCAGGGCCTCGGCGGCGGAGCTCGGAACGGCCGCGCCGTCGTTGACGATCCACTGGTCGCCCGCCCGGTCCAGCAGGAACGAACGATCCGCGGGCCCGATGAACTCGTCGCCACGCGGCGCCGGCTGCCACAACCGATGGACCGGGTTGATGTCCTCCGGCTCGACCGCGGGTTCGCTCGCCGCCGCGAGGCGTTTGGCGTCCTTCCCGAAGAGCCGGCCGGCCTCGACCGCCCGCCGGTAGTCGTCGTGATCGAACCAGTAATCGTTGCCCGCCCGGGGCTTGAACCCGGTACCGCCGAGGCGGGCGAGCAAGCCGGTGGAGAACGTGGTCTTCCCCGCGTCGACGCGGTCCCCGCCCGCAACCAGGACCTTCATCGGGATCGCAGCCCGTACCGGCCGGGATCGTCGGGGTCGCGGGGCTCGGCGACGACCAGGTCGTCCGCGTTGGTCATCACCCAGGGGATGGCCCAATCGACCAACACGGCTTCCGTCTCCGGGTCGAGCTCGGCATCGGGCGGGAGGTCTTGGAGCAATCGGGCGATCTCGTCGATCGTGTAACACAGCTCGGGGTCGAGCAACTCGGCCGGCGTATAGAACTCGCAGGGGAGCAGCTCGTCGAAGGCGGCTTTCGGTACGGGCATACCAGCAGTTCCGGGCCCGCCGAATAAACCCTATCGACGGCTGTCGGGACGACTGTCGGCGCCGGAGGTCCCCGCACGCAACGCTTCCGAGGCGGCGCCACGGTCGATCAGCAGTAAGACAGCGGTGTTCGAGTGTCGGGGATCGTTCGTCGCCTTCGGGATCGAATAACCAGGCGACCCGGCTACTCGTGGTTCGACGTGGTCTTCTCGTACTCCTCGGCGACGGTGTCCCAGTCGACGACCTCGAAGAAGGCGTCGACGAAGCTGCCGCGGTCTGGCCCGTAATCGTAGTAGTAGGAGTGTTCCCAGACGTCCAGCGCGAGGATCGGGTGGGCACCCCAGAGCGCGCCCTGGTCGTGCTTGTCGACGACCAGGTTGCGGAGCTGCTTGGCCACGGGGTCGTAGACCAGCAGGGCCCAGCCGCCGGCCGCCCCGGCGGCGGCCTCGAACTCGCCCTTCCAGCCCTCGTAGGAGCCGAAGTCCTCCTCGATGCGGTCCCGGAGCGCCCCGTCTGGCTCGCCGCCGCCGTCCGGGGACATGTTGCGCCAGAAGAGGTGGTGCAGGTAGTGGCCACAGCCGTTGTGGGTCACGTTCCGGATCGCGCCGCCCGAGGAACCGAAGTCGCCGGCCTCGCGGTTCTCCGCGAGGGTTTCCTCGGCGGCGTTGAGGCCGTTCACGTAGCCTTGGTGATGGGTGTCGTGGTGCCACGTAAGCACCTGTTCGGAGATATGCGGTTCCAGGGCGTCGTAATCGTATGGAAGCGGGGGGAGTTCCGCGTCCGAGTACTGGGACATGTTCTTGTAGCCCTCCAATTCTACCGAACATCACGAACGCCCTTAACCGTTGGTGTGGGTATGCTAACACCCGACACAGCAGGAGTCCCGTCCTCGCCGGGTTGCCTCAATTCCCACGGGCGCGCTCGAAGGCCTCGATCGCCGCCTCGCGGCGAGCGGCGTGATCGACGATCGGGGCCGGATAGTCCGGCGCGAGCTCATCGCGACGATCCCCTTCGTGGGTCGGCCAGTCGTGGATCGCGTCGGGCTCGACGCCCCGCAGCTCGGGCACGTACCGCTTGATGTACTCCGCTTCCGGATCGAAGCGTTCCCCTTGGGTCGTCGGGTTGAACACCCGGAAATACGGCTGGGCGTCCCAGCCGGTCGAGGCCGCCCATTGCCAGCCGCCGGCGTCGTTCCCCGGGTCGTGATCGACGAGGTGGCGCCGGAACCAGCGGTACCCGATCCGCCAGTCCGCCAGCAAGTCCTTCGTGAGGAACGCGGCGACGACCATCCGGAGCCGGTTGTGCAGCCAGCCCTCCGCACGGAGCTGCCGCATCCCGGCATCGACGAACGGGTAGCCGGTCTCGCCCGCCCGCCAGGCATCGATCTCCTCGGGGTCGTTGCGCCACTCGATCGGCTGCTCGAAGTCGCGGTGGTTCGCGGCCACCATCGCCGGCTCGTGGGCGAGTTTGTCGGTATAGAACTCCCGCCAGGCGAGCTGTCGCTGGAAGGCCTCGACGGAGTCGGCCGATTCCTCGTCCGGCGCCCGGTCCATGGCATCCCGGGTGGCCTGCCAGACGGTCCGGATCCCGATCGTGCCGAAACTGAGATCCGCCGAGAGGCGCGAGGTTCCCTCCGCCGCTGGGCGGTCCCGGGCCGCCTCGTACTCGTAGATCGGCCCTTCGCAGAACTGCTCGAGGCGATCGCGGGCCGCATTGTGTCCGCCCGGCTGGATATCGGCCGAGGGTGGCTCGAACCCGAGGTCGTCGAGCGAGGGGATCGCCGCGTCATCCGTCCCCGCCACGTGCTCGGGATCGAGCGCCGGTTCGGGATGGGATTGGTCCGACCACGTGCGATAGAACGGCGTGAACACCTGATAGGGCGTCCCCGCGTTGGTCAAGACCGACCCCGGCGGCTCCAGGAGCAGGTCCCGGTGGCGTTCGACGGTCCGTCCCGCCGATTCGAGGGCCCCGGCGACGGCCTCGTCGCGCGCCTGGGCGAGCCCGGAGTAGTCCTGGTTCCAGTGGACGGTCGAGACGTCGAGCTCCACCGCGAGGTCCGGAAGGACGGCAGCCGGCTGGCCGCGGCGGACGACCAGGTCTCCGCCGCGGGACCGATAGGCCGCCCGCAGCGCCTCGACCGAGTCCCGGAGGAAGGCCACTCGGTTCGGGCTCGCGTGCTCGAGGACGCCCTCGTCGAAGACGAAGACCGGAACCGCCGGCGACTCAGCTCCGGCCGCCGCGAGGCCCCGGTTGTCCGTCGGCCGGAGATCGCGCCGGTGCCAGAAGAGCACCACTCGTCAGTCCCTGAAGATGCGGTAGGACCCCCGCCCCACCGCGACCGCGTCCTGTTCGGCGTCTCGGACGTCGCTCTCCACGGTGACCTCGGCCACGCCGACGGTGCCGCCTGTTCGCACGACGTCCGCAGTGGCCACGAGGTCGCCGTTCGCGGGGCGCAGATACGAGACGTTGAGATCGATCGAGGCCACGCCAGTCGAAACCGGATCCGAGAGCGTGGTCCGAACCGCGAGGCCGCCCGCGGTGTCGATCAGGGTGGCCGCGACGCCCCCGTGTACGGTCCGATCGTCGTCATTCCGACCGGCGAGCGCAGGGTTCGTCAGTTCGTCGCGATACGGGATCCGCATCTCGAGGCGGCCGGACTCGAGCGCCTCGACGCTGAGATCCAACCAGGCGAGGAACCCGTGGTCGTCGATATGGGACTGCATGAACGCCCGGGCGTCCGGTCCGAACTCGCTCATTCTCACCGGCTCCGGTCGCCGCTGGATTAAACGCACCGCCGGGCGCCAGTGCTGCCGGCGACCCCTTGAGTCAGGGCGGCAGCGGATCGATCGCGGACCGCCGCCCCTTCAGGACCGCGAACCGGTCGCCGCGGCGGCGTTCCAACCATCCGAGGAGCCGCTCCGCCCACGCGAGCTTGCGGGCCTTCTCGTCGCCGACGGTGTCGTCATCGAAGTCCCAGCCAGGGAAGGTCAGGGCGGCCGCCCCGAAGTGATCCGCCAGGAAGGCGCCGCGGTCACCGTCCGTGAAGCCCCCGAAGTTCCGTACGGGCCCCACCGGCCGGGCTTGCGTGGTCGCGAGGAGGTCGTCCGCGGGGAACCGGCCGACCCAGCGGTCGATCGCCGCCGTGTTGTCACCGTGCGCGTGCACGGCCACCGGGACGCCGTCGGTGGCCAAGGACAGGGCCGTTTCGGGCGTCTTGTCGAGGTCGGTGACGACGAGGTCGATCTCCACGCCGTGATCGAGAAGCACGTCCGCAGCGGCCGAAGCGGCGACCGTGACGTCGGCGGCGATACCGTCCGCGAGATCGCCCCGCAACGACGGCGCGGCGCCGACGACGGCCACGACCTGCTCCTCGAAGAGGTCCGCCAGCCGGGCGGTGCCGAACGGCGTCGCCAGCTCGGCCAGTCGGTCGCGGGCGTGTTCGTCCGCCGCTCGATCGTACCCGAAATCGGCGAGGATGGCCTCGTAGACGGGGCGCCAGGTGTCGAACTTCATTCGCGGATGGCCCTGGCGATCGGCGCGTGGCCGGTCTCGTCCAGCCGGGCGGCGAACCTCGAGAGGGCCGCCTCGGTCCCGCCGATCAGGACCGTGCCGTCCTGCGCGTGTATGGCGAGATCCGCGGCCGTCGCCGCCGCCTCCACGGCCGATGCGGTCTCCGGTTCGAGGCCCTTCAGGCGATACATCGCGGCCACCATCCCGCTGGCGGCCTCCGAACCCCCGTCAAGCCGCTCGAGCTGCCGCTCGGCCTCCGGGACCGACGTGACCTCGAGCTCTTCCACGGTCCGGTTGCGCTTCCGGCCGCGGGCGAATGCGCGCCCGATCCGGACGGCGTCACAGGTCGCGCGCACGTCATGGGTCCGAACCACGTGGATCCCCCGCTCGACCGCCATCGCGGTCGCGGCGAGGCTGGCCGGCAGGGCCGCCTCGGTCGACCGCCCGACGACGTCCTTGAGGAAGTTCTTCCGGTTGATCGAAACGAGGATCGGCTGGTCGAGCGCGCGGAACTCCCGCAACCGGCGGAAGGTTTCCCGATCGACCTCCAGCGTCTTCGCTTCCGACCAACCGCCGAAGGCGGGATCGACGATCGTCCGATCGGTCAACCCGTCCGCCAACGCCTCGTAGATGGCGTCAACGGACTCGAGCGCGCCCGGCCGGTCGATGTCCCCCGGGCCGGCCATCTTGACCACCGCGGCGTCATGAGCCTCACAGACGGCCGGCATGTCGGGATCGGCGAAGCCCGCGATGTCGTTCACCATGTCGAAGCCGCGTGACAGGCCGGCGTCGGCCACCTCGGCGTATCGGGTCTCGATCGAGAACACGGCATCGCGTTCGATCTGCTCGAGCGTCGCCACCGCCAGCTCCAGCTGCTCCAACTCCGATTCCGCCGGCTGGACGTCGAACCGTTTGTTGGCGGATTCGAGCCCGATATCCACGATGTCGGCCCCTTCCGCGATGAGGTTGTCCGCGTGGCTGGCCGCGGCCGCCGGGTCCTCGAACACGCTCGGGTCATAGGGGGACTCCGGCGAGAGGTTGAGGACCCCCATGATCCGCGGCGGGTGCTCGTCGCCGATGGGCAACCCGCCGGCCTCGACCGTTCTCATGGCCGTCGATCGGCGGTGGAACGGCAAAACGCGCACGGTTGGCCCTGGTTCCGGCCGCGGGCTATCGGCCGGTGAAGTCCGGCTCGCGGTCCTCACGGAAGGCCTGCAGCCCCTCGGCGTGATCGGCGGTCTCGAGGAGTGTGCTCTGGGCGAGTGACTCCACGAGCCCGGCGGTGCGCAGATCCGTGTCGCGAGCCGCGTTCACGACCCGTTTGGCCAATCCGAGCGCTTGCGGGGGCTGTTCGAGCAGGGACTCGGCGTAGTCCGCGGCCGCCGCCTCGGGGTCGTCGGCGACGCGTTCGACGAAGCCCAGCTCGCGGGCCCGGGCACCGTCGACGAGCTCGCTCCGGAAGATGAGGTCCTTGGCCACGCCGGGCCCGACCAAGTGCACGAACCGCGAGCACCCGCCCAGCCCGGGCAACAAGCCGATCGTGTGTTCGGGGAAGCCGAGGGTTGCATCGGGGGCGGCGATCCGGATATCACAGGCCAGGGCGAGCTCCAGCCCCCCGCCGACACACGTGCCCTCGATGGCCGCCAGGACGGGCTTCTCGATCGCCTCGAGGCCATCGAACACGCGACCGAGGACCCGGGAGTTCGCCCGGAACTCGTCGGTCGTCCACTCGGCGGCTTCCTCGAACAGGGCGACGTCCGCCCCGACCGAGAACAGCTCGTTCCCGCCGGTGAGGATCACGACCCTGACCCGGTCGTCGTGCAGGTCCTCGATGGCCTCCGCGAGCTCGAACCGCATCGTCTGACTGATCGCGTTGACGGGCTCGTGGTCCAAGCGCAGGGTCGCCACGCCGTTGTCATCGACGGCGAGCGCGAGCGTCTCGTAAGCCATGCGGACCGGATGCGCGCCGCGGGCCTTGACCGTTCCCCCGGCCGCCCCGGCTAACCGCCATGCTTTAACCCCGACCGCTCCCCCCGACGCGTACGATGCGATTCGTCCGGTATAACGACGGCCGGCTCGGGCTCTTGACCGCCGACGGCGACGGCGTGATCGACCTCACCGACCGTCTCGACCTGTCGACCGACGACCCGCTCGTGGAATACATCCGAGGGGGACACGATGCTAACCGGTTCACCGACGTTCCACCGGATCACGACCGGGGCGCGGTCCACGTGGACTCCCCCGTCGCCCGGCCCGGCAAGGTGATCGCCGCCCCGCTGAACTACCAGCAGCACATCGAGGAGGCCCTCGCCGATCGCGACATCGACGTCGACGAGTGGTTCTCGATCAAGGACAAGGGCTACTTCCTGAAAGCGCCCTCAAGCGTCGTGGGACCAGACCACGGCGTCGAGCTGCCCTTCTCCGACCGTCGCGTGGACCACGAGGTCGAACTCGCGTTCGTCATCGGCACCCCGGGGAAGGACATCGCCGCGGCGGACGCCTGGGACCACGTGTTCGGTTACACCGTACTCCTCGATATCTCGGTGCGCGGCGAACAGGACCGCTCGAACCGGAAGTCCTACGACACGTTCACCGTCATCGGGCCCTGCGTCACCACGCCCGACGAGGTCGGCGACCCCCAGGACCTCGACCTGACGCTCGACCTCAACGGCGAGCGCCGCCAGGACGCCAACACGTCGGACATGGTCTACACCTGCGCGGACGTCATCCAGTACGCCAGCATCGGGACGACGCTCGAAGTCGGCGACGTCATCACGACGGGGACCCCGGCGGGCGTGAGCGAACTCGCGGACGGGGACCGGATCGAAGCCGCGATCGAGAACGTCGGATCCATGGAGGTCGCGGTCACCGAACGGCAGGTCCGCTTCGCTGAGGTCGACGTACGGAAAGGCGGCCAGGAATGAACGCCTCGGCAGTCAGTCTGGCTCCTCGAGGACGATCAGCGCGTCCAGGGCCGTCGCCCCATCGGCCGACGCGAACAGCGGGTTGACGTCGATTTCAACGATCGCCGGTTCCTCGTCCAGCAGCCGCCCGATCGTTACGACGGCGTCCACGACCGCATCGGTATCCGCCGGCGGTTTGCCACGGACGCCGGCCAGGAGGCCGGCCCCCGCGAACTCCTCGAGCATCCGTCGCGCTTCCGACGCTTCGAGCGGGGCGAGGCGGTGAGACACGTCCTCGAACACCTCCGCATAGATGCCCCCGAGGCCCAGCGTCACCGTCGGCCCGAAGGCCGCGTCGCGCGTCCCGCCGAGCAGCAGTTCGGTCCCGCCGGCGAGGTCCGCGCTCGCCTCGACGAGGAGCTGGCCGTGCCGGCCCGCCGCCTCGAGCGCCTCCGTGATCCGTCGGCCGGCCTGCTGCACGCCGGTCGCGTCCTGCAATCCCGTGGCGACGCCGATGCCATCGCGCCAGTCGCTCTTGTGTTCGATCGACGGGGCGACGACTTTGACGACGACCGG
>CAZKPC010000046.1:12259-13934 GCA_964554565.1 uncultured Halobacteriales archaeon
GGCGCCGAGCGTTTCGACCGGGAACTCGAGCGGCGGTTCGTAGAGCTGGTAGACGATCAGCGCATCGATGTTCGGGTCGTCGGCGACCGTTTCGATCACCGTATCGAACGTGCCGATCGGCCGGGCCGTATCGACGGGGTTCTCGATGTACGTGATGCCCGGCAGGAGCTCCTCCAGGCGGTCGAGCGTCTCGTCCGCGAGGCTCGGCAGGGAAAGCCCGGCGGCCCGGAGCCGATCCGCGATGATCAAGCCGGGCCCGGCCTGGGCGGTGACGACGCCGACTCGCTGGCCGTCGGGCGCCGGGGCGTCCGCCAGCACGTGGCCAGCATCCAGGAGTTCGGCCGTCGATTCCACCGGTTGGACGCCGTACTGTCGGAAGCCGGCCTCGTAGAGGGCGTGATCGCCGGTCAGCGCCCCGGTATGGGAGGCCGCGAACTCGTCGACATCGGCCTGGCCCACGTGCAGTGCAGCGATCGGGGTTTCGGCGGCCCGACAGGATTCCAGCAAGCCTCTCGCGTCGTCGGCCCCCTCGACGTGAATCAGGATCGCGTCGGTCGCGGGATCGGCATCGAAATATTCGACGACCGGCTCGAAACCGGTCACCGCCCGGTTCCCGAGCCCGACCACGGCGGAGAAGCCGAGCCCCTCGAGGGCGCCCTGGAACGCGGCCGTATGCGCCACCCCGCCGCTCTGTGCGATGACGGCGAGGTTTCCGGGCCCGACATCGGTCATCGGCGAGGCGAAGGACAGGAACAGCTGCCGGCTGGGCACCGCGTAGCCGCTCGTGTTGGGGCCGAGGACCGCCAGTTCATGTTCCCGGGCCACCCGTGCCAACTCGGACTGGAGCGCGGCGCCCTCCGCGTCGGTCTCCGCGAACCCACCCGCGTACACGATCGCCGCGCCGAGGCCGGCCTCCCCACATTCCTCCAGGACCTCGGGGACCGCCGCTGGCGGGACTGCCAGCAGCGCGAGGTCGACCGGCCCGTCGATCGCGCCGACTGACGGCCGGAACCGTTCCCCGAAAAGGTCGCCCTCGCCGTTCGGGTTCACCGGATAGACCGGGCCGTCGAAGCGGGCCGCGCTGCGCATCGCCTCGTGGCCGAGCTTGCCGGCAGTCGCGGATGCACCGATCACGGCGATCCCACCGGGGTCGAACAGCCGGTCCAATTGCATAGCCCGGCCCAGGGACGGTCCGCTCAAATCCCTTTTCGTCGGCCGCCCAAGTCCAACTCACGGAGGCGATCGGGCGCCGGTCAGTCGTCCGCCGCGGCCAGGTACTGCCGCCCCTCGGCGGTCTCCTCGAGGATGTCGTCGAACATCTGCGCGTCCGTCTGGAACTTGTGCACGTTGTGCAGCATCGTGTTGTGGAACTGCGCGATGACCTCGCCATTGCGCTTGAAGAACTCGTGGACCCACCGCTCCATCTCGTCGTTCGACCGGAACTGCGCGATGAACTGCCAGTGGTAGTGGCTGTCGGCGTTGAAGAACATCAGCACGTGAGGGTCCTCGATGAGGTCGTAGTAGCAGTCCTCCCAGTGCTCCTCGAAGTTGGGATAGAAGAACGCGATCCGGAAGAGGTAGTGATGGAAGAGGCTCTCGTCGGGGAGGACGGTTTCGCGGTAGAGGCCGTCCTCGGCCAGCCCGCGGAGGATCTCGTTGATCCGGTTGTGCGACA
>CAZKPC010000047.1:0-11591 GCA_964554565.1 uncultured Halobacteriales archaeon
GACGAACGGGATCGGCTACCTCCTGGGCCTGAAACAGGAGCCCTGGTAGGGCCGACCGGGGCCTTCTTTACGGGCCCGGTGGGAGTCCAATCGATGGCTGACGAGGCGCTGATCGACGCCCTGCGGCGGTCCGGTGCCATCCGTTACGGCGAGTTCGAGCTCGCCCATGGCGGCACGAGCGACTACTACATCGACAAGTACGTCTTCGAAACGGATCCGGGCAGCCTGGCCCGGATCGCCCGGGCGTTCGCCGACCGAGTCGGTGACGACACCCTCGCCGGCGTCGCGCTCGGGGCGGTGCCCCTCGTGGCGGTCACGAGTGTCGAATCCGGGAACCCCTACGTGATCGTCCGGAAAGCGCAGAAGGAATACGGCACCGGCAATCGGATCGAGGGCGAGCTCACCGAGGGCGAACGGGTCGTGGTGCTCGAGGACATCGCGACCACCGGCACGAGCGCCCTCGAGGCGGTTGAGGCCCTCCGGGCCGCCGGGGCGAGCGTCGACCGGCTGCTCGTGGTCGTGGATCGCGAGGAAGGAGCCCGCGAACGGCTCGACGAACACGACATCGAACTGGAAGCCCTGGCGACGGCGTCCGAGCTCCTGCAGGCCGAGGACCGCTAGTTTTCCCACAGTTCAGGGCTGGCGGCCGAGGATTACCGTCGGCTCACGGTGGGGGCTCCCGACGAGGGCCGCCTTTATTCCGGAGGACCGCGTTCGACCGCCCATGAATTATCGAGTGGCGCTCCTCGCGGCCGTTTTCATCATAGGGTCGGCTGGCGGGCCGGCCGTGGGACTGGCGAGCGCCGACGTCACGCTCACGGTGACCGTCGAAACCGCCGCGGGGGCGCCGGTCAGCGATGCGGAGCTGACAGCCTCGTGGGACGGCGGCTCGACGACCGCCACGACGGCCTCGAACGGCAAGGCCTTCGTCGATGTGCCGGAGGGCGCCAACGTCACGATCGAAGTCGACCATCCGAACTACGTCCGGAACTCCCCGTACACGCTCACGAACGCCTCCGAGGAGGACGTCACCGTGACCGTTTGGGAGAAGGCCAGCGCGACCGTGACGGTCGCTGATTCGGATGGGGCAGTAGAGAGCGTTCGCGTCGTCTTTCGCAAAGCCGGCGAGATCGTCACGGTCCGAACAAGCGATGCCTCAGGCACGGTGGAATCGGGCGTCATCGAGTCCGGCGAATACACGCTGACGTTCTTCGAACCCGGGTATCTCCGCAAGGCGGTGACGATCGAGATCAGCGGTGAGACGACCGAGGAGGTCACCATCGAACGCGGATCGGTCACCGTCGACTTCCAGGTGCTGGACGACCACTTCGATCCCGCGAAACCGCTCGCGGAGGCGACGATCTCGAGCGACGAGATCGGTTCGGTCCTGACTGATCCGGACGGGAAGCGCGCCGTCAGCGTGCCGGTGAACACGGAACTCACGGTCACTGTCGAGAAATCAGCCTACGAGACGGTCACCGAGACCATCGTGGTCCGCGAGTCGAACAAGCAGGTGAACATCACGACCCGACGCGTCCCGGCCGTCAACATCGAACTCAGCAACGAGCGCGTGGTTGTCGGTGAGACGGTCGAGGTGTCCGTGACGGACGAATACGGGGAGCCGGTCTCCGAGGCCACCGTACTCCTGGATGGGTCGGAAGTCGGGCAGTCGGACGCGTCAGGCTCCCTCCGGGTACCGATCGAGACCGCCGGCGAGCACACCGTCTTCGCCTCGTTCCAGGGACTCTCGTCCGAACGCGTGACGGTGGAAGGCATCGAGTCGGAACCCGGGGAATCCCCCGCTGATGAGCAGACCGTGACCACGGCCGACCCCGATGACTCCGACCAGGACGGCGGCCTGTTGGGCGGCAGCTACAATCTCAGCTCGATCGCGATCGGCGTCGCCGTGGGGCTGCTGCTGGCCGTGCTCCTGTTCTCGCTCACCCGCCGGAGCTGACGACGGGGCCCGCATCGACTCGCCGCCGGCATCGGGGTCGAGGACAAAAGATACTCATTAGCCGGTCGCTTCGGACCACCAACGGATGGACGTGCCCGCCGTGTCCCGGCGCCGAATCGGCCGCGGGCTCGCGCTCGTGTTGGTGCTCCTGTTGGTTGCGCCCTCGGTCGTTTCGGGCCTGACCTACGAACCAGGCGAAGCCACGGCGTTCAAGCGCGGGACGATCACCGAACCCGCGGAGGGGCTCACGGTCGTGGCCATCCAGGGCTTCCATTTCCAAGGGGAAGGGGCTGCCAAGAAGCCCGCCCGGCTCGCGGCGTTCGGACCCCGGGGCCGGCTCCAGTGGGTCTACGACGGCGGCAACGTCGGCGCTCGCTGGTTCTACGACGTCGATCCCCTGCCGGACGGCAACCTGCTCGTCACCGCTACCAACCCGGACGGGACGATCGTACTGGCCTTGGATCCGGCGACGCGGGAGCCGGTCTGGATCGAGCGCCTGAACTACACCGACACCCACGACGTGGATCAGATCGACGAGCACCGGCTCCTCGTGGCGAACATGCGGAACTACAACGAGACCGCCGACCGGAACGACGACCGGGTGCTGATCTACAACCGGACGAGCGAGACGGTCGAGTGGGAGTGGCTGTTCCGCAACCACTACCCCGAGCTTCTCGACCAGGACACCAGTATCGGCGGGGGTGGGGTGCGGACCGATGACTGGACCCACGTCAACGACGTGGACGTGATCGAGCCGGGGAAGTATCTCGTCTCGGTGCGGAACTTCGATCAGGTCCTCGTCATCGATCGCGAGACCGAGGAGGTCACCCTCCGACTCGGCGCGAACGATCGCCATGAGATCATGTCCGAGCAGCACAACCCGATGTATCTCGAGAGCGACGAGGGGCGGCCGACCGTTCTGGTCGCGGACAGCGAGCAGGACCGCATCGTCGAATACGAACGGTCGGGCGGGGCTTGGGATCGTACCTGGGAACTCAGCGGCGATTTCTCCTGGCCGCGGGACGCTGATCGGCTGCCGGACGGCAACACCCTCATCGTCGACTCGCTGAACCACCGGGTCGCGGAGGTCACGCCGGACGGCGAGGTGGTCTGGGAGGTGTATGCGCCGTGGGGACCGTACGACGTCGAACGGGTACCCTTGGGCGACGAACCGGGCGGCCCGACGATCGCGGACCAGGGCGGCCCCAGTGAGGTAACGCTCCACGGGAGTGCCGGCCTGGCGCCGGGAACCGGCGAGCGGGTGTCCTTCGCGGATCGCGTGACCGCGACCTTCGCCGGCACCCCGTTGGAGGGCCCCGCGACGGAGTTCGCCCGGCGCTGGGCCCACATCACGCCCTGGATCTACCCGGTTTGGATGACGGGCTGGGACTTCGCGTTCCTCGTGCTGGCGGGCTTGATCACGATCGGTTGGGGCGCGATCGAGGTCGTGTCGGCCCGCCATCGGATCGCCACCCGCCTCCGTCAGCTCTCAGCGTAGCCTAGTCTCCGGGTGGCCGGCGGTCAGCGGTGCATTTCTACTGCCGGCGTCATCAGCCCCCATCGCCACCTTCATCTGTAAGTAACTCATAGTAACTTCAGATGACGCTGGAACTCTACGAGCTACCCGGTTGTCCGTACTGCGCCAAGGTGAAGCGGAAGCTGGACGAACTCGAGCTGGACTACGTCTCCCACGAGGTCCCGAGTGCCCATTCGAAGCGCGATGCGGTCCGTGAGCTCACTGGGCAAACCGGCGTGCCCGTGCTGGTCGATACTGAACACGGCATCGAGGGCATGCCCGAAAGCGACGATATCGTGGACTACCTCGAACAGACCTACGGCGCCGAAGCCACGGCCTGAACGGCTTGGCTGTGCGCCTTTTTCGCTGTTATCGGCCGGGAGCTACGGCTGGATCTCGCCGCGATCCTTGATCAGATCGCGGAGGTCGTCGGCATCGTTGACGTCCTCGGCCTCGTCGCGTTCGATGATAGCCGTGCCCTCAACGGTCTCACGCGGCGCTGAGTCGACGAAATAGACGGACTTCGTCCCGGCGACCCGGCCGATCGAGCCCATGATCCGCGCCCGCTTCTGGGCCGTCTTCGTGAACTCGGAATGGCCGGTGATCATCGGGGGCGTGCGCTCGCGCTCGTCTTCGCTGACCGTCTTGAACGGGGCCCGGATCGTCGGGTGTACCACGAAGCCGTGATGGGTGAGCACCTGCAGCATCGTCTTGTCGTCGAGATCCGCGTCCGGCTCCTCGAGGTCGTCCTCGGCTTCCTCCTCGACGGGATCGGCGCCCTTGAAGACGTTCAGGGGCTCCGTCAGGTCGTCGCCGAACAGCTCCTCGAGCTGGATCGCGACGTCGATGCTCGCGTCCATGCCGTCCTCGTATTTCGAGACGGTGCGTCGCGAGACACCGAGTTCCGAGGCGAGCTCCCCGAGGCTCCAGCCCCGCTGCTCGCGGCGGTCCGCGAGCACCTCCCCATCGATGGTGACGTAGAGCCCCCCGGGAGCGGCATAGATCAGCGGTTCCACGTCCTCGACGAACAGGTTATACGCCGTATCGGGGCTGAGGACGGGGACGCCGTGGCGGACGTACATCACGCCCGGTTCGAGCTCCTTGTCACGGGTCCGGAGCCCGATCACCAGCGCGGTGCCGTTCAGGAACCGCCCGAGCCGTCGCATCTCCCGGCCCGTCGGCCGATCGAACGCGTCGATATTGCCCAGGATCTTCAGCAGCAGCAGGTCGTCCCCGCGTCGAGCGACGACGTCGAAGCTCTTGGGCCGGATGGCCGCCCGGTCACTGACGGTGAAACCGGCGTCCTCCAGCATGGCCACGACGTTGCCCACCAGCGCGGAGCGGGACATAATGTCAATATGTGAATGGGCGCTTCTCGTATAAAAGCGTTCTCCCGAGAGTGATTCGCATTCCGGCGGTTTCGGGACGCCGCCGAGGGGATCGGTCGAATTGCGGTCCCACCCACGGCCCGAAGGGGTTTAGCGGCCGAACCACCTACGGCCGCCGATGACCGTCGTCGGACTGGACGACACGGACTCCCGCGACCTCGGGATGTGTACCACGTACCTCGGGGCCCGCTTGGCGGAGCGGCTGGCCGAAGCGGGGTCCGTCCAGCGCCGGCTCTTGGTGCG
This sequence comes from uncultured Halobacteriales archaeon, assembly GCA_964554565.1. Lineage (GTDB taxonomy): Archaea > Halobacteriota > Halobacteria > Halobacteriales > Hikarchaeaceae > CAZKPC01. Next base: position 5,105 of record CAZKPC010000047.1, read on the forward strand.
GCTCTCCCCGGCCGCCCCGCACAAGACGCGTGGTAACGCTGCGGTAGCCGTGCATACCGACGTCGCGCCGAAAGAGGCGTTCGCGGTCGCCGCGGACCTCATGGCGGAGGCGGCCGAGACCGCCGACCCGGATACGCATCCCGGCCTGGTCGTCGCGGCGGAAGCGCCGGCGGCGGTACCGGAAACCGTGGCCGATTTCGCGAACCAGGCCGTCCGCGAACTCGTTCCCCTCGAGGCGGCCCTCGATCTGATCGAGAAGACCGGCTACCACGCACGCGGCTGGAAAACCGGTCGCGGCCGGATCGGGGCGATCGCGGCTGTCGGCGCGTGGTCCGCTTTCGAGGACTGGACGACCGAGCACATCGCCTACCGCGAACCCGAACGACGGGGCGAGCCGCGGGAGGTGGACCACGAGTCGGTGTTCGCTGCGGCCGATACCGCCTACCCGGGGGCGTGGGATACGGTCGACCGGGTCGAGGAGGAGGCGGTCTGTGTCCCCCACACGCCTGGGCCGGTCCTCTATGGCATTCGCGGGGATGACGAGGGGTCCGTCGACCGGGTCCGGGGGGCTATCCGGAGTGAACCCGTCGCGCTCTCGGCCCGATTTCTCACCAATCAGGGGACCGATGCCCACCTGCAGGAAGGTCGGATCGGCGCCATCGAGGACGATCGGGCCTACCGGGTCACCGGCACCGTCGCGACCAGCCCGGAAACCCGAGAGGGAGGGCACGTCTTCGTCGAACTCGAAGACGAACAGGGATCGGTGCGATGTGCGGCTTTCGAACCGACCAAGCGGTTCCGCGACCGGGTCCGAGCGCTTCGCCCCGGCGACCGGATCACGGCCTGTGGCGAGGTGACGGACGGGACGGTGAAGCTCGAGAAGTTCGCCGTCCGGCAACTGGAAAGGAGCGAGCGGACCGTGCCGAGCTGTCCGGAGTGTGACCGGTCGATGGAGAGTGCCGGCCGCGACCAGGGCTATCGCTGTCGGGACTGCGGGACCACGGCGCCCGCGAAGGTCGAGCGGGAGTTGGAGCGTGAACTGGAGCCGGGCTGGTACGAGGTGCCTCCCGTCGCCCGGCGCCACGTCGCCAAGCCGCTGGTTCGGGGTGGCTTCGACGCCCCGGTGCACCCCGAGCGTTGAGGACTGTCCTCCGGGTGGCGGTCGACCGCTGTCTCAGGTTTTCAGCCCGCTTCCGGTCAGGGCGACCACGACGTCGCTTCCAGAATCGAGCCGGCCTCGGTCTCGGTAGGCCCGCAATGCGGCGGGCCCAACGGCACTGGTCGGTTCGATGTCGAACCCCGCTTCGTGGAGCTCCTGGAGTGCCTGGCGGACATCGGGCTCCGAAACGGCGATCGCGTCGCCGCTGGTCGCATTGATCGCGTCGATGAGTTGGTCCGATCGGGCCGGCGCGTCGATCTGGATCCCGTCCGCGAGGGCGTTCGTCCCCTCGGTGGGGCCATGGAGCCGTTCGGCGATCGGGGCGTGACCGGCGGCCTGAGCGCCGAGCAGCTGCGGCAGCCGATCGATCCAGCCGGCCGCCTTGAGCGCACGAAACCCGCGGAACGCGCCGAGGAAGAGCGTCCCGTGACCCAGCGGGAGCACCACGGCATCGGGCGCCTCCCAGCCGCGTTGGGCGGCCAGCTCCATCGCGAAGGTGGCGGTGCCCGCATAGAACGCCGGGTTCCAAGCGTGGGAAGCGTACCAGGCGCCGGTTTCGGCAACCCGTCGCTGGCAGGTATCGGCGACCGCTCGCCGATCTCCCGCGATCCGCTCGACCTCGGCGCCCATCCGTTCGACGGACGCTAGCTTGCCGGCCTTGACCTCCGCCGGGACGAAGATCCGGGCTGGGATCCCCGCCCGGGCCGCGTAGGCCGCGATGGCCGCCCCCGCGTTCCCGGAGGAGTCCTCGACGACTCGATCGACGTCGAGATCGACGGCCCGGGAGAGGGTTACCGCCGCCCCCCGGTCCTTGAACGACCCCGTCGGCATGAGGTACTCGAGCTTGAACGCGGCCTCCCACTCCGGCGCGGGTAGGACCGGCGTCCAACCCTCGCCGAGGGAGACGTGTCGGTCGACGGGGAGGAACGCCTCGAACGTCCAGAGGCCTCGGTCGCGGTCCAGCTCCGTCGGATCGGGCGCTCCGCCGGTAAGGCTCGGCGGCGGGTCGAAATCGAGCGCGGTTCCACAGGTGCACTGCCACGGTTCGGCGGGCCCTTGGTCATAAGTCCGCCCACACGCCCCGCAGCGCAACCCCGGCGGCTGTTCCGTCATCAGACCTCGTCGATCTGCGTGCCGACCGAGCAGACGTACTCGCCGGTCGCGACCTGGGGGAGCCGCCGCGACCGCCAGAACACGCCGTCGGCGTCGGCCGTGACGGTCCCCTGTTCGGCCCCGAAGACGTCCGTCACGCGGAACAGCTGGTCGCCCGCGCTCACCCGATCCCCCAACGCGACGTCGTAGCGGACGAGGCCGCCGCGGGGGGCCGCATACCGATCGAAGCCGGCGGCCCGGACCTGGGGCTCGACCTCGACATCGCGGTCGATGAAGCCGTAGTAACCGAGGAGGTTCTCGACGCCAGCGACCCCCCGGTCGATGCTGGCCTGGTCCCACCCCACCGCGCCGCCGAGCTCCGGATCGACGATCGGGATCCCTTCGTCAGCGGCCACCCGGGCGAGCTGGCCGTCCGGCCCCTTCTGATCCAGGATGTGGCCGGCGCCGAAGACGGAGGCCAGCTCCAGGCAGTCGTCGTGGAGATCGTGGTGGCGGCCACACCTGATGCGCACCTCGTCGAGCATCCGGCTGGTCGAGCCCTGATGGAGGTCCAGCGCGAGGTCGGCGTCCTTGGCGATCTCGAACGTCCGCGCGGCGATGCGTTCAGACGTGCTGCCCTCCGGATCCCCGGGATAGACCCGATTGAGCTTGGTGTCGTCGATCGGGTTGCGGTGGCTGCCCTGCAGGAACCCGTAGATGTTCGCGATCCCGACGACGATCACGGTCCCGGACAGCGTCTCCGGATCCAACCGGGGAACGAGCTGATTGACGACCCCGACGCCGTTGAGCTCGTCGCCGTCGGACGCGGCTTGGATGTAGAGCGTCCGGCCGTCGGCCGCGCCCTCGATCACGCAGACGGGGAGCGAAACGGGGCTGCCGTCGCGACCCTCGCCGACGTCGAGCCGGCCGGTGGCTCGTTCGCCCGGCGCCGCCTCGATCGTCCCGACCGCAGCCATTGGTGGTTCGGCCCGGGCCACGCTCTTGTGTTTATCGGGATGGGGCGACCGGGTCGGGACCGAACGGGCTTTGGCCGCGGCCCCGCAGACCGGATCCGTGACCGACGCGCCGCCGGAGGCTCCGCCGCCGAACGAGAGCGACGGGTTCCGGGTGCGTCGGAACGCGGCCCGCGGCTTCCTCGTCGGCGGAGTGGTCGCCGCAGCGGTGTTCGTGGTGTTCGCGCTGCTGCCCGGAACCGCGCGGCCAACCGGGCTCTACCTGGGGCTGGCGGTGGTGTTGTGGGTCTCGATCGGCCTGTTGGCCACCATCCTCCTGGTCGCCTGGCGGGTCAGACGGTTGGCTCGGGCGCTCTGACACGGCGGCCGCCCGGTTAGGTCCAGTCTAAGTCGGGCTCGTCGCCGATCAGCGCCGCCAGACGCTCCGCTCCCGCCCGGGTCCCTTTGGCGATGAGCACGTCATCGGCGGACAGCCGGGTCTCGGGGCCTGGCGAGACGATCCAATCGGCGGCGTCCTCCCTGCCCCGTCGGACGGCGATCACCCGCATCCCGGTCTCGGTTTCCACCTGGCGTTCGCCGAGCGTCGCCCCTTCGAACTCGCTGTCGGGCTGCACCTGGAGCCGGACGATGACTTCGTCGGATTCGCTGACGGCCTCGGCGACGACCGGATGGGCCGCCAGCCCGTGCAGGACGCCGTTGGCGAGTTCGAGCGCCGCGTCGGAGATGACCTCCGTGGCGGACGCGAGGTGGACGAGCCCGCGGAGCGAGATCGGGTCCTCAACCCGCCCGGCAGCCCGGAGCGTCCACGCCTCGAACCGGGACTGGAGCTGGTCGACCTCGGCCTCGAGCGCGAACACCTCCTCGGCGACCGACTCCGAGTTGAAGAGCACGGCGCCGTAGGCGAGATCGACCGCGAGCTCGCTCATGTTCTTCATCAGCACGATCGAGTCGACGGCCCGTTCCAGGTCCTCGATCTCCGGTTCGCCCACCGCCGGCGGCGCGAACGGTTCGCCCGCAATCCGTTCGTACACCTCGTCGAGCGAGGGCTGCAGCCCGCGGAGGAGCACCCCATCGTCGGCTTCGAGCTGCGTCTCCGGCCCGGGATTGAACAGCCAGTCGCCGCCCCGCCGGATCGCGAGCACTCGCACCCCGGTCTCGGTCTCGAGGTGGATGTCGTCCAGGGTCCGGTCGACCGTCGGCGACTCCGCGGCCACGGTCGCCCGGGCGACGATCTCGTGGGCTTCCGGTAGCGCCCCCCGGAGCTCGTCCGGCAGCCCCATGTCCTCGAGGACGACCTTGGCGATGTCGCCCGTGGCGTTCGAAATCTTCTCGGCCGCGGCGACGACGCCGAGCACGGGTGCGAGGGACTCGGCGTCCTCGGGTCGCCGGGCGGCGAGCAGGAGGCTCATGCGGGCCTGGAGCTGGAGGACGTCCATCCGCTCCTCGAGGTCGAGCACCTCGGCCGCCAGCTCGTCGCTCTCGTGTAGTACGGCCGAATAAGCCAGATCGATCAGGAGCTCGGCGGTGTCCTTCATCTCGGCGAGCACGGTCTTCACGCTGACCGGCTCGTACCCGACATCCTGGACCGCCATTACACGCGGATACAGCGGCCGCCGGCAAAAGGTTGCCTGCGCCGGTCCCGACCGCGGGCACCTACCGGCAAAGGGTTCCGACTCCCCGAGGGCGGCCGGAACGACAATGCTTTTCCACGGTCGCCGGGTAGTTTTCCGGCATGAGCGAGCAGCTCCAGAAGGGGCTCGAAGGGGTGCTCGTCGCCGAGTCCTCGCTTTCCTACATCGACGGCGATGCCGGCGAGCTCATCTACCGTGGCTACCCCATCGAGGCCCTGGCCAGGCAGGCGTCCTTCGAGGAGGTCGTCTACCTGCTCTGGTACGGCCACCTCCCCGACGCGGCGGAACTGGAGTCCTTCAGCGGGGAGATGGCGGCCGAGCGACCGCTCTCGGACGATCTCATGGCCGCCATCGAGCGGCTCGCTGCGGCCGACGAGGACCCGATGGCGGTCGTCCGGACCGTGACCTCGATGCTCTCGGCGTGGGATCCGGAAGCGGAGGCCGAACCGGGCGACCGGGAAGCGAACCTCCGGAAGGGCCGTCGGGTCACGGCCAAACTGCCAACCGCGCTGGCGGCCTACACCCGACTGCGCGACGGCGACGCCCCCGTCCCGCCCCGCGATGACCTGGGCCACGCCGCGAACTTCCTCTACATGCTCAACGGCGAGCCGCCCGAGGACGTCCTGGCGGAAACGTTCGACATCGCGCTCGTTCTGCATGCCGATCACGGCCTGAACGCGTCGACGTTCTCCTCGATGGTGACGGCGAGCACGCTCGCCGACCTCCACAGCGCGGTCACGAGCGCGATCGGCACCCTCTCGGGGCCCTTGCACGGCGGCGCCAACCAGAACGTCATGCGGATGCTCCTAGAGATCGATCGGAGCGATCAGACACCCGTCGAATGGATCGCCGACGCGCTCGAGGCGGGCAAACGGATCGCCGGCTTCGGGCATCGGGTTTACAACGTCAAGGACCCCCGAGCCAAGATCCTCGGGGAGATGTCGGAGTCGCTCGGCGAGGCCGCCGGGGAGCGGAAGTGGTACGAACACAGCACGGCGATCGAGGACTACATGATGGAGGAGAAGGGCCTCGCGCCGAACGTCGACTTCTACTCGGCGACGACCTACTACCAGATGGGCATCCCGATCGACGTCTACACCGCCATTTTCGCGCTCTCGCGGGTCGGCGGCTGGGTCGCCCACGTCCTCGAACAGTACGACGACAACCGACTCATCCGGCCGCGGGCCCGCTACGTCGGCCCGACCGACCGGACGTACGTCCCGCTCGAGGAGCGGTGAGCGAGCCGTCGCCGCGAACCGGCTAGCCCCAGGCCTCGTGGGACTCGATTTCTTCCCGGACCGACGCACAGGCCTCCTCGGAGTCGAGCCCGAGCTGGTCCAGCACGAGCGCCGTGGTCTGGCGGTCGATCGTCCCGGTCTCGTCGGACTGCGCTTCGAGCGTGATCGTCGGCGATGACGACCCGCCCAACAGGTCCGACCCCCCGTCCCGATCGACGACCGTCGGGAGGAGCTGATGCTCGGCGAGGACCCGGATCAGGTCCGCACGGCCGCCGTCGAGTGCCGCTTTGATGTCGGCCTGAACAGGCATGGTCGACCCATCGGCCCCGCTGGATATAATGGTCGCGGTGGTCGACTGGCGATCATGATAAACCGGACCCCGACGGCGACCGC
>CAZKPC010000047.1:11691-13794 GCA_964554565.1 uncultured Halobacteriales archaeon
ATGGTCGCGGTGGTCGACTGGCGATCATGATAAACCGGACCCCGACGGCGACCGCTCGATCACGCGATCGGGTCCTTCGGGTGACGGAGTGGGCCAGCCAGCGCTCCGTGGGGATCGGGTCCACGTCTGGGGCTTCGTGTCACTACCAGGTGGTCATCAGCGATCCGGAGGCCGGCGGATGGTAGTCGACCCCCCGCGGCCGGTCTTCGTTTATGGGACGTTGACCGATCCGGTCAACGTCGAGGAGTTACTGGACGACTGGCGGTGGGACCGCCCCGCGGTCCTGGAGGGGCTGGAGCGGGTCGACGGCCGGTACCCGACGCTCTCACCGGGCGGCCGGACGACTGGGCGCCTGCTCGTCACCCCGGAACTGGACCGCTTAGACGAATACGAGGCCGTCGACGGCGGCCTCTACGTCCGGGTTGCCGTCCCGATGGCCGACGGCGGCCGAGCGTGGCTCTACGTAGGCAATCCCGATCCGCTCGAGGTGCCGGTGTCCTGGCCGGGTCGCGGCCCCTTCGCCGACCGCGTCACGGCCTATCTCGAGGACAATTCCGTCCACGTCCGACCGGCCGACAACCGGTAGCGTTTGGACCCCCCGCGCAATAGCTCGGTCCATGCTGGAGTACGAGGACGTGCTCGAGGCGGTCGATCGGGTCGAGGGCGTGGCCCGGCACACGCCGCTGAAACCGTCCCATTCGTTCTCCGAACTCGTCGGCGCCGACGTCCACCTCAAGCTGGAGAACTACCAGCGAACGGGCGCCTTCAAGATCCGCGGCGCCACCAACCGCATCGAGACGCTCACGGCCGACCAGCAGGCGGCCGGGGTCGTGACGGCCAGCGCCGGCAACCACGCCCAGGGCGTGGCGCTCGCGGCGTCGCGGCTCGGCGTCGAGGCGACCATCGTGATGCCCGAGCAGGCGGACGTCTCGAAGGTCGAGGCCACGGAGCGCTACGGCGCGGAGGTCGTGCTCCATGGCACCGATTACAACGAGGCCGCGGCGCGGGCCCACGAGCTCGAAGCCGACGAGGGGCTGACCTACGTGCACGCCTTTGACGACGACGTCGTCATGGCCGGCCAGGGGACCCTGGGCGTCGAGATCGTCGAGGATCTGCCGGCGGTCGATACCGTCCTGGTTCCGATCGGCGGCGGTGGCCTCGTCTCCGGCGTCGCGACCGCGGTCAAGGGGGCGAGCCCCGAGACCCGCGTCATCGGGGTCGAGGCCGAGGGGGCGGACTCGGCCGCTCGTTCGCTGGCTGCCGGGCAGGTCGTCGAGCTGGCTGGGGTAGACACGATCGCCGACGGCCTGGCCGCCAGGCGCGTGGGCGACCGGACCTTCGAGGTCATCAGGGAACGGGTGGACGACGTGGTCACGGTCAGCGATTCCGAGATCGCGGTCGCGGTCATGCTCGCGCTCGAGCGCGCCAAAACCCTCGTCGAGGGGGCCGGCGCCGTCCCGATCGCCGCCCTGCTCTCGGAGGCCGTCGAGGTCGACCCCGACGAGGTCGTCGTGCCCGTGCTCTCCGGCGGGAACATCGACATGAACATGTTGACCACGGTGCTGATGCGGGGCCTGGTGGAGACCGGTCGCTACCTCAAGATCCGGACGGTCCTGCCGGATCGCCCCGGCGCCCTGGTGGAGCTCTCGACCGTCATCGCGGAGCATCAGGCCAACATCTACGCCTTCCAGCACGACCGGACCTCCCGGGACGTCGGGCTCAACGACGCCGAGGTCGAGGTCGATATCGAGACCCGCGGCCCGGAACACGTCGAGGCCCTGCTGTCGGACCTCCGCGAACAGGGCTACGAGGTCGAAGTCCTCCAGTAACGGTCCTCAGCCGCGTCGAGCCGGCCCTCCCGGTCGGCACGTCCTTCCCAGTGCCTTCGGTCGGTGGCGTATGCCCCGCTACCCGCCGTCGCATTGCCCGTATTGCGGGACCGCGCTCGAGGAGGGCACGGCCCCCGGCGGGACGTGCCCGTCCTGCGGCGAGTTCACCGTCCAGCAGCCGTTCGTCGCGGTCGAAGTCCTGCTCGTTGACGGGGAGGAGGTCCTGCTCCAACAGCGTGCGTCCGGCCGGAAGACCGGCCGCTGGGGCTTCCCC
>CAZKPC010000048.1:0-13617 GCA_964554565.1 uncultured Halobacteriales archaeon
CCGCTCAGCTTTCCGCAGGAGCGTCGACGCGGTGCTCGGCGCGCAATCGAGCGATTGGGCCACCGCCGCCAGCGGCGCTTCCCGGGGCACCGCATAGTAGCCCAGGTCGACGGCGGCCTCGACTGCTTCGAGCTGTCGGTCGGTCAGCGCGACCACGGGCGTCCCGTGCCGGCAGTCGTAGTCGCCGACCCCTTCGACGGTAACTTCGGCCCGATCGGGGACCCCGTCGACCATCGCCGTGAGGTCGGCGCTCTCGCCGACGACCGTCAGATGCATCCCCTCGGCGTCGTAGATGATCGGCGGCACCACGACGAGGTGCCGCCGGGCGAACGACTCCCGTAAAGCCTCATCGGCTTCCCTGGTCTCCTGGCAGACGTAGGCGTAAAAGCGGCCGTCGTCTACCAGGTCGAGGCTGTAATCGGCGACGCTGTCAACGTCGTCGATCCGGTCGCGGTACGGCTCCAGGTCACCTTCGACGAGGAACAAGGCGTATTCGACGCCATCGGCGGTAACGTTCCAGGTAACGAGCTCCTCCCGCCGCACCGCTTCCTCCTCCCGGAGGAACCGCTCCATCGGGTGCTGCATCGACACCGGGAGGTCGATCACCAGGTCGACATACTGCACGGGTCCTGGCCGTCGGGCTACTGATAAAAAGCCTAGCTGCTTCGGCAGTAAGGGCATCGCGGTTCAGGTGTTATCACCCCATATGGCCGGGCGCTCCGCGATGCACGATTCGGCCGCCGGCGCTTCGACGCTGCCCCCGGGGCCCTCGGGGCTTCCCTGGCTCGGGAACGTTTTCGAGCTGATCAGGGACCCCTTCGCGTTCTACGACCGGATCGCGGCATACGGCGATGTCGTCAGTTACACCGTCGCGGGCCAGCGATTCTGTGCGTTGCTCCACCCGGATCACATCGAACACGTCCTGGTCGAGTCACCCGGGAAGTACCGCCGGTGGCTCGCCGACGAATGGGACGTGTTCGGCGGCTTCGGGGCTGAGGGGCTCCTGCTGACCCATGGCGAGCAATGGCGCCGCCAGCGGCAGCTGATCCAGGGCGCGTTCACCCCCGACCGCCTGGAGTCCTACGCCGACGCCATGGTCGAACACACACGCCGAACGGCCGAGGGATGGGAGGACGGCGAGACGGTCGCAATCAACCGTGCGGCCGCCCGGCTCACCCTCGAGATCCTGACTACCTCGCTGTTCGACCTCGACGTCGCCGAACAGCGCGGCGTGGTCGCCGACGCGGCCCGGTCGCTCAACGAGCGCGCGGACACCGGGCTGGGCACCTTCCTGCCCGGGTGGCTGCCGACCCCGTCGAACCGGCGTTACCGGCGGCGGATGTCCGCGTTCGAGGCGCTCGTCGAGGAGATGATCGAAGAGCGTCAGGCCGCGGCGGAACCCGGGGACGATCTGCTCTCGCTGCTCCTGGCCGCCGGCGACGACGAGGCGACGCTCTCCCGCGACGAGGTCGTCGACAACCTGGTGACGTTCCTCTTCGCGGGCCACGAGACGACTTCGCTGGCGCTGACCTTCGCGCTCTTGCTGCTGGCCCAGCACCCAGAGAAGCGCGATCGGCTCGTCGAGGAGGTCGACGCCGTGCTCGACGGCCGGCCGCCGACTCCCGCCGACCGCGACCGTCTGGAGTACACCGAACAAGTGGTCACGGAAGCCTTGCGGCTCTACCCCCCGGCGTACGTCCTCTTTCGAGAAGTCACCGAACCGGCCGAGATCGGGGGTTACGAGCTCCCCGAGGGCACGAAGCTGAGCCTCCCGCCGTTCCACATCCACACCGACGGCCGGTTCTACGACGACCCCGACGCCTTCCGCCCGGACCGGTGGACGCCGGAGTTCAGGGAGGAGCTCCCCGAGTACGCCTACTTCCCGTTCGGCGGCGGCCCGCGTCACTGCATCGGGATGCGGTTCGCCAGGCTCGAGCTCGAGCTCGCGCTGCCGGCGCTGTTCCAGCGGGTCGACTTCGAACTGGCCTCCGATCCCGACCTCGACTTCCAGCTCGGCGTCACGATGCAGCCCGCGTCGGACGTCCGACTCCGGGTAGAGCCCCGCTAACGCCGGCGGATCCGACCCATCGCGGTCCACGGGTCGGCCGGCGCGCCGTTCGGGACCTCCACGGCTGTCCCCGTCAGCTTCGCGACGCGCCCGGCGAAGGCGAACCGCCGATCGTCCCAATCGCTCGTCACGGTCTCGTCCTCACGGGCCCGGTTTTCCGCGGCGAGCCACCGCTCGACCGCGGCCGTGATGGCGGCAGCTTCGTGGGGCGTGGCGTCGGGTGGCACGTGGAGCTCCCGGGAACCGCCCATGCTACAGCGGGATATTGCCGTGGGCCTTCTGGGGCGGCGAGGCGCGCTTGCTCGCGAGCATCTCGATGTCGTCGACGAGCCGGGCCCGGGTCTCCCCGGGTTCGATGACGTCGTCGAGGAAGCCCCGGTCGGCTGCCGTGTATGGGTTCGCGTACTCCTCCCGGTATTCGTCGATGAGCTCCTGGCGCTTCGCCTCGGGATCCTCGGCGGCTTCGATCGCGTCGTCATGGAGGATGTTGACCGCGCCTCGGGGGCCCATGACGGCGATCTCCGCCGTCGGCCACGCGTAATTGACGTCGGCACCGAGGTGTTTCGACGCCATCACGTCGTAGGCCCCGCCGTAGGCTTTCCGCGTGATCACGGTCAACAGCGGCACCGTGGCTTCCGAGTACGCGAACAGGAGCTTCGCCCCGTGCCGGATGATGCCGTCGTGCTCCTGGTCGGTCCCCGGCATGAACCCCGGGACGTCAACGAGCGTGAGGATCGGCACGTTGAACGCGTCGCAGAAGCGGACGAAACGGGCCGCCTTGTTCGAGGCGTCGATGTCGAGCGTGCCGGCATTGACCCGCGGCTGGTTCGCCACGACGCCGATCGTCCGCCCGTCCAGGCGGCCGAAGCCGATCACCATGTTCCCAGCGAAGTTCGGCTGGACTTCGAAGAAGGAGTCGGCGTCCAGGAGTCGCCGGATGACCTCGACCATGTCGTAGGGTTTGCGGGGCTGGTCGGGCACGAGGCCTTCGAGCTCCCCGGCCGCGCCGTCCGGGGCCGGCGTCGCCGGCACCCGAGGCGGGTCTTCCACGTTGTTCTGTGGGAGGAAGGCCAGCAGGTCCCGGACGTAGTCCAGGGCCGCCTCCTCGGAGGACGCGGCGTGATGGGCCACGCCGCTCGTGCTCGAATGGGTCACGGCCCCGCCGAGCTCCGCGAAGGAGACCTCCTCGCCGGTGACCGTCTCGATGACGTCGGGCCCGGTGATGAACATGTGGCTCGTGTCCTCGACCATCACGACGAAGTCCGTGATCGCCGGCGAGTACACGGCGCCGCCGGCACACGGGCCCATGATCACCGAGATCTGGGGCACGACCCCGCTCGCCCGCTGGTTCCGGTGGAACACGTCCCCGTAGCCCGCCAGGCTTGAGACCCCCTCCTGGATCCGGGCGCCGGCCGAATCGTTGAGCCCGACGATCGGGGCGCCCACCTCGACGGCCTGATCCATGACCTTGACGACCTTCTCGGCGAAGACCTCGCCCAAAGATCCGCCATAGACGGTGAAATCGTGGGCGAAGACGAAGACGGTCCGGCCGTCCACCTCGCCGTACCCTGTCACGACCCCGTCGCCCGGATACCCGTCGTCGTCAGCCCGCGAGGTCCGCAGCTGGTCGTACTCGTGGAAGGTCCCGTCGTCGAGGAAGTAGTCGATCCGTTCGCGGGCGGTGAGCTTGCCTTTCTCGTGCTGCGCGGCGATCCGCTCCTCGCCGCCGCCCTCGAGGGCCGCCGCTTTGCGCTCGCGGAGCTCCTCGAGGCGTTCGTCAATGGTCATCCCCGGTCACCGTCCTCGGCCATTGCCGGGGGGACGCCGGGGGCGGGAAAAGGGTTTGCGGAGCCAGCGACCACCAGGGAACCCGCCAGGTACTAACGCCGGACCCGGCTAGCCGGACGCGAATGGTCGCCCACGAGGCCGGGTTCAGCTCGATCGAGGACGAATACGTCGGTGTCGACCTCGAGGTCGCTGGCACGATCCCGGCCTGGCTCGAGGGCACCCTACTCCGGAACGGTCCGGGGCTGTTCGAGACGGAGAGCGCCTCGGTCGAGCACTGGTTCGACGGCCTCGCCCTCCTCCGGGCGTTTCAATTCGATGAGGGCGCGGTCCGGTTCAGCGCCCGGTTCCTGCGCAGCCAGGCCTACGAGAAGGCGCGGTCGTCCGGACGGTTCCCCACAGGTGGGTTCGCCGCCGCCGGCAGCTGGCTGGAGCGTCTCAAGGGGCTGCTCGCTCCCCAACCGACGGACAACGCCAACGTCAACGTCGCCCGCTATGCGGACCGGTACGTCGCGTTGACGGAAGCCCCGCGGGCGGTAGCGTTCGATCCGGAGACCCTCGAGACGGGCCCACGGTTCACGTTCGAGGACGACCTCAGTCCCCACCTCGTGTCGGCTCATCCGGTATCTGATCCCCGCCGGGAGGAGACCGTCAACGTCAGCCTTCGGTTCGGCCGGCCCCACCGCTATCTGATCCATCGAGTGCCGGACGGGCGGCGCGAACGGCAGATGATCGCCAGCCTCGAGGTCGATCGACCGGCGTACGTGCACAGCTTCGGCCTGACCGCGAACCACGTCGTCCTCGTGGAGTTCCCGCTGGTCGTTGACCTCCGCCAGCTGCTTTCGCCGTTCGGCGGCTCCTTCGTCGACAGCTTCGAATGGGAGCCCGAGCGCGGCACCCGGGTCCGGTTGCTCGACCGGGCCGACGGCACTGTCACAGCCGACGTCGACGGCCCGCCGACCTTCGGGTTCCACCACGTGAACGCGTTCGAGACGGACGGCCAGGCGGTGGTCGATCTGGTCACCTTCGACGGGCCCGAGGTCATCGAGCAGCTCTACCTGGATCGGCTCCAGGCCGGGGTCCCGGACCTCGGCGGCGAGCTGCAGCGCTATCGAATCCCACTGAACGAGGGGTCGGGGGGCCTGGCCGCGGAGACCCTGTACGATGGGCTGACGCTCCCGACGTTCGACCGTCGGCGGACCGGCGAGCGATACCGGTTCGCCTACGGGCAGGGCCGCGCGACCGCCACGGAGCACCGGCTCGTCGCGGTCGACGTGGAAGCCGCCACGGCGGCGGAGTTCGTCGAGGGCGACACCTACTTCGGCGAGCCCGTCATGGTCGGGAAGCCAGACGGGGACCCGGGAGAGGGCGTGGTGCTGTCAGTCGGGTTGGACGCGACGACCGGCGAGTCGTTTCTCGTCGTCCTGGACGCCCTGACGATGGCCGAGCGGGCGCGGGCCCGGCTCCCGACCGGCCTGCCCTTCGACTTCCACGGCCGTTTCTTCCGCGCAGGTTGAATCAGGAGACCCGGCCGGTGACCGCCGCCCGGAGGTGAGGCAGGTCGAACCGATCGGTCCGGGCGAGGCCCAGGCCGAGCGCTCCAGCGACCAGGACCGGCAGCCACTGGGCGTACAGGGCGTTCACTACGCCCCACAACAGGACGAAGCTGACGAGATCATCGAGGGCGAAGTCGACCGCCTCGAGGCGCTCGCGGAGGGCCGCCCGGTCGAACGCCCGATCGACGGCGACCACGCCGATCGTGCCCGACAGCAACCAACCGGCGTAGTTGGACACCGGGACGCCGTGGTAGAGCCCGTCCGGATAGGCCCAGAAGCCCAGCGCGACGGCCGCCGGGTCGAGGACGAGATCGATCAGGAGCACGAACGCGAGCGCTCCCGGCAGCGGACTCAGTCGGTCGGGGGTCAACAGGACCGCCAGCAGATACGCGTTCACGACGAGCGGGACGAAGAACACGGGCAGGCCGAGCGGCACGCCCTCGATCATCGGGCCCAGATCGATGAGGTAGCTGAACTCCCCGTAGGGCCAGCCGGTGGAGAGGCCGATCCACTCGATCGCATAGCCGTAGGCGACCAGCACGGCGAGCCACCCGGCAGCCCGGCGGCCCAGCAGCGGCGCCAAAGCCCCGGCGAGGGGCAGCCGCATTACGATGGTGCCGAACAGCAAGAGATACGGGTTGAAAACCAGAGGTGGCGGGAGCAGGTCCGCGGCGCTCGCCACGAGCGTCACCGCCCCGATCAGGGGGAAGACCACGGCGATGGTCACGCGGTTCTCACGGACGAGCCGCTCGAGCCGGGCCTCAAAGGCGGCTCTATCCATGGACGAGCCCCCAAAGGCCGCCGAGGGTGAACGCCATCCCGGTGAGGGTGTTCACCGCCGGGTACCACCAGTACGCGCGATCGAACTCGACATCAGCCAACGCGATCACCGTCACGAGGACGGGATAGACCAGGAACAGCCCGCCGAGGCGGGGGTCGAGAAGGGCGAACACGGCGGCCGCCAGCAGCCAGGCCAGGCCACAGTACGCGGTCGCGAGGCGGCGGCCGAGCATCGTAGCGGTCGTGCGAATGCCGGCCCGGCGGTCCGGCGCGATATCAGGGATCGCGGAGAAGGTATGCATCGCCATCGCCCACAGCCAGCCGCCGATCACCGCGAGGGCGGGCGGCGGGGTACCGGCGACCGCCGCATACGCGGCAGCGCCCGGGAGGACGTACAGGCCGTTCGAGACGGAGTCTAACGGCGGCGTGGTCTTCAACCGGAGCGGCGGGGCACTATACGCTGCGCCCAGGAACAGGAATCCAAGCAGCCACGGCGCGGCGACTCGCGGAACGAAAGCCAATATTACGACGCCGATCGCGGCCGAGGTCCCCACCGCCCAGCGCGTCTGTGGATCCCCTCGATACCGGACCTCCCGCCCCGCCTTCTTGGGGTTCTCCGTATCGACGTCGGCATCGAAGATGTCGTTGATCCCGTAGAGGAACACGTTCGCCGGCAGCAGGAAATACGCGAACAACAGGACTGGCCCGAGGGCCAGGAGGGACTGCACCGACTCCGCGCCGAACACCGCCCCCACGAGGACCGGACCCGCAAGGTACAGCCAGAACCGTGGGCGGGACCGGACCAGGAGGGTGCGAAGGCTCATGGCGTGACAGGTTGGCGGTCGGCGAGCACGGCCTCGGCAGTATGTTGCCCGCTGATCAGGCACATCGGAACGCCGATCCCGGGCGTGGTGTAGGCCCCCGTATAGTACAAGCCATCGAGGGCTGACGACCGGTGCCCCGGGCGGAGCGGGCCCGTCTGGCGGAGGGTATGGGCCAGCCCGAGGGCCGTCCCGTCGCGGGCGTTGTACCGGCTGGCGAAGTCGGAGACGCTGAAGGTCTCCTCGACCAGGATCCGATCCCGGAGGTCGACACCCGTGTTGGCGTCGATATCGGCCAGCAGCTGCTCGCGATACGCTTCCCGGGCTGCGTCGGAGTCATCCAGCCCTGGGGCGATCGGGACGAGTGCGAACAAGGCGCTGCAGCCATCGGGGGCCACGCTCTCGTCGGTTTTAGAGGGGGCACAGAGGTAATACGCCGGATCGTCCGGCCACGCTGGATCGTCGAAGATCTTCTGGAAGTGCGGGTCCCAATCCGTGGGCAGCACCAGCGAGTGGTGGGCGAGCTCCTCGACCTCGCCCGCGACCCCGAGGTACAGCAAGTAGGCCGAGGGGGCGTACGTTCGCTCCTCCCAATAGGCCTCGTCCTGTTGACGGTCAGCTGGGTCGAGCAGTGTCTGTTCGGTGTGGGCGTAATCGGCGTTGCTGACGACGAGATCAGCGTCGACCGCGCCGCTCGCGGTCTCGAGCTCGAAGCTGCCGCGACGGCCGCCGATGCCCTCGATCTCCATGCCCGTCCGGAACTCCACGCCCAGCTCCCGGCCGAGTTCCACGACGCCGTCCACGACCGACCCCATGCCACCATCGGGGTAATGCACGCCGAGGTTGAAATCCACGTGACTCATGAGGTTGTAGATGGCGGGCGTGTTCGTCGGGGAGCCGCCGAGGAACACGAGCGAGTACTGCACGACCTGGCGCAGCTTCTCGTGCTCGAAGAAGTCCGCGACGTGGTCGCGCATCGAACCCAGCAGGCCCAGGCCCCGGGCGTTCTTCGCGACCTCCCAATCCAGGTAGTCCCGGAACCGTGGGCGATCGGTGTAGACGAAGTGCTCCATGCCGACCTCGTAGGTGTTCTCGGCTTCAGCGAGGTAGCGCTCCAGCGCCTCGCCGGCGCCGGCTTCATAGGATTCGAAAGCCGCTTGCGTCGTCTCGAGGTCGGCCGTCACGTCCAGTCGATCGCCGTCCTTCCAGAAGATCCGGTAGTGAGGATCCAGGTGCTCCAAGCTGTAGTAGTCCGCCGGGACGCGGTCGAAATGGCCGAAGAAGCGTTCGAACACGTCCGGCATCAGGTACCAGGACGGCCCCATGTCGAACCGGAAGCCCGCGCGGTCGAGGACGCTCGCGCGCCCGCCGAGCTGGTCGTTCTTCTCGATGACGGTGACCTCGGCCCCGGCATCCGCAAGATAGGCCGCGGCCGAGAGGCCGCCGAAGCCGCTCCCGATCACGGCGATCGAGCGGCCGGCCAGGGTACCTTCGCCCGGCGACCAGCCGTCGGCGGTCATCGCGGCTCGGTTCCGAAGACGCCTTTCAATCGGCCGGCGACCCGCCGCGCGGGCCGCAGCGGCCGCCCGGATATCCGGCTCCAGTCGAGAGCGCTTTCGGAATGGGCGGGGCGGCCCGAAGAGGTCTCGGTTTCGTTCGGAATAGCACTCACCGCCTCGAAGACGGCCTGCGGGTCGCCCTTTCGCCGCCAGTGGTACCAGGTCCGAGCTGCGACGGCGAGCCGACGTGGGGTCGATAGCGACGGTCGCGCCGAGAGCACGTCGTATCCCTGCGCCCGGATCAGCCGGTGATGCTCGGCATACAACACTGCGGCCAGCAGCACCCCGAACTGAACGTCGTCCGGGAGGTAGCTGATGCCGGCTACGCCCTCCCGATAGAGCGCCTCCGTGCGTTCCAGCTCGTCACGGATCGCCGCGCCGACGCCCTCGGAGAACCGCAGCGCTTCGATGTCCTCGAAGGTGACACCGTGGCGCTCGAGGGTCGCCGCCGGGAGATAGATCCGGTCGTACTGCAGCACGTCCTCGCGGACGTCCCGCAGGAAGTTCGTCAGCTGGAACGCCTCGGCCAGGGCGGCAGCGTGGGGCTTCGCCGCGGGATCGAGCTCCGAGGCGAAGACGTCGAGCAGCAAGTTCGCCACGGCCACCGAGGAGCCACGGAGATAGTCCCCGAGCTCGTCGGTCGTCGCGTACCGGGACTGTTCGAGGTCCATCCCCATCGCGTCGAGGAAGATCTCGATCTCGCGATGGTCGAGGTCGTGGGTCTCCCGGATCGTCGCGAAGGCCTCGAGAACGTCGTCGGACGGTTCGCGCGTTCCGAGGGCCTCGCCCCGGATCGCGGCTAAGTCCCGACGCTGGGCCGTGACCGACTCGGGATCCTGGTCGTCGACGATCTCGTCGGCTACGCGGAAGAACGCGTACAAGACGTGGGTCGGGTCGCGAGCTCGTTCCGGCAGCAAGCGTGTCGCGAGATGGAAGGTCCGGCCGGTCCGGCGATGGATCGCCTTCGCCGTGGCGAGCTGGTTGGACTGTGCGGGCATGGGTGGAGGGTTGCGCCAGCGTGGACGCTATCATTGCTACCGGCTGTCGGGGGTTAGTTTTGCTACCTTACTAGTAAGGGAATACGGGCCTTCAGTCCAGAACCGCCGCGAGAAGCTTGCGCTCGGCCGCTCGCAGGTGCTGGTGGAACGTCGGCCGGGACACCCCCATCGCCGCGGCGAGCTCATCACCGCTCGTCGTTCGTGGCTCGTCGTAGTAGCCGCTGTAGTAGGCGCTCCGGAGGGCGGTCGCCTGGCGCTCGGTGAGGGCGTCCTCGTAGTCCGCCACGAACTCCGCCCGGCTCCGGGGCCGGCGCTCGCGCTCTCGGTAGGACTGCAGCTCGACCCCCTCCAAGCGGTCCTCCAGGAGCTCGAGGATGACCCGGCCGCCGGTTTCCTCGGGCAGCGCCAACTCCAGCTCGGCCTGGCGTGGTCGGGCCGTGAGCGAGCGGACTTCCGCCCCACGTTCGGCGAGCCGATCGAACACCGAACCCGGCTCGAGGTCCAACTCGAAGTGGGCCGCGTCCTCGCCGCCGATGCGGGTCACTGAGGCGACGCTCTCGATGGAGCGATTCGGACCGGCCTCAGCTGCCAATCCCTCAACCGCATCGAGGAACAACCGGAGCCGCCCGTCGTCCGTCGTCGTTGAGCCGCGCAGTTCGAGGCGGCAGTCCCAGCGGTCGGCGAGCGCGATCGGGAAGAACGTCGGGTCGGCGATATTGAACTCGAGCTCGACGAGGTCGTTCGCCGTGAGGCCACGGCGGCTCTGTGCAGCGTTGATTGCGGTGGCGATGGTTCGGCCGACCGACTCCAGAACCACCAGTTCCCGGTCGTCCACCGCGTCAGCCTCGACGCCGAGGACCGCCAGGACCCCGTACGTCGCGTCACCATAGATCAACGGCACGGCGGCGATCTGACCGGCGGCACCCTCGATGGCGAAGGCCGGTTCCGTGGCCGCGTCCCCTTTGACGACGACCTTCTCGGTGTAGGCGCGGGCCGGTGCCACCTGGCTGTCGAGATCGACCTTGAGGTCGTCGATCGAGCTCGGGAACCCGGAGGCAGAAGAGGTATACAGGACCTCCCGGGACAGGTCGGGTTCGCCGATCCAGGCCCCGGCGTACGCGTCAGTCGAAGCGATCCGGTCGACGATCGCCCGTTCGGTTTCCTCCCGATCGACACCCTGCATCAAGAGCTCGGTGACGTCGGCGAGCAGCCCGTTGATCCGATCCACGAGCCGATCCAAGCGTTCACGCTCCTCCGAGAGCGCCAGCTGGGCCTCCTTGCGTTCGGTGACGTCGACCTGGAAACCGACGTAGTTGGTCACTTCGCCGCCGTCGTCCCGCAGAGGGGCGACGGTTACCTCGTTCCAGAAGGGCGTGTCGTCGCGCCGGTAGTTCGTGAGTTCGACGGTGACCGGTTCGGCCGCTTGGATCGCTTCGCGGAGTTCACTGACCCGGGCCTCGTCGGTCCCTTCGCCCTGAAGGAAACGGCAGTTGAGTCCGATGACCTCCTCCTCGGCGTAGCCGGTCAACCGTTCGAAGGCGTCGTTGACGTAAATCAGCGGGTTATCGGGCTGTTCGGCGTCCGAGATCGAGATCCCGATCGGCGCCTCGTCCAGCGCCAGCTCCTTGAGCTCGAAGTCGACTTCCGTCGGCTCCGGCTGGGCCATGGCTCGTACCTGGTCGCAGATCGACAAGAACGTTCGGCAACGATTGGATCACTCGGAGCGGTCGAGGCCGACGAAGGGCGCGGCCCGGTCCGTCGGATCGAGCCCTAACGCGTCGGCGATGACGTTGGCCGAGACCGCCATGGCACAAGCGGTCACGATCGCCACGATTTCGTGGTCCCCGAAGCCGACTGTGCTCAGCCGATCGATCCCGTCCGGGCCGACCCCAGCCGGATCCCGGGCGATCTGATCGGCCAGCTCGACGACGGCCCGCTCGCGGCTGTCGAGGGCCTGATAGTCTCTCTGGGCGACCGCCCGGGCCAGGTCCTCCTCGACGCCCAACTGTTCGATGAGGTGCTCGACGTGGCTGGCGACACAGTACGCACAGTCGTTCGTTCCAGAGACGGCCACGGTGATCAGTTCGATAAGGGTCGGGTCGAGCCCGCCTTCTTCGACGACCGCCTCGGTGTACTGTTGTCGCGCCTCGAGGAGGCCCGGATGATGAGCCATGATCCGGGCAAACAACGAAGGCCGGCCGTAGGTCTCTTCGTCGGTCTCGAGTATCGACTGGACCGCCCGCGACGCGGACTCCGGATCGACGTAATCGAGGTGGGCCATGTCGGTGAGCCGTCCGGAGCCAGCAAAGGCCTTGGCGTCGACGAGGCTACGCTTCGCCGTACACCGGCACCGCTGCGCCGCTGGTAACCGAAGCCGCATCAGAACTGAGGAACAGGACGACGTCCGCGATGTCCGCCGGCGCCACCCAGGTCGAGTGATCGGCATCGGGCATCATATCCCGGTTCATCGGCGTGTCGATCACGCTCGGCATCACCGCGTTGGCGCGCAAGGAGCCCGTGTTCTCCTCCGCGATGGTTTCGGTGAGCAGCCGGACGCCGGCCTTGCTGGCCCGGTACGGGCCGTCGCCCGTGCCGCCTTCGAGTGATGACCTGGCCGAGACGGAGACGATCGCGCCCTCCCGTTCGTTCAGGTGGGGAATGGCGTGCTTGGACGCCAGGAACATCGATTTGAGGTTGACATCGAAGAGGAAGTCGAACTCCTCGACGTCCGTCTCGTGGATGGGCGAGCCGCCCCGCCAGGTCCCGGCGATATTACAGAGCACGTCGAGGCCGCCGTGGTCGTCGACGACGGCCGCAACCGTGTCCTCGACGGCTGATTCGTCAGTCAGGTCCGCCCGGTAGAAGTCCGCGACGTCGGGGTCGAGCAGGGCATCGTCGTCAGTCGGCGGGACGATGTCTACGGCGGCGACCGTGGCGCCGGCGGCGTCGAAGGCGCGAGCAACGGCGGAACCGAGCGCTCCGGATGCCCCGGTCACGACGGCCACCTGCTCGGCGAAGTCGTACTCGGCTGACATGGGTTTCCGTTGGACCGTCGATCGGTTAAGTGCTGGTGCTGACCCGGGACTACGGCGTGACGACGTGCTTCCCGAGCACGCTATCCCCGAGGACGCTTCGGTGCGCGCTGGCGGCCTCCTCGAGGTCGTAGGTCCGGGCCACCTCGATCGACAGGTCACCGGTCGCCAGGAGCCGGGCGATCCCACGGAGCGGTTCCCGGAGATCGGGTGTATTGAACATGCTCATGAAGTGGTAGCTGACGTCCTTCGATCGCGCGGCGCCCACGTTCTCGAAGCCGACCTGCGGGTCGTTCTCCCCGATCCCCACGACCGAGGCCCCGGTGGCCGCCACGCCCGCATCGAACTGCAGGTAGTCGTCCAGCCGGTGGTCCAGGACGACGTCCACGCCGCCATCGCTCGCGTCGCGGATAGCCTCCGCGAGGTCGTTGCGCCCGTAATCGAGGACGACATCGGCCCCGAGCGCGGCGATCTGATCGTGGTATTCCGGCGCCGCTGTCGCGATGACGTCGGCCGCGACTGCATCGGCGAGCTGAACGGCCGCGTGGCCGACACCGCCACTGCCGCCGTGGACCAGGCACTGTTCCGCCGGCCGCAGCGCCGCGTGGTCGTAGAGGGCCCGCCAGGCAGTGACCGCGACGACCCCTGCCGCCCCGGCTTCGGTCATATCGACGTCGCCCGGGAGCGCCACCACTCTACTCGAGGGCACCGAGACGTACTCGGCATACGCGCCGTGATAGTTCCCGCCGAGTCCCGTGCCGAAAACGCGATCGCCGGGCTCGAAACCGGACACGTGGCCGCCGGATTCGACCACGGTTCCAGCCACGTCCACCCCGGGCGTGTACGGGAGTTCGAAGACGTCGTAACCACCCTCTCGATAGTAGGTATCGACCGGATTCACACCGGCCGCCTCCACCTCGACGAGGACGCGGTGGGAGCCGACCGCCGGGCGCTCGATCTCGTCGACCTGCAACACTTCCGGGCCGCCGTGTTCGTGGAAACGGACTGCTCGCATCGT
>CAZKPC010000049.1:0-13477 GCA_964554565.1 uncultured Halobacteriales archaeon
GGCATGGCCTGTTTGAGCGCCTTCAGGACCGCGAAGTCGCCACAGCCCGGACACCACGTGGCCTGCGGTTCGATCCCCGGCGTGAAGTCGTCCGATTCGATCTCCGCGTGCTCGCCGATCGCGCTGAACGTGCTCATTGGTTAATCACCTGCCGCGGGCTCCATCCGCGTGTTGAACTCCGGTTGGGTCTCGACGCCGTCGTCGAGCCTGGTCTCGAACCCGTCGACGATCTCCGCGGGTTCGAACGGTTCGCCGTCGTACTTCAGGAGGCTGTAGAGCCGATCGCCGTACCGGCCCAGTTCGCGCTGGACCAACCCCCGGAACTGGCCGGTGGCGTTCATCTCGACGACCAGCGCCTCGTCGACGCTCTCGAGGAAGTCGGCCACCTGCTCCTCCGGGAACGGCCGCAGATCGCTGACCGAGAGGGCCTTCACGCGATCACCGTCGGCGTTGAGCCGATCGACGGCCTCCTCGACCGTCCCCTGGTTCGACCCCCAGGTCAGGATCCCGTAGTCGGCCGCTTCCGGGCCGTAGGAGGTCTGGTTGGACTCCGACTGGTCGTCGAGGAACGCCCGGACGGACTCGTACTTCGAGAACCGCCGGTCGTTCTGGATGACCCGGTTGGTCGTGTCCTCGGAGATGTGCCCCGAGGGCCAGTGTTCGTTGCCCGACGCGAGGAAGCGGCCGTCCTTCTGGCCCGGGATCGTTCGGGGACTGACCCCGTCCTCGGCGTCATAGCTGTACCGCTCGAACTTCCCCGTCGGATGGTGGGGGGCGGTCGCGATCTCCTCCTGTGTCAGGGTGCCGCCCATGGCGGGGTTCGGCTCCCGGTCGAAGAACGACTCGTCGATGTTCCGGAGCTCGCCGCCGAGCTTCTGATCGTACACCAGGATCGTCGGGACGTTGAAGTCGTAGGCGATGCGGAAGGCCAGCCGGGCCTGCTCGTAGGCTTCTTTCGGGGTCCCCGGGGCCAACACGACCCGGGTCGAGTCGCCCTGGCTGGTATAGAGGACGTGCTCGAGGTCGCCCTGCTCGGTCTTGGTCGGCATCCCGGTCGATGGGCCGGCCCGCATCGCCTCGATGAGGACTACCGGCTCCTCGACCATCTCCGCCATCCCGAGGGGTTCGGACATCAACGCGAAGCCGCCGCCGGAGGATCCGGACATCGCCTTGACCCCGGCATGGGAGGCGCCGACGGCCAGCGAGGCGGCCGCGATCTCGTCCTCGACCTGCTCGGAGATACCCCCGACCTGCGGTAGCCGTTGACTCATGATGGTGAACACGTCGGTCCAGGGCGTCATCGGGTACCCGGAGATGAACCGACAGCCCTCGTCCAGGGCGCCGTAGGCGATGGCGTGGCTCCCCGAGACCAGCACCTGTTCCTCCTGGTGTGAGCCGGAGGGGACCGTCAGGTCCGGCGCGTCGGCGTCGTAGTCCTCGCGAACGGTCCGGTGCGCCGTCTCGAGGATCTCCAGGTTCTGTTCGAGGGCCTCGCCGCTCATCGCATCGGCCATCAGGTCCTCGATCGGCTCCAGGTCCATGCCGATGATGGCGGCGGTGGCGCCGACGCCGGCCGTGTTCCGCATCACTTCCCGGCCGACGTCGCGCGCCAACCCCCTGAGATCGAGCGGGTAGACGTGCCAGTCGTTCCGGTCGACGCGTTCATCGAAGTCCTCGATGTCGGCGACGTCGATCAACCCCTCGTCGTAAACGATTACACCGCCCTCACGGAGGTCATCGAGGTTCTCGCTCAGCGGCTTGATCTCCTCGTTGCCGTAGACGGCGTGTTCGCCCGTCTGGCTCCGGCCGAACGAGTCACCGAGGGCCAGCAGGAAGTTGTATCCGTCGCCCCTGGATTGGACGGGTTCGGCGGCGGCCCGGATCTCGGCGTAGGTGTGGCCGCCACGGATCCGCGAGGGGTAGTGGCGATGCGTGAAGACGTGCAGCCCCGACCGCATCAGGGCTTTGGCGAAGTTCTGGCTCGTCGAGTCGATCCCGTCCCCGGAACCACCCGCGATTCGCCAGATGATTTCGTCAGGCATTGGAGGTCACGGCCCGAAGGCCAACGTACGCGGGAGTTGGGGGCGGAGCGACTAATCCTTTGTCATGAGTTAACATTTATTGATTGTGAAGGACTCCCCGCTGGCCCCGGTAAAACCGTGATCATTGGCCGGGTCGGAGCCCCATCCTCGCCCTGGATCACTGTTCCGGCGTCAAATCCTCACGCGCGTTCAGCGGCACTACGTCAGCGGTTTCAGGAGGCCTCGACTGACGGGGTCGACTCAGCATGTCGTCGACGGGCCACGATCCCGACGTTATCGGCGACGTTGGCCGTGAGGTCACGGAACGCTTGCCCCGCCGGCAGATCCTCAGCCAGCACGGCCGGCGCCCCCTCATCGCCGCCGGTCCGCACCCGCGGATCGAGCGGCACCGAGCCGAGGAAGGGCATCTCCTCTTCCTGGGCGAACGCTTCGCCGCCGCCGCGGCCGAAGATGTCGTGCTGGCCCCCGCAATCCGGACAGACGAAGGAACTCATGTTCTCGACGACGCCGAGGACGGGCGTGTCGTGGCGCCCGAACATCTCGAGCCCCTTCCGAGCGTCGTCGACGGCCACCGCTTGCGGCGTCGTCACGATGACGGCGCCGGCGATCGGCAGGGTCTGCAGCACTGTCAGCTGGGTGTCGCCAGTCCCGGGAGGGAGATCGACGATCAGGTAGTCGAGGGCCCCCCACTCCACGTCCTCCACGAGCTGAGTGAGCACTTTGTGGACCATCGGCCCCCGCCAGATGACCGGATCGTCAGGGCCCACGAGGAAGGCCATGCTGGTCAGCTTCACCCCGTACTGCTCCGGCGGGATGATCATCCCTTCCCCAGTGGCCTGGGGCCCTTCGTCGGCCCCCACCATCCGCGGGACGTTGGGCCCGTAGACGTCAGCATCGAACAGCCCGACACGGGCGCCCCGGTCCGCCAAACCGGCCGCGATGTTGACCGCGACGGTGCTTTTGCCGACGCCGCCTTTGCCCGACGCCACCACGACCACGTTTTCCACCGCCGGGAGGACCGGGTCCTCCGACGAACGATCCCGGTCGATGTCGGCCGAGAGGTCCGCCTCGAGTCCGGCCTCAGTGAGGACCGACCGGACCTCGTCGGCGATCGCTGATTCCCCCGGCGAATAGGGCGCCCCGAGCGCGAGGGACACCTCGGCAACACCGTCCGTAACGGAAACCTCGTTGACGAGCCCGAGCGAAACAATATCGTCGCCCAGAGCCGGGTCCTCGACCGCCCGGAGCCGTTCGCGGACCTCGCTCGCGTCCATGGCGCTGATATCCCGGAGCCGTGGATAAGGGTTGTGTCCCCGCTGGCGAGTTCGGGGCTCCGGTCGCCGGACCGGCGAACGGCGGAAACAATTATGTTAAATGAACCCGTTTAACCACTCGATGGCTGACGGCGGCGACCGTGTGGACGAGACCTTCCTGACCGAACGCCAGGCCGAGATCCTGCGGCTCCGTACTGATGGCCTCACCCAGCGCGAGATCGCCGATCGGCTCGACACTTCGGTCCCGAACATCAGCGCGATCGAGCAGGCCGCCCGCGACAACGTCGAGCGTGCGCGCCGAACCGTCGAGATGGCCGACCGAATCGAAACCGACGTCTGGTTCAGACAGGACGCCGGGGTCCACCTCCGGGACGTGGTCGACGCAATCTACACCGCTGGCGACGATGCCGGGGTCAAGATTACCTTCAGCGACCCGGAGCTGGCGGCCTACCTGCACGTGCAACTGCGAGACCAACTGGACGGTCGGCGGCTCACTGAGCCGGTCGAGATCGGGATCACACAGGACGGCGGCGTCGTGACCGCGGCCGCCGACTGAGCACGTATGTTAACCGGGTTCGGCTAGAACCGGGAGACAGGTTTAACAACGACCACCCGAACAATCGATCAGATGCTGGAGGACTCGTTCGGCCGTGAGCTGACGGGGGTCCGGGTCTCGCTGACGGACCGGTGTAACTTCGACTGTGT
Organism: uncultured Halobacteriales archaeon; assembly: GCA_964554565.1. Taxonomy (GTDB): domain Archaea; phylum Halobacteriota; class Halobacteria; order Halobacteriales; family Hikarchaeaceae; genus CAZKPC01. Next base: position 4,022 of record CAZKPC010000049.1, read on the forward strand.
CTATTGTCACAACGAGGGCCTCGGCGATACGAGGGGCCCGATGGAGCCCGCCGAGGACGAACTCAGCACCGATGAGGTCGTCCGGTTCCTGGAGGTCGCGGCTGAGTTCGACGTGGATGCGGTGAAGCTGACGGGCGGCGAGCCGATGCTGCGACAGGACCTCGAGGAGATCGTGCGGCGGGCCCCTGCGGGGATGGAGACCTCGATCACGACCAACGGCACGTTCCTCCCCGGGCGGGCCGAGGATCTCGTGGACGCCGGCCTCGAACGCGTCAACGTCTCTCAGGACGCGATGGAGCCGGAGGCGTTCGCCGAGCTCACCAAGAGCGGGGCGTACGACCGGGTAATGGAAGGCGTTCAAGCCGCGTTGGATGCCGGCCTCGCACCGGTCAAGCTCAACATGGTCGTGTTCGAGCCGACTGCCGGGTACGTGCCGGGCATGGTCGATCACGTGGCCGAGAACGACGGCCTCCAACTCCAGCTCATCGAGTACATGCCAGAGCTGGCGGGCCATCCCGAGTGGGCGATCGATATCGAACGCGTCCACGACTGGCTGGCCGACGAGGCCGATCGGATCGAACAGCGCGAGATGCACGACCGCCGCCGATATTTCATCGACGGCGGGATGGTCGAAGTGGTCGACCCCGTCGAGAACGCGGAGTTCTGTGCGAACTGCCATCGCGTCCGAGTCACCCACGACGGCTACCTCAAGGGCTGTCTCAACCGCAACGACGACCTGAAATCCCTCGGCGACCGGACGAGGGCCGAGATGCGGCAGGCGCTCATCGAGACCGTCGACGAGCGGGTGCCCTACTACGGCGAATACATGGTGAAGAACGAGGATGGCGAGTGGGTGTTCAACGAGGAGTACATGGACGTGGAGGGCGACCGGACGCCCTACGAGTACTCGGACGGTAGCGATGGCGTCGAGGCGATGTCCGACTGACGTCTCTCGAGGCCTTGTTCGGTTCGGGGGAGGTCGGTGATGGCGACCGGTAGACCCACGCTAGCGGCGGAATCGTGGCGCCTGCCGATTCGTTGGGCTTAAATACCGGTATCGGGTACCGATAATCGCAATACCACTGCAGGGGTGCGGCGCCCCGAGTCCGCAAGGGCGACGAGACATCGCGAGTCGAGGTAGCCAAGTCTGGCCCAAGGCGCAGGGTTGCTAACTCTGTGGCGTCAAGCCTCCGGGGTTCGAATCCCCGCCTCGACGTCTCGAACGCCCGCGGCCGACGCCGGACACCAGCCAACACATGAGCACGGAAGACGAACCCCAAGACGAGGACCTCAGATACTTCGTCCGGATCGGGCAGACCGACCTGGACGGGACGGCCACTGTGGAGCGCGCCCTGAGCGGCCTCGACGGGGTCGGCCGCCGCACCGCCCGGGTGATCGCCCGGGAGGTCGGCGTCGATCGCCGTCAGACGTTCGGCGCCCTCGACGACGAGACGATCGACACGATCGTCGAAGAGGTCGAATCGTATGCCGAGGACGTCCCGGACTGGCTCGCCAACCGCCGGAAGGACTATTTCACCGGAGAAACCGTTCACGTGATCGGCAACGACGTCGAGCTCGTCCGCCAGCAGGACGTCAATCGGATGCAGAAGATCGGCTCCTACAAGGGCATCCGTCACCGACGCGGCCAGAAGGTCCGCGGCCAGCGGACGAAGTCGACGGGACGGAGCGAAGGTACGGTCGGCGTGAACGTCGAGCGCATCCGGGAAGAGGCCGAAGAGGAAGAAGGTGAGGACGAATAATGCCGCTCGGAAGCACCACCAAGTCCTACGAGACGCCGAACCACCCCTACCAGGGTGGGCGGATCGCCGAGGAGCGTGACCTGATCGGCCGGTACGGGTTGAAGAACAAGGAGGAGGTCTGGCGCGCCCAGTCCGAACTGCGTTCCTACCGTCGGGAGGCGCGGAGCCTCCTGGCGCAATTCGTCGACGAGGGCGGCGAGGCCGAACCGTTCCTGGACCGGCTCAGGCGGAACGGTATCCTGGGGGAGTCGGACGGCCTCGGGGCCGTCCTGGCCCTGGATGTCTCCGACATCCTCGAACGGCGGCTCCAGACCGTGGTTTACCGACACGGGCTGGCGAACACGCCCAAGCAGGCCCGACAGTTCGTCAGTCACGGCCACATCACGGTCGACGGGCGGCGGGTCCGCACGCCGTCGTATACCGTCTCCGTCGCCGAGGAGGACACCATCGAGTACGACACCCACAGCCCGCTCGCCGACGAGCTGCATCCCGAGCGCACGGAGGCGGAACAATGAGCGAAGAGGAGGCGGCCGCTCAGTGGGGCATCGCCCACGTTCACGCGTCCTACAACAACACGCTGATCACCGTCACCGACGAGACCGGGGCCGAAACCCTGGCCAAGTCGAGCGGCGGGTCGGTCGTGAAGCAGAACCGGGACGAGGCCTCGCCGTATGCGGCCATGCAGATGGCCGAGCAGGTCGCCGAGGACGTCCAGGCCCAAGGGATCGAGGGCGTGCACGTCCGCGTTCGGGGCCCGGGTGGCAATACCCGGACCGGCCCCGGGCCGGGCGCCCAGGCGACGATTCGGGCCCTGGCCCGCGCCGGCCTCGAGATCGGCCGGATCGAGGACGTCACACCACATCCACACGATGGCGGCCGCGCGCCGCGGCCGGGGAACTGACATGGCCGAGGGCTACGAGGTCGAGGTCATCGAACGGGACGAGCGGAACGCCCGGTTCGTCGTCAGGGGGCTGACCCCCGCGTTCGCGAACGGGGTGCGCCGGGCGATGTTAGCGGACGTCCCGACGGTGGCCATCGATACCGTGCGGGTCACCGAGAACACCAGCGTCATGTTCGACGAGATGATCGGCCTGCGGCTCGGGCTCGTCCCGCTGACCGCGCCGATCGACGAGTTCGAGCCCGGCGAGGGCGTCACCCTGGCGCTCGACGTTGAGGGCCCGGCGACAGCCTACTCCGGCGACATCGAGTCCTCGGACGACCTCGTCCGGCCCGCGGAGGAGAACATCCCGATCATCGAGCTGAAGGAAAACCAGCGGCTGGCCTTCGAGGCCGAAGCCGTCCTCGACCGCGGTCGGAACCACGCCAAGCACCAGGGCGGCGTGGCTGTCGGCTACCGGCACCTCCAGCGGGTCGAGGTCGAGGGCGAGCTCGACGAGTACGGGGACCGCGACCCCCAGATCGTCCGTGGCGTCATCGAGGACGACGGTGAGCTCGTCCCTGCCGAGGACTTCGGCAACGACATCACGAACCGCTATCCGGAGCAGACCGTGAGCGTCGAGGAAGTCCCCGGCGCGTTCGTCTTCCACGTGGAGACGGACGGCTCGATGTCGGTCGACGACCTCTTCACGGCCGCCGCCCGGTCGCTGGCTGACCGCGCCGACGAACTCGAAGCCGCCGTTCAGCTGTAACGACCAATGTCCCCCCACATCCAGTCCCCGGCCGATCGCTCGACCCCGAGCGGCTCGACCGGCGGAACCGAAACCCGTTTGAGGGGGGACGGACAACCACGATTCGCGTGCAGGGATAGCCAAGTCAGGTCAACGGCGCGGCGTTCAGGGCGCCGTCCCGTAGGGGTCCGCAGGTTCGAATCCTGCTCCCTGCACTCCACCGTTTTCCTAAGCCAATGAGCAAAGCGAGCCCACGACTGACCAACCTCATCGCCGAGCTGAAAGGCGTCGCCCGGGAGACCGGCAGCGGCGTCTGGCAGGACGTGGCGGCCCGGCTCGAGAAACCGCGGCGCACTCACGCCGAGGTCAACCTCGGCCGGATCGACCGCTACGCCCGCGAGGAGGAGACCGTCGTCGTCCCCGGCAAGGTGCTCGGTTCCGGCGTCGTCCGGACCGGGTACACCGTCGCGGCCGTCGACTTCTCCAACTCGGCCGCGGAGAAGATCCGCGATGCCGACGGCGAGGCGATCCCGCTAGAACAGGCGATCGAACGCAACCCGGAAGGGACCGACGTCCGGGTGGTCCGATGAGCGTCGCGGAGTTCGACGCCGACCTCGTCGTCGACGGGGCCGGCTGCATCCTCGGCCGGGTCGCCAGTCAGGTCGCCGAGCACGCCCTCGAGGGCGACTCCGTCGCGGTCGTAAACACCGAGCAGCTGGTGATCACCGGAGACGAGCGCGACGTCGTCGAGAAGTACCGCAAGCGGACCGAGATCGGGTCGGACCGCGGGCCGAACTACCCCAAACGACCCGACGGCATCATGAAGCGGACGATCCGCGGCATGCTGCCCCACCGGACCGACCGCGGTCGGGAAGCCTTCGAGAGCGTCCGGACCTACGTCGGGAACCCCTACGAGGAGGCCGAGCAGCTCGAGGACACTTCCCTGGATCGGCTCTCGAACATCCGGTTCATCCAGCTGGGCGAGGTCTCGAAACAGATCGGAGCGAACGTCACATGGTAACGAACACCAGCGGCAAGAAGAAGACGGCTATCGCTCGCGCCACGGTCCGCGACGGCGACGGACGGGTCCGGATCAACGGCCGACCGATCGAACTGGTCGACCCCGAGACCTCCCGGCTGAAGATGCAGGAACCGTTCCGGATCGCGAGCGAGGAACTCAGGGACGAGGTCGACATCTCGGTCACCGTTGACGGCGGCGGGATCAGCGGGCAGGCTGACGCGGTCCGCACCGCCATCGCGCGTGGACTTGTCGAGTTCACCGGCGACATGGAGCTCCGGGACGCGTTCATGACGTTCGATCGGACCCTGCTGGTGAACGACGTCCGCCAACGCGAATCGAAGAAGTGGGGCGGCCCCGGCGCCCGGGCCCGCTACCAGAAGTCCTACCGGTGATCCACCCATGATGATACCAGTCCGCTGTTTCACCTGCGGGAAAGTCATCGGGGAGCATTGGGACGAGTACACCGAACGCGCCGAGCCACACGACGGCGACGAACTGCCCGAGGAGGTCCTCGACGACCTCGGCATCGACCGGTACTGCTGTCGCCGCATGTTCGTCTCGCACACCGACCTCGTCGACGTGGTCTCCCCCTACCAGTGATGCAACAACACCACAACCGCTACGAGAAGGCCCGCATCATCGGGGCCCGCGCCCTCCAGATCGCCTACGGCGCGCCGGTGCTCATCGAGACTGACCAATCCGAGCCCATCCTCATCGCGGCGGAGGAATACGATGCGGACGTGCTGCCGTTCACGGTGAACCGACGGCGGGGACGGACGGCCGAGTGAGGATGTCCAGGATCGAGGACGTTCGGCTCCGCCGCGTGCTCGATTCCCGAGGCGACGGGACGGTCGAGGCCGACGTCCGGACGGAATCCGGCGGCTTCGGCCGGGCGATCGCCCCCAGCGGGGCGAGTACCGGTGAGCACGAGGCCGTGGAGCGGCCGCCGGACGAGGCCATCGCGGCCGCACGGGAACACGCCGTCCCGCGGCTCGAGGGCCAGTGTTTCGCGGGCGATCAGCGGGAGGTCGACGCCGCGCTCCGGGCCGCGGACGGCACGGCGGACTTCTCGACGATCGGGGCGAACAGCGCCGTGGCCATCAGCATGGCCGCGGGGAAGGCGGCGGCCGACCTGCTCCGGATCCCCCTTTACCAACACCTCGGCGGGGCCTTCCGCGGCGAGAACTTCCCGGTGCCGCTCGGGAACGTGATCGGGGGCGGCGAACACGCCGAGGGCGCCACCAACATCCAGGAGTTCCACGCGGTCCCGTCGGGCGCGCCGAGCGCGGTCGACGCGGTGTTCGCGAACGCCGCCGTCCACGCGGAGGTCGGCGAGATCCTGGTCGAGCGCGGCGTCCCGGCGAACAAGGGCGACGAGGGGGCCTGGGCGCCCCGCGGGATCGATGATGCGGACGCGTTGGAGATCCTCGCCGCGGCGACGACGGCGGTGGGCGACGCGTTCGGCTTCGAGATCGGCCTCGGCCTGGACGTCGCGGCCTCGGAACTGTACGATCCCGAGACCGAGGTCTACCGGTACGACGCGGTCGATCGCACGCCCGCAGAACAGGTCGACTACATGGTCGAGCTGGTGGAGGAGCACGACCTGGCGTACCTCGAGGACCCGTTGGAGGAGGACGACTTCGCGGGCTTCGCCGAGTTGACGGACCGGGTCGGCGACCGAACGGTCGTCTGCGGCGACGACCTCTTCGCCACCAACGTCGAGCGGCTCGAGCGTGGGATCGAGGTCGGCGCGGGGAACGCGGTCCTGATCAAGCCGAACCAGATCGGGACGCTCTCCGACGCGGTCGACGCCGTCGAGGTCGGGCGGCGGGCCGGGTACCGGCCGGTCGTGTCCCACCGCAGCGGCGAGACCGAGGACACCACGATCGCCCACCTCGCCGTGGCGACCGATGCGCCGTTCCTCAAAACCGGCGCCGTGGGCGGCGAGCGGACCGCGAAGCTCAACGAGCTGATCCGGATCGAACACGAGGCAGCACTATGACTGACGACGAATCCACTGACACCGGGGCGGCCGAGGCAGTCGAGGTCGACCCGAACGACGAGCCCGACGACTCGGGCGCGGACGAACGGTCGGCCGAGGTTGAAGAGACCGAGGCCGCGGACGAACCTGCGGACGAGCCCACGGGGCCGGCCATGGACGAGGACGTGCTCTCCGACGAGGAGGCGGACCTCCTGATCCCGGTCGAGGACTACCTCGGCGCGGGCATCCACATCGGGACCCAGCAGAATACCAAGGACATGGAGCGGTTCATCCACCGGGTCCGCACCGACGGGCTGTACGTCCTGGACATCTCGAAGACGGACTCGCGGATCCGAACGGCGGCGGACTTCCTGGCGAACTACCCGCCGGAGGGCATCCTCGTGACCGCCTCCCGGCAGTACGGTCGCTTCCCGGCCGAGAAGTTCGCCGAGGCCATCGGTGCCCGGGCGCGGACCGGGCGGTTCATCCCCGGGACGCTGACCAACCCGCAGTACGAGGGCTACATCGAGCCGGACGTGGTCGTGGTGACGGACCCGATCGGCGACTCGCAGGCGGTGACCGAGGCCATCACGGTCGGCATCCCGGTCATCGCGATGTGCGACTCGAACAACACGACCTCGAACGTCGATCTCGTCATCCCGACGAACAACAAGGGCCGGAAGGCCCTGTCGGTCGTGTACTGGCTGCTGGCCAACGAGACGCTGGACCGTCGCGGCGCGGAGCCGACCTACGCCCTCGAGGACTTCGAGGAGATCTAGGCGGCTCCCCGAGTCGTCAGTGGTGTCGCTCGAACCTCCGCAGGCGGACGCCATCTTTTAAGCCGAACCGCCACGCGTGTCAGCCGAATGCCGGTGTCGAGCGCGCCCGGGAAGGTCTATCTCTTCGGCGAACACGCCGTGGTTTACGGCGAGCCGGCTGTCCCGTGTGCGATCGAGCGTCGGGCCCGGGCGGCTGTCGAACGCCGGGCCGACGATCTCGTGTCGGTCACAGCGCCCGCCCTGCCTATCGAGACGGAACGGATCGAATACTCCGTCGATGGAGACGACGGCGCGGGATCGGCTCCGCACGCACTCAGATACGTCGCCGGGGCGATCGAAGCGGCTTGTGAGGCTTGTGAGGCGGAGAATCAGGGGTTCGATGTCGCGATCGAGAGCGAGCTGCCGATCGGGGCCGGCCTCGGCTCGTCGGCGGCGGTCACGGTAGCGACCCTCGACGCCGCCGTTCGGGCCTGTGGGTCCCCACTCGATCCGAGGACGATCGCCGATCTGGCTTACGAAGTGGAGCTCGAAGCCCAGGACGGCCAGGCTTCTCGGGCCGACACCTTCTGCGCCGCCACGGGCGGGGCCGTGCGGGTCGAGGGCGACGACTGTCGCGGGATCGAGGCCCCGGACCTGCCCTTCGTGATCGGGTACGATGGCGGCTCCGGCGATACGGCCGAGCTGGTCACGGCTGTCCGGTCGCTGACGGACCAGTACGGGTTCATGGCCGACACCATCGAAGCTATCGGCGAGCTCGTGCGCACCGGTGAGGATCTCTTGGCGCGCGGGGATGTCCCGGAAGTCGGTCGCCTGATGGACGTCAACCACGGGTTGTTGTCGTCGCTGGGCGTCTCCGGCCCGTCGCTGGATGCGATGGTCTGGCAGGCTCGCGAGGCCGGCGCGATCGGGGCGAAACTCACCGGGGCCGGCGGGGCCGGCTGCATCGTTGCCTTGGACAACGGTGACGCGACCCGACAGGCGCTCGCCGACTCGCCCGCCTGCGAGTCGGCCTTCCCTGCTCGACTCGACGAGGCGGGGGTCCGATCCCAATGACCGTCGTTCTGAAGCTCGGCGGCAGCGTCATCACGCAGAAGGACCAGCCGGAGACGCTCGATCACCCCGCGATCGAACGCGCCGTCGACTCGATCGCCGCGGCCGATCTCGAGCGATTGGTCCTGGTCCACGGCGGCGGTTCCTTCGGCCATGCCGCGGCCGCCGCCCACGACGTCAGTCACACGGCCGGGACCCGGGACGCGACGGCCGTCAGGGAGATCCACGCAGCCATGGGCCGGCTGAACGAAGCCGTCATCGACCGGTTGGCAGGCCACGGGGTTCCGGCCGTACCCGGCCGGCCGCTCTCGGCCGCCGCCCGTGGGAGCGACGGATGCCTGTCGCTGGCCGCCGAGCCGGTCGAAACCCTCCTCGCCGAGGGCTTCGTGCCGGTGCTCCATGGGGACATCGTGGGGCATCGCGAGCACGGCGCGACGATCCTCAGCGGCGACGAGATCGTGTCGTCCATCGCCGGCTTCCTCGACGTCGATCGGGTCGGCCTCTGTTCGACGGTTTCCGGGGTGCTGGACGAGGACGGCGCACCGATCGAGGGCATCGAGGCCATCGAGGACGTCGAACACCTGATCGGCGAGGCGGACACCACGGACGTCACTGGCGGCATGGCCGGTAAGGTCCGGGCTCTACTCGAGCTCGAGGCACCTGCGGACGTTTTCGGGCTCGACGACCTCGACGCGTTCCTCGCGGGGGAGTCGCCCGGAACCCGAGTTCGGTAGTCGCTGTTGGAGGGCCGGGGACCGTCCAGTTTGGCGCGCAGCGGTTATCCAGCCGTCTTCTCGGTGCCCGAGCCGTTTCAGACAGCTTTTAACGACGGAGCCCGCAGGGAGCCGTAACCGAGCGTCAAGTCGCCCAGGGAACTGATCGTGGGCGCTGGCGAGCCTCTGGCTCTGCCGCCGACCACTCCGACGGTTCGTTCGGGCGGCTCCTCTCGGAGCGACAACCATGGAAATCGAAATCGCAACTATCGGCGGCTACGAGGAGGTCGGCCGGCAGATGACTGCCGTGCGGGCCGGCGACGAGATCGTCATCTTCGACATGGGCCTGAACCTGTCGAAGGTCCTCATCCACGACAACGTCGAAACCGAACGGATGCATAGCCTGGACCTGATCGACATGGGGGCCATCCCGGATGACCGGGTCATGTCCCAGCTCGAGGGGGACGTGAAGGCCATCGTGCCGACGCACGGCCACCTCGACCACATCGGGGCCATCTCGAAGC
>CAZKPC010000050.1:0-13453 GCA_964554565.1 uncultured Halobacteriales archaeon
GTCCGCGAGGACAAGATCATCATCCAGAAGGCCGACCAGGACGAGGTCGAGCACGACTTCTGACCCCGCAAACACGCCGGGGATGAACCCCTACCGCCTGCTGAAACCGCTGCTCTTCTCACTGCCGGCCGAACGCGCCCACGAGCTCGTCACGGCAGCCCTCGCCGCGGCCCAGGACACGCCGATCGAGCAGGCGCTCGCCAGGCGCTACCAGTTCCGGGACGAACGGCTGTCCGTCGAGACGATGGGGCTCGCGTTCCCGAACCCCGTCGGGGTGGCCGCCGGCTTCGACAAGAACGCCCGGATGCCCGCGATCCTGAACACGCTCGGGTTCGGGCACGTCGAGGTCGGAGCCGTCACCGCCGAGCCCCAGGCCGGGAATCCACGGCCACGGCTGTTCCGGCTGGTCGACGACGAGGCGTTGATCAACCGGATGGGGTTCAACAACGAGGGGGCCGAGGCCGTGGCCGAACGGTTAGCGGACGGGCCGACCCCGGCCGTGCCGCTCGGCGTCAATATCGGGAAGTCGAAAGAGACGCCCCAGGCCGAAGCGCCGGCCGACTACCGCCACAGCTACGAGCAGGTCGCGCCCCATGCCGACTTCGTCGTCGTGAACGTGTCGAGCCCCAACACGGAGGGCCTCCGGGACCTCCAGAATCGGGCGCCGTTGACCGAGCTCCTGGAAACCTTGCAGGGGGCCGGCGCCGACCGACTCCTGGTGAAGCTGTCGCCGGACCTGGACGAACCGACGGTCGTGGACGTGATCCAGATCGCCGAGGAGCTGGAGCTGGCCGGAATCATCGCGACGAACACGACGACGGCCCGCCCCGGCTCGCTGTCCAGCCCGCGCCGTCACGAATCCGGCGGGCTCTCCGGCCGGCCGATCGAACCGCGCTCGACGGAACTCGTCCGGTTCGTGGCCGAGCGGTTCGATCGGCCGGTCATCGGCGTCGGCGGGGTGTTCACCGCGGCCGACGCCTACCGGAAGATCCGAGCTGGAGCCTCGCTGGTGCAGCTCTACACCGGCCTGGTCTACCGCGGCCCCCGGATCGCGACAGCGATCAATCGCGGCCTCGCCACGCTACTGGAGCGCGACGGCTTCGATGACGTCGAGGCGGCGATCGGAGCTGACCTGTAGTCCGGTCGGCCGGCCCGCCAACCGGCTCGGACCAGGTAGCTATTAGCCCCCACCCCGGGTCGGAACAGCCGATGAGCGATTCGGCGATTGACGGCCTGGCGACCGCCCCCTGGACGGCCCGCATCGGCGCGTGGCTCGTGGACCTGCTCCTGCTCGGGGCGCTGATCGCCGTGTTCGGCGACCTCCTGAACGTCGGAACCGGGCTGGTCACCCTCTCCAACCCGCTCGAAGCGGGTCAACACACGATCCTGCTGTTCGCCTATTGGACGCTGTTCGAGGCCAACACCGGCCAGTCCCCGGGCAAGATGGCCCTAAAGCTCGAAGTCGTGGCCGAGGACGGCCACCCGCCCGACTTCCTCCCGGCCGCGGTCCAGGCGTTCGGGAAGGCGTTCCTCCTCCCGTTGGACGTCCTGATCGGGCTGCTCGCCAGGCCCGGCGAGGGCCAGCGGCTGTTCAACCGGCTCTCCGGCACGCGAGTCGTCAGGCTGCCTGACGACGGGCGGAACCGCCGGGGGCCCACTGCTGCCGATGCGTAGGGAGCTGGGACGGCTCCGGCGGCGGCATTTTTGCGCCACCCGCGCCTTGTCGCGGCATGGGCAAGGTGAACGAAGCCGATCTCGACTGGACGACCGTGGAGCGGGACGGCGCCGCCTGGCGACGGAAGCAGCTGGCGGCGGCCGCCGGCGGGGAGGACCTGGGCTGTAGCCTCTACGAGCTGCCGCCCGGGCGCCGGGCGTGGCCCTACCACTACCACACGGCTAATGCCGAGGCCCTGTTCGTGTTGGAGGGCCACGGCTCGCTCCGGATCGCCGGCGAGACCGAGCCCCTCGAACCCGGCGACTACGTCGCGTTCCCGGCGGACGAGCGGGGAGCCCATCGGGTCATCAACGACGGCGACGAACCCTTGCGGTACCTGGTCGTCGCCACCATGAACGAGCCCGACGTGACCGTCTATCCCGACTCCGAGAAGTTCGGCGTATACGTCGGTGGGGCTCCGGGCGACTCCGAGGGCCGGACCCTGGAGGGCTATTACCGGATCGCCGACGACGTTGACTACTGGACCGACGAGGAGTAGCGGGGTCAGTCCAGGGCGTCGAGGCGCAGCTCGAAGGCCGCCACCGGCAGCTCGAGGTCGTGCTCGACGAGGACGGCCGGGTCGATCTCGCCGATCACGCCCGCGACGTCGCCGTCCAGGACCACATCGGCCGCCCGCCCGTCGATGAACGTCGGGTGGTCCGTGGGCGGCGTTTCAAGGTCGGCGCCGAACCGCTTGACCAGCCCCTGGAGCCGGCCCTTGGCGTCCTCGTAGGAGGCGTCGGTGCGCGCGAGGACGCCCGCCACCGTTCGCCACTCCGCCACGCCGGTCGGTGTCTCCGGATCGACCCTGGCGGCCAGGCCGATCTCGGCGAGGTCCTGTGGATAGGCCCGATGAGTGTTGTGCTCGAGGACGAGCAGGAGCGACGGCAGTGCCCAGGTCCGGAGCATCGCGTAGTCCGCCGAGTAGGGTTCGGTGATCCGTGCGGGATCGCCGCCGCCGACGCCCTCGAAGTCCGGCGCGATCCCCATCCGGTCGTAGTTGGGGGCCTCGCCGATCAGGTAGAAGTTCAGCAGGTCCTCGAACCCGAGCCCTACGAGCACCTCCCGGGCCGCCCGCTCCAGGCGCGATCGCTCGTGTCGGCCCCCGACCGTCGAGACGTCCGGGTAGCGGGGCTGCAGGTCGTTGAAACCGTAGGCCCGGCCCAGATCGTCGATGACGTCGAGGGGATGGAGCACGTCGACCCGGTAGGGCGGGATCCCGACCTCGTACGCGTCGGCCCCCGTCGGCTCGATGTCCAACCCGGATCGTTCCCCGAGGTCCACCACCTGATCGGTGCCGAGCTCGATACCCAGGATGCCCTCGATCCGGTCGTGGGTGACCGTTTTGTGGTCGACCGTGAAGTCCGGGCGCTCGAGCTCGCGGTCCGGGTAGTCGACCGTCACGCGCTCGATGGTGGCGCCCCGGGCGTCGAGCGCGTAACAGATGATGTTGCACATGTGGTCGATGGTCCACTGGTCGGTCCCGGTGAGCTCGACCAACAGGTCCCGGGACTCGGTCTCGACCTCGGTGCGTCGGCCGTTGATCACCGGCGGGAAGGAGAACAGGCCGATCGCGTCATAGATCGCCGGCATCCGGTCGTAGTCCTCGACGAGGGGGGCGTACGTGTCGCCGACCGGGTGCTCGGTGAGGACCTCGCCGGGTGTCATTTCGGCCTCGGAATCCAGCGGCACGAACGTGTCGCCGTCGGGATCGATCCCGGTGTAAGTGATGCTGTTCGACTCGTCGTCGGCCGCCGCCTGGCCCTTCAGCATCGTGAGGTCGTGGATGCCGATGGCCCCCTTCGCCCGATCTCGGCCCATGGTGGCGTGCAGCTTCTCCTGCAGCTGCAGCAGCGACTGGAGCTCCGCCTCGGAAAGCGACGCGCCGCGGATCACGGCGCCGGTCACGTAGGGCCGCTCGTCGGGGACGGCCTCCTCGACGACGTAGGTCCAGTCCGGGGCGTTGGTGTTCGGCACCGCGACGCCACGGTCGTCGCCGTACTGATAGCGGAGCGATCGCGCGACGCCCTCGACCGAGAGGCGGTCCAGGCGATCGGGGGCGAGCTCCAGCTGGAAGGCCCCGTCCTCGGTCTCGCCCTCGTACTCCAGCCCCAGCGCGAACAGGTCCGACCGGAGCGTGGCCTCGTCCTTCTCGTCGTGCCCGGTGAGCCGGCGCAGCTCGTCGGGGTCCACTTCGACGACGGGCATCAGTACACCGCCTCCGCGTTCCGCAGGAAGTCGAGATCGACCAGCGTTCCGTGCAGGTCCCGGATGTCGTCGAAGCCGTACATCAGCATCAGCAGCCGCTCGAAGGCCAGCCCCCAGGCCATGACGTCGCACTCGACGCCGAGGGGCCGGAGCACCTCGTCGCGGAACAGCCCGGAGTTCCCGATCTCGATGAGCTCGCCCGTCTCTGGATGGGTGCCGAACAGCTCGAAGGAGGGTTCGGTGTAGGGATTGTAGTGGGGCTTGAACTCGATGTCCGTGATGCCGAAGGCCTCGTAGAACTCGGTGAACGTGCCCATGAGGTCCCGCACCGACAAGTCCTCGGCCATCACCCAGCCCTCGATCTGGAAGAACTCCAGGAGGTGGGTCGCGTCGATAGTGTCGTTCCGGTAGACCTTCTCGACGGAGAAGTACCGCTCGGGCGGCTCGAGCTCGCCCTTGGCGAACCCCGAGAGATGGCGCATCGACAGCGAGGTCGTATGGCCCCGGAGGTCGACCGCGGCCGCGACCTCCTCGGTCCAGGGGGAGTGATAGCCGTCGCCGTCGGGACCGACGCCCTCGCGGTGGGCTGACTCGACGCGCTCCATCAGGTCGTCCGGCAGCGCCGCCATCGGCGGAACGTCGAGGGCGAACTGGTCCCAGTGGGTCCGGGCGGGGTGGTCCTGAGGCATGAACAGACAGTCGTTGATCCAGAACTCGGCGTCCGCGTGGGGCCCTTGCATTTCCTGGAAGCCCATGCCGACGAGGACGTCCTTGACCCGCTCGGCCGTCTGCCGGAGCAGGTGCACGTTACCGGCCGGATCCGTCGGCGCATCGGCCGCGACGTTGTACTCGGCGAACTCGACCTCCTGCCAGCGGCCGCTCGTGATGAGCTCCGGCGTGACCGCATCGACACCCTCGGCCGCCTCCACGCCTTCCATGAGGGCCGTCACCCCGTCATCGGTGAGAGTAACCGACTGGCTCGTGCGTTCGGAGACCGCTAGCAGGCCCCGAGTTTCGAGCCGGTCGATCACGGCCTCCGCCGCCGCTTCCAGGTCGTCCGGCGATTCCTCGGCGATCGCGGCGAGGACGGCCGCCTCCGGGTCGGCGTCGGGGTCCGCCTCGTCGTCCGCCCGGAGCGCTCCCTCGTCGATGGTCCCGTACTCCTTGCGGGCGTAGTTCGAGAGGGCGATATCCACGGCCGGGCCTTCGAGGCCGCTCTCGCCGATGACGTCACCGAGCGGGACGGCCTCCTCGGCGGCCCCGGCTGCCAGCGCGGCGTCGTACAGGCGGACCTCCGGGAGCCCGTCCTGGAGGTACTCGCGGCCCTCGTCGGTGAGCGCGTACTGGCGGTCGGTTCGAGCCTCGACCTCGACGAGCCCCTCGGCTTCGAGGGCGAACGCCGCGCCGGCCACGGCATTCGGGTCGAGACCGGTTTCCTCGGCGAGCTGTTCAGTCGTGTTCGCGTCGGTCGGGCTGGCGGCTTCCAGCACCGCGACCTGGGCGTCCGGGAGTTTCATTGCCTGGTGTCTTGACGGGGGTCAGTTAGCGCTTGCGAGTCGTGAACGGCCGATCGCGGCCGGTTTCGGCCCCGCCCCCCGGGGCGTCCGCCGGCCGCCTCAGCGGCCGAAGAAGAAGCCGAACCCCGCGGTCGCCAACAGCTCGCGAGCGACGCAGCCGGGGTCGGCATCGACTGGCATACCTGCGATGTCCCGCCCGTTGACCTAAAACATTTCTCACCGTCGAGAACCGGCAGCGTTACCCCATCGAGACCGATGGGACCGACCGATGGGCGAGGCCACCGTGGCGTTCCGGACCCTCCCTGAGCGTCGACCGCTCGTGACCTTGGCGCTCGCGGTGCTAGCCTGCGAACTCGTCGGGGCGTCCGGCGCGGTGTTCACCGCCAGCGGGCTCGAGGGGTGGTACGGCACGCTCCGGAAGCCGGCGCTCGCCCCGCCCAACTGGGTCTTCGGTCCGGTCTGGACGGCCCTCTTTGCCCTGATGGGCGCCGCGGCCTGGCTCGTCTGGCGCGAGTTGCCGGGCCCGAACGCCGCAGCCGCCCGCCGTGGACTGTGGGTGTTCGCGGGACACTTCGTCCTCAACGTGGGCTGGTCGGCCGCGTTCTTCGGCGCTCGATCGATCGGCGCCGGGCTCGTCGTCATCGTCGCCCTCTGGCTCGCCATCCTGGCGACCATCTGGACCTTCGACCGCGTGGATCGGCGCGCGGCGGGGCTGCTGGTGCCCTATCTCCTCTGGGTGACCTTCGCGGCCTACCTCAACTACGCGTTCTGGATCCTGAACTGACCGGCCCGAGAGCGGCCGATCGGTCAGGGACGGATCGGGCGTCCGAAACCGGTGATCCGAACGCGCCAGGGACTCAGCGCTGCCGCGACGAATCGAGCTCGACGTCCATCGATTCCAGGACCGGTTCCAGCTCCTCGCGCTTCTCCTGGTGCTCGGCGAGGAACTCCCGCATCAGCTCGGCGGCCTCCTCCTTACAGTCCCCGCAGAGCCGCTCGCCGCCGTAGCACTCGTCGTAGACGCGGGTAGCGTACTCGTCGTCGTCACCCGCGAGCAGGTAGGCGTAGAGTTCGTACACCGGACACTCGTCCGCTTCGCCGCCGAGCTCGCGCTGGAGCTCCGCGGTCTCCCGGCCGGCCGTGGTCGCGGCTTTGACCTTCTCGTAGCCGTCCTCGGGGTCGTCGAGCAGGCTGATGTGGCTCGCCGGCACCGAGGAGGACATCTTCCCGCCGGTCAGGCCAGTCATGAACCGGTGGTAGATCGAGGACGGCAGGTGGAAGCCGTAGCCGCCGTGCTCGACCTCGACCTCGCGGGCGAGCTCCTCCGCCGCCGCCCGATCCAGCTCGAAAGCGTCGATGTGGCCTTCGTACACGCGCTTCTCGCCCTCGACGGCTTCGATGAGTCCCTCGAAGGCCGCCTCGGTCGCGTTCCGGTCGACGAACCGGACCCGGGGCTCGATCGGCTCCTCGCCGGCGTTCTCGAGCTTGCTCACGGCCCCGTCGCGGGCCTCGCTCGGCGCCGCCTCCGCGGCCAGCCACTCGGCGGCATCCGCACACGTCGGTGCATCGATCGACAGCGCCTCGTACGCGTCAGCGATGAAGGCCCGTTCGGCATCGGTCGTCTCGAAGCTCGCATAGGCCTCCGTGACGCCGAAGTAGCGGGTCCGGGCGGCCAGATCCCGGGTCAGCCGCAGGTGTGGGTCCTGGTCCGGGCCGACGGGGATGAGGGTGGGCTTCGGCTCGTCGAGCTGGGGGTAGAGGATGTCCGCGGCCTGGGTGATCACGCTCTGGAGGTGCGAGATGTCCGTCTCGCGATCGAAGCCGTAGATGGCCTGCATCTCCGAGAAGTTGGCTTCGATGCCGAGTTCGAACGCCAGGTCCTGAACGACGCGGTTCTCCGACTGGCGGTAGAGTTCCCCCGCCTCGGGATCGAACCCGAGGGCCAGCAGGCTCAGGAGGTAGTCACGGGCGTGCTCGTCGATCTCCGACCAGTTCATGCCCCGGGCCGAGTGGGCTTCGAGGTCGGCGATCAGGCCGTAGGTGTCCGCCCCCTGCTGTTGGTGCCAGATCAGCTCGTCGAACACCATCTTGTGGCCGACGTGGGGATCGCCGGTGGGCATGAAGCCCGACAGGGCGGCGACGGGCTCGCCGTCGCGCATCGCGTCCACCAGGGTCCGGTAGTCCCGGTGGCCGAAGATGATGCCCCGTCGCATGAGGTAGTGCGGATTGGGGACCTCCGGGAGGACCTCCTCGAAGGACTCGATGCCGAACTGGTCGAACAGCTCGCCGTAGTCCTCGATGGTCGCCGAACCCCACGGATCGAGCACCATGTCGTCGGCGCCGGCCGCGGTCCCGCCGTCCGGTCGGCGGTCGGCCGGTTGGTCTGGCGTCGATGCGTCGGGGTCGTCGGGGTCAGGATCGTGGGTCATTGGTCGGCTCGGAGTCGCTCGTCGGACGGGACGATCGGAGAAGCGGTTCGGCCCGGGCCACCCGGCGGGTCATCCCCACCCGGCGGCGGGACTCTCCACTCCCGGATGTGCGGGCCAGGGCCAGCCGGGGGTGGATGGCATACCCGGCACACGGGCGAGGGCGCCCTTATAGGTTTCCGGTCGGCGGCCGCTCAGGGGGTCAAGCGGCCGACTTCGAGCCAGTCCACGCTGGCCTCGTCGACGAGCGCGTACAAGAGGCGCTTCCGCACGCCGCCCGCCAGGCGGACGTGCAGCGCCAGGTCCCGCGGCGCGAAAGCGGCGTCCGTCGGGCAGACGCGAACGAGCGCTTCCGAATGGCCGAGTTCGTCCACCGACTCGACCGCCGCGTACGTGCGGAAATCCGCGCCGAACTTGAAGCCGGTTTTCGGCACGTAGCCGGCCTCGCGGAGCGCCGTATAGGCTGCCAACCGCCGATCGAACCGGTCGCCTTCCACCGCCCGCCCGCGCTCGCGCACCGCCGCGGCCCCGCCCTCGATCGAAAGGGTCCCGGCCGCCGCGAGGTGGGCCCCTTCGACGAGCGAGAGCTGTATCGGGCCGGTCGGGTCGCCGGCCCGGCCCGCCAGCGGCTGGCCGTAGAAGTTGTTCTCGTAGAGCGACGGGGGCGGCGCCCAGGCCACGACTCGATCCGAGAGCAGGCTGCCCTCGACGGCCGGCGGGTCGTCCGGAGTCTGTCCGCCGAGGGATGGGCGCCGGCTCTCGAGGTACGTGACCTCCCCCTCCTCGTCGACCGCCGCGAGGACCACGTCCCCCAGCGCCTCCGCGCGAACGGCCTCCCGCTCCCCGACGACCCGGACCCAATAGGCGACACCGTTCTCACCCGGGCCGTTGCCGCGGGGGAACACCGCGAAGTCAACGCCCGACCGCGGGTCCTCGATCCATCCTTCCCGAGCGGGAACGAGGTAATAGCCCCGTTCCCGGAGATCCGCGTAGGCCAGGAAACCGGCCCCGACGGCCTCGGGCTGGCGCTCGAGGTACGCCTCGAAGCCGTCGCCGTCGACCGCCTCGAGGTCACCACGAAAGAGGAGGTGCGCGGCCTCGACAGGGGCCAGGAGCACGGCGCCGCCGTCCGCTGGTCGGCCGTAGCCCCGGGCGTCGTGGAACCGCTGGC
Source organism: uncultured Halobacteriales archaeon (assembly GCA_964554565.1). Classification (GTDB taxonomy): domain Archaea; phylum Halobacteriota; class Halobacteria; order Halobacteriales; family Hikarchaeaceae; genus CAZKPC01. Next base: position 9,037 of record CAZKPC010000050.1, read on the forward strand.
GGGCATCGCCGCCGACACGCACCAGCTCGCCGTCACGCCGCCCTTCCATGTGCCAGCGGAATGTCCGCCCCGGGAAAGCCGCTACGGATAGCGCCGATCGGCGGGCTGGGCGCCGCCCTCAGGGCCCAGCACAGGCGGCATCGAGACAGCGACGTCCTGACTCCGTGTCGAAGGCCGGGAGCCCACACTCGTTGCAATGAGTGTCGTGGAGGCCGTGGGGCAGCTGGAACGCGGTGTCACAGTCCGGGTAGCGGTCGCAGCCGGCGATCAGTCCGCCGCGCCGGAGGATGCGCAGCGGAGCGCCACAGGCCGGACAGTCCCAGACCCCGTCGAACCGGTCGCGAACCCGCTCGTCGAGGGCCTCACAGGCACGGTCCACGCAGACGGTGAACGCGTCGCCGCGCTCCACCCGCATCGTCGGCAGCCCGCAGCTCTCGCAGGTGGGCTCCCGGACGTCCGCGTCCCGCGGGATACCATACCGGTCGTGACACCCGAGACACGCCACAGCGGTCGGCGTCCGGACCAGCCGGCCGCCACAGTCGGGACACTCGCCGACGGCGGGACCGACGCCGGTCACCGGCTGGCGAACGAGGCCGTGCTCCTCATGGCAGGTGACCACCAGCCGTCGGTCGCCGTCGGTAGCCTCGATGACGGGGGCGCCGTCCGTCGTGCGGGTGGCCACCCCGTCCGCGCGGGTCAGCCAGGCGGCGGGCCGGTAGCCCTCGTGATCGTGAACGAGCACCGTGTCGTCCGGTTTCACGATGGCCAGCACGGCGCCCCGTTCCTCTCGGACCGAATCGTCGCCGTCCTCGAACCGAACGGTGCAATCACCGGCGAGCAGGCGGGCCGTCTGCTCGGACATGGCCCGCCCTGGCCGCGGCTTCCGGCATAAACCCTTGTCGCCCGACGGGTCTGCTAGGGGGTCCTCAGGCGGCAGCTTTTGACCGCCCATGCTCTCAGTCGGCCCATGGACGTAGAGATCCTGCTGTTCGACGGGTTCGACGAACTGGACGCCATCGGCCCGTACGAGGTCCTCACCCACGCGTGCGACAGAGGTGCCGACCTTTCGGTTCGGACGGTCACGAGTCAGCCTACCGAGACCGTGACCGCCAGTCACGGCCTGACGATCCAGCCCGACGGGGAGCTCGGCCAGCCCGACCTGCTCGTAGTGCCGGGCGGCGGCTGGCTGGGCGGGGGTGCGCGTCGGGAGTACGACGCCGGGGCGCTCCCGCGAGCGATCGCCGACCGACACGATCAAGGGTCCGTCGTGGCCTCGGTGTGTACCGGCGCCATGCTCCTGGCGGGGGCCGGCTTGCTCGAGGGGCGGCCGGCGACGACCCACCGCGTCGCCCACGACGACCTGGCGGCAGTGACCGACCGGATCGACGCCCGTGTGGTTGATGACGGGGACGTACTGTCCGCCGCCGGCGTCTCCTCGGGGTTGGATCTCGCCCTCTGGATCGTCGAACGGGAGTTCGGCGAGGAACTCGCCGAGCAGACCGCGGAGGCGATCGAGTACGAGCGCCGGCAAGACGTCTACCGGTCGGACGAGCCCGCCCGATCAACCCAGGTCGAGACGTAACCCTTAGTCCACGAGGACCTGCCGACGCGACGTCACCGGTCGGAGCGGGAGCTCCGGGAAGGTGACCTCGACGACGAACTCGAGAGCGTCCTCGGTTCCGAACACGCCGATCGGCAGCGAGACCGGGTCGTGAAGATACGCCTCCTTCGTCGTCATCTCGACGCCGTTGACCGTGACGCGACAGTACACGCGTCCGCTCCCGGCGGTACTGGCCACGGTGACTTCACGGAGTGTCGACTCGCCGCGGTCGATGGTCTCCGGGAACGGGCCCCAATCCACCTCGATCCCGGGCAGGCTCGCCGCGTTCTCGAGGACGCGCTCGGCCACGCCGCCCGACAGCCCAGCCTCGACGAGGCCGTCGACCCCGGCCGCGCGAACCGCCGCCGGCGTCTCGAGCCCCTCGGCAGCGAGCTTCTGTGCCCGACCGGCGCCAACCCCGTCGATGGCGGTGAGGCCCACGGCCTCCGCTGAGACCCCGTGTTCGAGCCGGGCTTCCACCCGGCGAACGAGGTTGGCGGCCGCCAGCGCGCCGAACCGGCCGCAGAACGCCCGCAGGGCCGACAGGAGACGGAGGGCGTTCTGTCGGATGACCCAGGCGTCGCCGGCCAGCTCGTCCGGGACGCTCCCCGACAGGCTCCCCCGGAGGATCGCGAGGACCTTGCGGGTCCCGGGCGGGAGCCCCTCCGCTTCCGAACCGAGCACGGCCCGCACCGCGTCGCGTTCGCCCTGCCGGGCGCTCACGCTGTCGAACTCGGCCGCTCGAGCCACACAGCGCAGGACCCCGGTTTCGTCGATATCGTCGGTCCTGGTCAGCGCGCGGAAGTCCGCCGCGGTGTCCAACCGGAGGTAGAACGCGGAGGCCAGCCGGCCGAGCGGCGTGGCCTCGAGCCCGCCCCCGTCATTCAGGGTCAGGAACTCGCGGTCGACGAGCGAATCGATCGAGCGCTGCACGCGGTCCTCGAGCGAGGAGTAGTCGTACGCTTCCGGTCGGCACCGGGCCCGCACCGCGTAGAAGGTGGTGTCGAGCCAGTCGAGCACGTCCCCGAAGCTGGTCACGGTCCCGGTGGCCACTTCGGCGACCAGGTGGGCATCGAGCTCCTCGGCCAGCCGGGACTCGAGCGGCGTTCCCTCTGAAAGCAGCCGGCGGTACCGCTCGGCCTCCTGGCTGTCACAGATGACCCACCCGTAGCCCACGTCGTCGTAATCGGGCCGGCCGGCTCGCCCCAGCATCTGGAGCACGTCGACGGGGCTCATATCGACCTCGCCCTCCAGCGGATCGTGATACTTCGTGTCCCGGATGACCACACACCGGGCCGGCAGGTTGACCCCCCAGGCGAGCGTCGACGTCGAGAACAACAGCACGATCCGGCCGTCGCGGAACCACTCCTCGACGAGGTCCTTGTCGCCCTTCGAGAGGCCGGCATGGTGGAACGCGACGCCGTCGAGCACGGACCGGCGGAGCGTCTCGTTGGACAGCTGTTGGGTCGCCTCGTGGAAGTCGAAGTCGCCCCGCGCTCCGACGGGCACGTCGCGGCCGGCCAGTTCGTCGCGGGCCTTCTCGGCGGCCCGAACGGTGTCTCGCCGTGAGGCGACAAACACCAGCGCCTGGCCATCGTCCCGGAGGTGGGGTTCGGCGAGATCGAGGGCGCGGTAGAGCCGGCGGTACTTGTCGGCGAACGCGTTCTCGCCGTGCGAATAGATCTCCACGTCCGCGTGGAGGTCGACGGGGCGGTACTCGTCGCCGAAGGCGAAGGTGGCCTCCGTGGGGGCGTCCAGCCAGTCGGCGACGTCCTGGATGTTCGGCATCGTCGCCGAGAGCGCGATGATCCGTGGCGAGCACAGCCGTCGCAGCCGGGCGATGGTCACCTCTAGAACGCTGCCCCGCCGGTCGGAGTCCAGCAGGTGCACCTCGTCGATCACGCAGCAATCGACGTCGGTGATGAAACCGTAGCGCGCCGAGTCGTGCTTCCGTGTCGCGGAATCGGCCTTCTCGGGCGTCATGACCAGGACGTCCGCCCGCTCGGCCCGTCGGGGGTTCAGGTCCCGTTCGCCGGTCACCACGTAGACCGAATACCCGAGCTCCTCGAAGCGGGCCCACTCGCGTTCCTTCTCGTTCGTCAGAGCCCGCAGGGGCGCGATGAAGAGGGTCGTCCCGCCCGAACGGAGCGTCTTGACGATGGCGAGTTCCGCGAGGGCCGTCTTGCCGCTGGCGGTGGGGGCGCTCGCGACCACGTTGTGATCCGTCTCCAGAATGACCGGGAGCGCGTCCCGCTGCATCCGGTTGAACTCGGTGAAGGGAAAGGCGTCAGCGAAGTCCGGGACCACGTCGGCGACCTGCACGAGCGGGAGTGCCGACCGGAGCGGGATAGGCGTTTCCGTCCCCCGGTGGCCCGACCCTTTAGCCCCACTGCCCCGGAGAGTGGCCATGGCGCCGACCGACCCGATCCCGTGGCCGCCACTCGTCGAGCTGGGCGCCCACACCTGCCTCCAGTGTGAGTCCGTCTTCGAACGCCGCCGCGGCGACCTCGACCCGGGCTGGGACCGCGAGACCGCGGTGGCGTCGCTCTACGAGTGGTGGCACGACGCTTACGGGGATGACTTGAGGAACGAGCAGGGCGGGGTCTACGTCTTCGCCTATCTGCTCGAGGCGACGGACCACCTCGACTCCGCGGCCCTCCGGGCCGGCAAGGAAGCCATGATCACCGAGTCGTTGGTCGAGCGTCGACCGGCGCCGGACACACTGGAGCGGTGGTTCTGGGAGGACGAACAGGTGCCGTGGTGGATCGCCGTCCGCTGTGGGGTCCACTACAGCCTCGTCCAGTACTGGCTGTACGA
>CAZKPC010000051.1:0-12813 GCA_964554565.1 uncultured Halobacteriales archaeon
AGGACGCCGTCCGCGTCGCGCTCCGGACCCAGCAGATCATCGCCGAGGAGTCCGGTGCGGCCGACGTGATCGACCCGCTCGGTGGCTCGTTCTTCGTCGAATCGCTGACCGACGAGGTCGAGGCGGAGGCGATGGCCTATCTCGAGGAGATCCGCGAGATGGGTGACGGCTCGATGCGCGACGGCGTGCTCGCCGGCATCGACTCCGGGTATTTCCAGCGGGAGATCCAGGAGGCGAGCTACGAGTACTCGACCCGGGTCGAGTCCGGCGAGGAGACGGTCGTCGGGGTAAACAAGTACACCCTCGATGAGGACACGAGCCCGGACATCCTCCACGTCGACGAGGAGGCCTCCCGGGACCGCCAGCTCTCGCGGCTGGAGTCCGTGAAGGCCGAGCGGGACGACGCCGCCGTGGAGGCGGCGCTCGGAGAGCTCGAGGACGCCATCGAGGCCGGCGAGAACACGATGCCCGCGATCATCACGGCCGTCAAGGCCTACGCGACCATGGGCGAGATCATGGGCGTCTTCGCCGAACAACACGGTCGCTACCAGGAGACCCTGGGCGTGGCGTAGCCGACAGCGGCCTGGACCGTCCTGTTCTAACTCGAACGGCTATTGGTTCGGGTGATTCGCCTTCAGTCGGCCAGCCTGCGGGTTCTCAGTCCCCGTGGACCTGCTGTCTGATCCGCTCGGGCACGCTGGGATCCCGGAGGGTCGTCGTGTCGCCGAGATCGGCCTCGTTGGAAATGTCCTCGAGGAGCCGCCGCATGATCTTCCCCGACCGGGTCTTCGGCAGGTCGTCGACGAAGATCACGTTGTCGGGGCGGGCGAAGGCGCCGATCTCGTCCTCCACGGCGCCGATGATGGCCTGCCGCACCGCATCCGTGGGCTCGACCCCCTCGCGCAGCACCACGTAGACGTCCGGGACCTGGCCCTTCTCGTCGTGCTCCCGGGCGGCCACCGCCGCTTCGGCGACGGCCTCCACCTCGGCGACCGCCGATTCGAGTTCCATGGTGCCGAGGCGGTGCCCGGCGACGTTCATCACGTCGTCGAGCCGCCCGAGGATGCGGAAGTAGCCGTCGCGCTCGTGGACGGCCCCGTCGCCCGCCTTGTAGGTCCAATCGCGCCAGTCGTCGGAGTCCACGTCCGAGAAGTCCCGCCAGTAGGTGTCGATGAACCGCTCGGGATCGCCGTAGACGGTCTGCAGCATCCCGGGCCAGGGCCGCTCGATGACGAGGTTGCCGGCTTGGCCGCTGGCGGCTTCCATCGGCTCGCCGGCATCGTCCCGCAGGCCGGCCTCGATGCCGGGCATCGGTCGGCCGGCCGAGCCGGGTTTCATGTCGTCGATCGCCGGCAGGTTGGTGATGAGGTGGCCGCCGGTCTCGGTCTGCCACCAGGTGTCGACGATCACGGCGTCGCCACCGCCGATGTGTTCGTAGTACCAGAGCCAGGCCTCCGGCTGGATCGGCTCACCGACCGTGGTAAGGTGCCGGAAGTCGAAGTCGTAGGCTTCGGGGTACTGTTCGCCCCACTTCATGAACATCCGGACGGCCGTGGGCGAGGTGTGGAAGATGTCGACGTCGTAGGCCTCGGCGATCTCCCAGAGCCGGCCCTTGTGCGGGTGGTCCGGCGTCCCCTCGTACATCACGCTGGTCGTCCCGAGCGCGAGCGGGCCGTAGACGATGTAGGTGTGGCCGGTGATCCAGCCGATGTCCGCCGCACACCAGTAGGTGTCCTCGGGCTCGATGTCCAACGAGTACTTAGAGGTGCCCGCCGCGTAGGCCAGGTACCCGCCGGTCCGGTGCTGACAGCCCTTCGGCTTCCCGGTCGTTCCGGACGTGTACATCAGGAAGAGGGGATCCTCTGCCGCCCGGCTGACTGGCTCGACCCGCTCGCCGGTATGCTCCTCGAGGAGCTGGTCGACGCGCGTGTAGTCGTCGGCGAGATCGACCTCCGGCGCGTCGTGGCGGGTCCACGCTAACACCTCCGGGTCGTGATCGAGTTCGGCGACGGCGTCGTCGGTCTTCTCGACGTGGTTCAGGAAGTCCCCCCGGCGGTAGTAGCCGTCGATGGTCACGATGTAGTCCGAGTCGGCGTCCCGGGCCCGCTCGGCGAGTGCCGCGGCCGAGAACCCGGCGAAGACCACGCTGTGTGGCGCGCCGATCCGGGCGCAGGCGAGCATCGTGATCGGCAGCGCCGGCACCATCGGGAGGTGGACGGTCACGATGTCGTCCTCCTCGACGCCGACCGACCGGAGGGCCGCCGCCATCTCGTTGACCCGCCGATAGAGGTCCTGGTAGGTCAGGTTCCGCTGCTGGCCGGGCTCACCCTCCCAGAGGAGCGCGACCTGGTTCTTTCGGTCCTCGAGGTGGCGATCGATGCAGTTGGCGCTGGCGTTCAGCCGGCCGCCGGTGAACCACTCGAAGAAGGGCGGGTCCGAGCCGTCGAACACCTCGTCCCAGTGTTCGTCCCAGTCCAGGAGCTCGGCGTACTCCTCGAAGCCGTCGGGGAAGTCGTCGAACCGGTCGTAGACCGCCGGGTCCGAGACGTTCGCCTGGCCGACGAACTGCGGCGGCGGCCGGAAGTACTCCTGTTCGGAGAGCCGGGCCTCGAGGTCGCCGGTCTGGTCGCCGGATGACATAGTTCGGACAGACCTGCCCCCGCGGCGATAATAATCGTTTGCCCGGGCGGGCCACAGTGCGTGTTGGCGGCCCGGTTCGAGAGCTCGAATGGCGTCCGGGTGCGCGGCTTTCGCCCGGGTAAGCTACACCTTCTTGGCGCGTGGGTACCAAAGCGGGGTCATGAACGAGGACGTGGCCGAACTCCGGTGTGACTTCTGCCAGTCCTCGATCCCGGAGGCCCCCGTCGTGCTCGAACGCGACGGGTCGGATTACCGCTTCTGCACGGCCGCGTGCCGGGATGCGATGAAGGACGCCGACCGGGTCTTCACATCCTTCCGCGGCCACCGACGCTTCGATCCGGGGGTAGCCGCGCTGGCAGCGAAACTCCCGCAGGGCCTCCTCCGGAACTCCTTCGTCCTCGTCTCCTCCCAACCGGGCACCCGCGAGGGCGCCTTGTTGGCCGAACTCGCCTGGCGGACGCTCCAGCGCGGCGAGCCGGCGATCGTCGTGTCGTTCAACCAGCCACCCGTCGCCGTCGTCGAGCGGTTCCTCGGTCTCGGATGGAACGTCCTGCCCTACCTGGAGACGGGTCAGTTCCACATCCTGGATTGCTTCACCTACCGCGTCGGCGACCGTGATCGCATGCTGTCACGCATGAGCGACTGGAACAGCCACCTCTGGGACCTGGCTGCACCGGAGACCACGGCCGTCCGGGATCCGACCAACATCGGCGAGTTGGAGAACCGGCTCGACGATTGTCTCCAGGCCAAGGAGCTGACCGACCAGGGGCTAGTGGTCATCGACTCCCTCACCGAGTTCGGGTCGCTGGTCCAGCCGGTTCGGGCGTACAACTTCGTCAAAGACCTCCGGGCGGAGGTCTGTAAGGGGAGGTTCGTCCCGTTGTTCGCCGGAGCGAGCTACGCCGGCGACTCCGACCAGTTCCCTCACGACCTCGAGTACCTCTTCGACGGGATCGTCGACCTCGAGCTCAACCCGGAGCTGGTCGAGGACGCCCTGATCAAGCGGGCCCGGATCCGGAAGATGGCCGGCGTCCTGGCCTACCAGGACTGGACGGCCTACGAGTTCACCAGCGGCGAGGGCTTGGTCATGTTCGATCCGGCCGCCCAGATGGAGGAGGCCGCCGCGGACGAAGGGGATGCTGAATCAGGGGACGAGGCCGAGTCGGCGTAACCCCTCCGCGAAATCCGTCGGGAGAGCTATAGGTCGTGTCGGCCCCTCGAAAGCCAGCCGTCAGACGGCGTCTGACACAGTTTCATATCCGTCGCCGGCCTCCCCGAGGGTATGCCCGAAGTGAGCGTCGCCTTCTCCGAGGACGAGCTCGAGTCGCTGGAGGCCTGGGCCCTGGCGGAACACGGGGGCGATCGCGAGGCCGCGATGCGGGCCCTCCTCGAGGAATGGCTCGAGCAGCGGCGATAGTCCTCCGGACCCTTCTAGAGCGAGCACCCGGACGTCTAAGCGGCCGGTTCGGCCGTAGATCGCGGTTCGGCTGCGGGTTTACCCCACACCCCCGAAACGCCCGATGCGGGCGTTTTGAGACAGTGGTTTCAGACCTTCTCCGGGGTTGGTCCTGACGAGAGCCCACGTTCATCTCCGCGATTCTCCGCCGTTCTCACCCCCTGGGAACCGTCGTCCCGGTATATACCGCCCCCCGACGAAGCTTGAACTGTAAGGTGCGATAACCAAATGGCAACCCAACAACGACATCCCGCTGCGAACACGTTCGAGAGCACGATCGCCGGTATCACGGTCACCGGCAAGGCCCACTCACTGAGTGCCTGGTTCGTCCTGGCGCTCCGGCTCATGATGGGGTACGCCTTCTTCCACGCCGGCTGGACCAAGGTAACCGCCGCCGAACCCTGGAGCGCGAGCGGATACCTCCTCAACGCCGTTCCGGAGGCGAGCCCGCTCTACGAGACGTTCATTTGGATGGGTCAGACCGCCTGGTTCGCTGACTTCCTCGCCATCGCCGTCCCCTTCGGGGAAGTGGCGATCGGTCTGGGCCTCCTGTTCGGCGTCATGACCCGACTGGCCGCCTTCTTCGGCGCCTTCATGATGCTCATGTTTTACTTCTCGAACTGGAGCGTCGAACACGGCCTGATCAACGGTGACTTCGCTTACATGTTGGTCTTCCTGGCCGTCGCCGCCTTCGGTGCCGGCCGGATCCTCGGCCTCGACCCCCTGATCGAGCGATACGAGATCGGCGGGGAGGCACTGATCGAGCGGTATCCGCTGCTCAACTACGTGCTCGGCTGACGCCGCGAAACGGATCCTTCCCGGTTCGGTTTCTTTTCTCGATCGTCCGCCGACGAGCGGCGGCTCCCGTCACGGCCGACCCGTTAGGCGACGGTTGGCGTTCCCGACGGCCCGGGATCGCGCTGCCGCCGGAGCCGGTCGACCATGAGGTCGTCCGCGACCGCCTCACGGAGGTCGCGGGCCGTCTCGACGTCGAGGTCATGGGCTGCCGGCGCGCCGCTCGCGGTGTCGATGCGGACGGTCGCCAGCGACCACCGCCGTTGGAAGATGGTGGCCGTGGTGCCGACTGTCTGGACGCGGTAGAAGGGCACGAGATACGTCGTCCGCCGCCAGAACCCGGCGCGGACCAGCAGCGCTTGCTCGCCGAGCGCGTAGCCGCGGTGTCGCCAGGCGAGGTGGGCCGCCACCGGGGCGAGGACGAGGAGCGTCCCGCCCAGATACCAGGGGATCGACCGCACGAACTGGTCGACCGCGAACAGCCCGCCGGTCACGAGGACGGCGAGCAGCGCGAACCGGATCGCGTACCGTCGACGCGCACGTCGGGGTGGCCGCTGTAGCTCGAGCTCCGGCCAGGGTTCGACTGAATCGGCCAGTTCCAGGACGCGTTCCCGTTCGGCGATCGGCACGGCGGACTGGGACCCGCCCTCCGATTCGGGCCCGTAGCCCGCGGTTTGGATATCCAACGCCGCGAACCCGAGGGCCCGCGTGATCGGGTTGTCTCGCAGCCGGAGCAGGTGGACGCGGTCCAGCGGGATCGAGCCGCTGAACCGCCGCAGCAGACCCCGCTCGTACCGGAGCGTCTCGCCGGCCCGCCACAGGCGGAACTTGAAGAAGCGCGCGGTCAACAGGGCCGCGTTCCCGACGACCGCCGCGGCCGTGAGGAAGATCGGCTGGGCGATGGCCGCCAGCGGCGCGATCGGGTTGGCGCTGAAATCGGTCGGCGGGCCGTCCGGGATCACTCCGACGCCGGCCAGCACGACGAAGCCGATGGCCCGCCAGTCGATGGAGGTGATCGAGAGCAGCCCGAGTTCGATCGGTTTGATGGAATAGAGCATCTCCCCGGCGGTCCGGTCGGCGACCGGCGTCTCGTCCCGGCTGTCGGCTGCTTCGGACCTCGGTTCGGCCGCTTCGCCGTGGCGGTCGATCCGTTCCTGGAGCTCACGCGCCAGCCGCTGGTCGAGGTACTGCAGCCTCGCTTCGGTGCCACGGCCGCCCGCCGTTTCGAACCGCAGCTCGGCGATGCCGAGCATCCGCGGCACGACCCCTTGCCGGATATCGACGTTCTGGATCCGGTCCAGCGGGATCTCGCGGGTCCGCCGGGCGAACACGCCCGAGGTGATGTCGAGGGAGTCCGGCGTGAGCTGGAACTCGAACCGTCGGTGATAGACCGCGGCCCAGGCCGCGCCGGCAAACCCGGCCGCCGCGATGCCCAGGCCGGCGACGGCGGTCCCCAACCGGAGATCGATCATCGACCCGGCGATCAACCCGAGCGTCGCCACGCCGACGGCCCACTGGACCCCGAGCCGGAGCCCGCGGTACGGGATCGATCGGGGATCGAGTTTCATGTCGCGTCGTCGGTTTCGCGGTCGATGGCCAGTTCGCGCAGCCGGTCGCGGAGCGCGTTCGCTCGGTCCGGGGCGAGGCCGGGCACGCTCACGTCGGCACCACGGGAGCCGGCCGTGTAGACGACGGTGCTCGCCAGCCCGGTCGCGCGTTCCAGCGGTCCCCGCCGGGTATCGACGTGTTGGACCCGCACGAACGGGACGACCGTCGAAACGTGTACCAGCACTCCGCGCTCGAGGTAGAGCGCGTCCTCGCGGAGCTCGAACCGGAACCGTCGGTACCGGAGCACCGAATGGACACCGCCGAGGACCGCCAGAGCGACGCCGGCTCCCGGAGCCGCCAGCCGGGGGATGGCAAAGAACCGACCGGCCACGACGATCGCGATCCCGACGACCCCGGCGAAGACGACGGCCCGGACCACCCAGACGACCGCGGCGCGGGGCTCCAGCGTTTCCATTAGCCTGGGGTCGGGACTGCCCGCACCTAAAGGCTCCCGTGTCGACCCGTCGGGTCCGGGTTCGAGGTGTTGATAACACGCCGGGCCCTAGCTCGCCTCGATGTCGGTGACCGCGTTCGCGGGCCGGTTCCGCCCGCGGCCACGAACGCTCCGCCTCGGCGCGGTGCTGCTGGCGGTCGAAGTGGCCGCCGTCGCGCTCTACCTGGCGTTCGCGGACGTCACGATCACCGATCCCCTCATCCTCGTCTATCCGTTGGTCTGGATCAACGTCGGGCTCTGGGCCCTCTGGCGGACGGACGCCCCGTCGACCAGCCGCCGGCGCCAGCTGGCCGTCGGGCTGCTGGCCGTCACGTACTTCGGTGTGCTAGCCGCAGTGGGCGGGCTCCTGGATCTCTCCCATGCGGCCCACGCCCACGGCCACGAGGCCCAGCTCCGGGTCGCGTACGCCTCCCTGCCGCCGGGCTTCGGACCCGCGCTCTTCTACTCGGGGAGCGTGATCAGCCTCAACCTGCTCCCGTATCAGCTCGTGGGCTACGTCGCGTTGAGCTACCTCGTCTACGTGACGGTCCTCGAGGCCGCCGGCTCGGCGATTTCCGGTCTGCTCGGGCTGTTCTCCTGTGTGTCGTGCACCTGGCCGGTCATCGGGACGGTCGTGGCCGGCCTGTTCGGCAGCGGCTCGGCGGTCTACACGTTCGCCCTGAGCCAGTCCTACGCGCTCTCGACCGTGGTCTTCGTCTCGGCCGTCGCACTCCTGCTATGGCGGCCGGACCTCTGAATCCGAAACGATTAGCCGGTCGCCGGTCGACCGGCGGGCATGGACGCGTCCGTCTCCGCGTCGGGCCTCGAGAAAGCCTACGGGGAGACGACGGCGTTGGCCGGGGTCGACCTCGAGGTCGCGCCGGGCGAGGTCTTGGCCCTCATCGGGCCCAACGGTGCGGGCAAAACCACGCTCGTGCGCTGCCTGACCGGGACGACGTCGCCGGATGCCGGGACCGTGCGGCTGCTCGGGAGTGCCCCCCGTGACGCCGACGCCAACCGGATCGGGCTGCTGCCCCAGGACTTCACGCCGCCGGACCGACTCACGGCGCGGGAGCTCGTGGACTACTACGCCGGCCTCTACGACGAGGCCTGGTCCGCCGAGGCGGTGATGGAGACGGTCGGGCTGGCCGGCGCCGGGGACACTCGCTACGTTGATCTCTCCGGGGGCCAACGGCGCCGGACCTTGGTCGCCACGGCCCTCGTGAACGATCCGGACGTCCTGTTCCTCGATGAGCCGACAACGGGGATCGACCCGGCCGGACGCCGGGCGGTCTGGTCGATCGTCGAGGAGCTCGCCGAGTCCGGCACGACCGTCTTCCTCACGACCCATTCGATGGCCGAAGCCGAGCGGCTGGCCGACCGGGTGGGCCTGCTGGCCGAGGGCGAGCTGATCGCCCTCGGGCGGCCGGACCAACTCGTGTCCGAACACGGGGGCGAGAGCCAACTCGTGGTTGCCACCGACGAGCCGGCGGCGGCCCTGGACGCGCTGTCGTACCTCGAGGCTACCGCGGGCGATGGTGGAGTGGTCGTCGAGCGGCTCCCGGCCAGCCGGGTCGGCGAGGTCGTCGAAGCGCTTTCCGAGGCCGGGGTGTCGTTCGATCGACTCACGTGGAGCGAACCGGATCTCGAGCGGGTGTATCTCGAACTGACGGACCAGTCGGCGGCCCGGGCCCGGCCGGGCTCGATCGTGGGGCTGGGAGCATGACCCGCCTCGGCCGCGTTCGGTCGGAGAGCCGCGCCGAGTGGCGGTCGTTCCTGCGACGGCGGACCGCGGTGTTCTTCACCTTCCTGTTCCCGGTGATCCTGGTCCTGATCTTCGGCGCGCTGGTCGGGTCGCGGGCCGCGGGCGGGCTATTCGCGAAGCCCCCGGCCTACTACGTGCCGGGCTATCTCGCGGTGGTCGTCCTCTTCACGCCCTTGTCCCGTGTCTCCAGCACGGTGGCCCGGTTCCGGGCCGGCCATCGGTTCGAGAAGCTCGCGACGACACCGTTGACCGCCTTCGAATGGCTGCTCGCCCACGCCGTCGTCAACGTGAGCCTCGTCGCGATCGCCGGCGCACTGGTGCTGGCCCTGGTCGCCGGGCTGACCGACGCCCGGTTCGCGCTGTCGCCGGTATTGCTCCCGCTCGTCGTCGCGGGCACCCTCTGCTTCGTGGGGGCGGGGGCGGCGATCGGCCGGCTGAGCGACTCCCGCGACGGCGCGATCGCGGCCTCCAACGCGATCGGATTGCCGTTGGTGTTCCTCTCGGAGACGTTCGTGCCACCGTCGCTCTTGCCCGCCTGGTTCCGACCCCTCGTCGCCCTGTCACCGCTCACCTACTTCGCCCGGGGCACGCGCGCCGCGATCACGGCCGGCGGCGGTTGGGAACCGGCGCTGGCCGTCCTCCTCGGGCTCGGCGGCGCGGGCCTCCTCATCGGGGCCATCGCCGTCCCTTGGCGGACCTGAAAGCTTAATGTCCTTGACCAGTGTACACTAATCGATGGAATCCGTCCGTAAGGGTCTGCGCGCCGGGCAGATCGACAAGGACACTTACGGCCGCCTGGAGTGTACGCGGTGTGAAGTCCAGTTGGGGAAGAAGGAGGACGAGGACGGCGTGGGCTCCCTCCACACCTGTCCCGAATGCGGCCGGGTGTGGCGCCGCGTCGACTGATTCTCACTCCGAATCGGTGGCGTCGGCCCGTTCGACCAGCCGTCTGGCCTGGCTCAGCAGCGGCTGGTCGATCATCTCGCCGTCGACGCTGAAGACGCCCCGATCGTCGCTCTCGGCGTCAGCGTAGGCGTCGAGTACCCGCCGGGCCCATTCGAGCTCGGCCTCGTCCGGGACGAACGCCCGATTGATCGGTTCCACCTGCGAGGGATGGATCGCCGGCTTGCCATCGAAGCCCAGCTGGACGGCGTCGCGGGCCGCCGCTCGCAGCCCCCCCAGGTCCTCGATGTCCGTGAAGACGGTGTCGATGGCGTCGATGCCCGCTGCCGCCGCCGCGAGAACGACGTGCTGGCGCGCGTGGCTCACTTCCGACCCGCCGGCCGTCCGCGTGGCACCGATGTCGGCGGCGAGGTCTTCCGCCCCGAAGAACAGCGCGTCGGCGGCCGGCGCCGCCGCGATCGATTCCGCGTTAAGGATCCCCGCGGCGGTCTCCACCAGCGCGATGACCGGCAGGTCCGCGCCGTGTTCCTCGAGGAGCCGAGCGAGCGTGTCGACGTCGTCGGGGCTGCCGACCTTGGGGAGCATCACGGAATCCAAACGGACGTCCGGGCCGAGGACGCCCTCGAGATCGGCATCGGCGGCGATCCCGGTGGGGTTGACCCGGACACAGACTTCCGCCGCCGGGTCGAAGGCCGGCTCCTGGAGGACGTCCCGGACCGCCGCCCGGGCCTCGTCCTTCCGGGCCGGCGCCACCGCGTCCTCGAGATCGAACACCAGGACGTCGGCCCCGCTGTCGGGCGCCTTGCGGAGCATTTCCGGCCGATCGCCCGGCGTGAACAAGAGGCTGCGACGGGCCATTGTGGGTCTCTGCTCGGCGGGTCCCGTTGAATCTATGGGCGCGACCACTACCGTTTTCTCCGGGGTGCCCGTCGGGCCAGCCATGCCCGGCCGCTACTTCGAGGAGTTCGAGGTCGGCGAGACCATCCGGCACGACAAACGGCGCACGGTCACGGCGGCCGACAACCAGCGCTTCTGCGACCTGACGATGAACCAGCAGCCGCTGCATCTCGACGCGGCCTTCGCGAGCGACTCGCAGTTCGGCGAACGGATCGTCAACGGCCTCTACACCATGAGCCTGGCGGTCGGGCTCACGATTCCGGATACGACGGACGGCACGATCGTGGCCAACCTGTCCTACGACGACGTCGAACACCCCGCGCCCGTGTTCCATGGCGACACCCTCCGGGCCCAAACGACGGTCGCCGACAAGCGCGAGACGTCGGACGGCGAGCGCGGCGTCGTGACGATGCACGTGGAGGCGTTCGTGGTTGATCGGGACGGGGAGGGGGGCGCGGATGGCGAAACGCTCGTCTGCCGCTTCGACCGGACCACCCTCTCGCTGAAGCGGGCGCACGCCGAGGACTGAAGCGTTCGACCCCCCAGCGCGGGAATCCGGTACGTTTTTCGGGCCGGAATCGGTCGCCTTGTGCACGTTCATGGAGACCTGTTCCTCCGCCTGACCGGGACGGTGCGTGCGGTCGGGTCGTGGCTGCGGGGCCGACACGGACGGCGCCGTTCCGGCGCTCTCCGGACCGATCAGCCGTGGCCCCAGCCGAACGGGGCCTCGTTGGCATCGACGAACGAACGACGCTCCGCAGCCTCCCCAATCATTCATGATACGAACCGCGCTCGTCGGCCAGCGCACCGATGGCGACGAGCCCGACACCACCGAGATCCGACGGCTCGTGGACGCGACCGGCGGCCGCGTCGTCGGGGAAGTCACACAGATCCGACCGGAACACCCCGATACCGGGTTCGGCCCGGGCAAGGTCGAGACGATCGCCGACCGCATCGACGCGACCGGCGCGGCGACGTTCGTCGTCGATAACACGCTGACGCCGAACCAGACGGTCACCCTGGAGGCGGCGCTCGGCGTTCCCGTTCTCGATCGGCACCGCGTCGTCCTGGAGATCTTCGCCGAACGGGCCCAGACCCGCCGGGCCCAGCTCCAGGTCGAGCTCGCCCGGCTCCGCTATGAGCGGCCCCGAGTCCGGGAGCTCGAGGACCCCCAGCTGATGAACATCGCCCTGGAGAAGGGAACCCGGCTCGACGACGTCCGCGCCCGCATCGACGAGCTGGAACGGCAGCTCGATGAGCTGCCCGCGATCGACCGGCAGTGGCGCGAGCGACGGCGGGAGGCCGGCTTCGACCTTGTGGCGATCGCGGGCTACACGAACGCCGGGAAGACGACGCTGCTGCGGCGGCTGGCCGACGACATGTCCCTCGAGACAGACCGCCATGATGACCTGGCCGACTCCGCGGCGGTCGAGGACCGGTTGTTCAAGACGCTCGAGACCACGACCCGGCGGGCGTCCATCGCCGGCCGGGACGTCCTGCTGACTGACACCGTGGGCTTCCTCGACGACCTCCCCCACTGGCTCGTCGAGTCCTTCCGTGGCACCCTCGCGGAGATCGAGGCGGCCGACGCGGTCCTCCTGGTCGCCGACGCCGCCCAGCCGGTGGCGGAGCTCCAGCGCAAGCTCGCCACGGCATCGGAGGCCATCCCGGAGGCCGTCCCGACCATCCCGGTCCTCAACAAGGCCGACGCCGTATCGGACGACCGACTCCAGGAACGGCGACAGGCCGTTGCCGAGGCCGCTCCCAACCCGGTGGTCACGAGTGCCAGCACCGCCGAGGAGTTCGAGGGGCTGGAAACCCGCCTCGCGGAGGCGCTCCCGGGCCTCGAAGAAGCCGAACTGGAGCTGCCGCTCTCGGACGACGCCATGTCCGTGGTCTCGCGGCTCCACGACGAGGCGGCGTCCATCGAGGTCGAGTATAGGTCGGAATCGGCGACCGTCGCGATCGAAGGCAAACCGCGGATCGTCGGCTGGGCCCGGTCGAAGGCCGCGGAGCTCTAACTGACCCGCGTCTAAAGGATCGTGCCGTGTTTGCGGTCGGGGCGGTCCTTCTCGACCCGCGAATAGAACTCGAACCGTTCGACGAGCTCCTCCCTGAGCTCGCTGGGCGGGACGATCTCGTCGATGACGACCTCGCTAGCCATCCGGTGGACGTCGATGTCCCGCCGGTACTCCTCGCGGAGCTCGGCTTCCCGGTCGGCCCGCTCGTCGGGGTCGTCGATCGCGTCCAGCTTGTTCGCGTAGACGGCCCGGATCGCGGCCTCCGGGCCCATGATGGCGATCTCGCCGCTCGGCA
>CAZKPC010000052.1:0-10141 GCA_964554565.1 uncultured Halobacteriales archaeon
TGAACGCGAAGCGAGCCTCGGTGTTGGCCTCTTTGAGGTTGTCTTGGGAACTCATACAGGTATGTTATTATTCCACCCCCTTAAGTTTGAATTAGAATTGTTTTTCAGCCTGATTTGAGCAAATTATCTCTAAAATACCTATATTTAATACTCGAATCGAGAATATTTTTTCGTTATAGAGAAATTTTAAATGGCGCGGAGAAAAAAGTGGTACATAATGACATGGACCATGAATTGTCCAAGCGGGTGGCAGGCCATTAACTCACTTTTCCGAATAACAGACGATAGAATTCCGTCTCGCCCGTTTTGGATTGATCGGGATGTGAATATTCGGCTGCCGCTGGGGCTCCGGGACTCCCGGTTGGTTAGTGGAGGGCGTTAGGGTGACCGGAGCGTCATCTCCGTCAACGAATCGTGAAGAAACCCGATCGGAGGAGTATGACCAATCAGACGAGGAGACCCTACGCGAATCAGCAACTGATACGTGTCCTGAGTGCAGTGGACGCTTGATCCAGGACGAGACACAGGCTGAAATCCACTGTCGAGACTGTGGCCGGGTGGTCGAATCCGACCAAATCGATCACGGCCCCGAATGGCGCGGGTTCGACTCCGAAGAGAGGGCCGAAAAGTCACGAGTGGGGGCTCCTCGGACCAAGCAGATGCATGATCATGGGCTCTCGACAGTGATCGATTGGAAAGACAAAGATGGGTATGGACAATCTCTTTCACCGCGTCAGCGAGAGAAGATGCGTCGCCTCCGGAGATGGGATGAGCGGTTCCGGACCAAGGACGCTCAAGAACGGAACCTGAAGCAAGCGCTGGGAGAAATAAATCGCATGGCGTCCGCGCTCGGCTGTCCTGACCCGATCAGGGAGACAGCGAGTGTGCTGTACCGACGGGCGCTCGAAGATGATATGATCCGAGGACGATCAATCGAAGGAATGGCGACGGCAGCCCTCTACGCCGGTGCACGCATCCAAGGAACCCCTCGGTCAGTTGATGAAGTTGTGGCGGTGAGTCGCGTCGAAGACCTGGAGGTGGAGCGTGCTTATCGCTATATAACTGACGAGTTAGAGTTGGAAATCGCTCCGACGAATCCCGAGGCGTACATTGCTCGGTTCGCCTCTCAGATAGATTGTTCAGATGAAACAGAACGCCGGTGTCGGGAATTAGTCCAAGCCGCGATCGATAAAGGGATCCATAGTGGACGAAACCCCGTCGGGATCGCCGCGGCAGCGCTGTACGCGGCCTCGAAACTCACGAATGGGGACCTCTTGCAAGCGGATATCGCCGAGGTTGCTAACGTAAGTGAGGTCACGATTCGAAATCGGTACAGAGAAATCCTTGAAGCGGCAGATGGCGCGGCGGCTGGGTGAACAAATCTAACCAAAACCCAGTCCTATTTTGTTCGGTATTTGACCACGAAAGCCCGATTGAAAGGGATGGGAACGGTTACACAGAGAGTAACCAGAACAGGAACCCTCTCATTTGAGTCGTTCCTGAAGGATCGCCGGACACGCAGTAGTCACTCCCGGGATTGAGAGGACCTGATCGCTGATGATCCGATTAAGTTCAGTACTGTCAGTTGCCTTGACTTTGGCCATCAGCATGTGATCTCCAGTCGCGGTATAGAGCGCAGTTAGAGAGTTGAGGTCCCTGAGTTCGGTTGTCGCTTCAACGTAGTGTTCGCTCTCGACATCGATACCGACCATCGCCAGACTCTGATGGTCAAGTTTCTTGGGGTTGAGTTCAACAGTATAGCCGACGATAGCACCTTCCTCCTCAAGTTTCTCGATATACTTCCGGGCGGTCGGTTTTGCGACTCCAGCCTCATCGGCGATTTTTCCGAGAGAAGCCTGTGGGTTCTCTTCTAAAATAGAGAGGAGACGATGCTCAATTGACTCAGCTTCCATAGTAGTCACGTTTCTTTGAGGTAGCCGCAGGTGCGAATTTGGGAGTCATAGTCAGGTGCTATACCTCCTGAGCCCCCCACAGGAAATCGGGAGCTCTGCGCGCTGCAATATCTGGATTTCAAACTGTTCACCCTCTGCAATAGTCGCACCCATTTGGTTAAACTCCTTCATCCGGAGTGATAACTATAACGCCTAAACACTGGTTCCTCTCTGATATACCGCGTTGGGTAGTAGAGGGCGGCCGAGCGGCCGACGAACACGGCGAGCAGGAGGGCACCTCGACGAGTTATCCGTGGGCCGATAACCTGCCTTAACGAGCTCGGCGCAGAGTATACAAACAATTCGGCCTCTGGATGTCCCCCATCTGGTCAGGCACCAACGTTTCTGGCCTCGGAACCGATAACGTACCTATGGAGTGCCGGAGTCGTGACAAGGAGGTTCCCGACATCGGTGAGCATCCGGAAGAGTGCCCGAAACCCACTCCATGACCAGTATGACGCCCGACTGGAAGCGTTTCGATGGGCCGCTGATCAGCCCGTGATCGAACGCTCGCCGGGGACGGTGATTCGCTCGGGAGGCTCCCCCAGACGCAATATTAATAATCAGCTTCAGGTGAGTTTCCACCCTAAGCAATCCAGGCTATGGGTCCTCACACCTATATCTGTCAACCATCATCTGGGTCAATCCACACATGATTCACTGATGGTCCGAGTGCCCCACACCTGTCCTATCAGTTTGACCGCAGGAACACTCGGTTAGTTATCTCCACTGTAGTGATCACTCGGAAGCCTTCCCTTACGGTGCTGCAGGGATAGTCCGACTCTCGTATGTTTAGCTGTGCTTCTCAGCACTCAAGCAATGGTTTTCATAGTGTTGAATTCATCCATCAACACCGAAAAACAAGAATACCTGAGTAAGGATTCTCCAGTTTTTTGTCGTTGATTCCTTTCGGTTTCACCGGCCGCCGGTCGTATAATGCCTCTAATGACTCAGGTTCGCCCTCTCGGGGACGAAATCCGGGGCCAGATCTTCGTCCGGCTGCTGGGCCAGCTGGTCCGGTATGAGCTCGAAGCGAACGACGCCCGCGAAGCTTTGGAATCCTGAAGGCGGTGCCGCGACAGCCGTCTCGCCGTGGTGGAGCGAACCCTCGAGATAGACGCCTGACGCGTGATCACAGCAGGTAGCGGGCCACCACGGAGGATTCGGCCTCCCGGCCGCTTCCCGCCCCGGTCACGATCGTCCAGAGGACGAGGATCGAGGGCAGCACGAACAGGGAGGCCAGATAGGCGTAGAAGACGCTCAGCGCGGTCAGGATGCCGAACACGCCGACGGCGGGGTTGAGCGCGAGCGCCAGCACGCCCACGCCCGAGACCGTCGTCAGCATGCTCCCGGTGAGCGCGCCGCCGGTGCCGACGACCGTCCGCCGGAGCGCGATGTCCAGGTCGCGGTCGTTGTACTCGTCAATGAACCGGTGGACGATGTGGACCGAGTAGTCGATCCCGAGGCCGATCACGATCGCCAGGATCGAGCCGTTGATGGCGTTGAACCGGATGCCGAAGAAGCGCATCGACGCGACGACCATCACGACCGTGAGCAGGATCGGGATCGCGTTCGCGACGCCGAGAGAGGGCCGCCCCTCCAGGATCCAGTAGATCAGGATCAGGAAGGCGACCGCCCCGATCAGCGTCAGCACGAGCGTATCGATGACCGTCTCCAGTACGAGGGCCAGCGCCTCGTCGAAGATCACGTCGTTGCCGGTCGGCGAGGCGTCAAGGCGGTACCCGGCGGCCACCGAGCGCGCATCAGCGGTGACCGCGGCGCCGTCCGCATCGCCGTCGACCGTGTAGATGACCAGGGCGCTGCGGCGGTCATCGCTCAGGAACGCGTCGACCCGGTCCGCGCCGACGGACGCACTGAGCGCGTCGTAGACCCGCGGCAGGTTCTGATCCGGGATCCCGTTCCCGTCCCCGTCGTTGCGTTGGACGACGCGGCGGAACTCAGGGTCGCGTTGGGCCTGGGCCTGGAGGATCGTGACGATGCTTTGGGTCTCGGCCCGTCGGTCGGTACCCCGGAACGTCCCCGGCGGCTCACGTTCGGCCCGGTGAAGTTCCTCGAGGGCCATGTCCCGTTCGAGATCGCCCTCGATATACATCAGGACCTGGCCGTCCTGTTGGAACTTCTCGTCGCGGAAGTTGTCGAGCTTGATGTACTCGTACTCGGCGGGCGGGCGGAACGGCTCGGGCAGCAGCTGCAGGAACTCGGGCGTTTCCTCGGCGGGCAGGAAGTCGTCGGGGCTGAACCCGCTGTCGACACCCGACGCGTAAACGCCGGCTCCGGCGGTGGTGACGAGCATCGCGACGATGAACAGCAGCGGCGCCCGCTCGGCCACGTAAACCCCGCCGGTGAGCGCGCGCCCGAGTGGCGAGGACTCGGAGCCGAACGGCGTGTTCGACATCGTCGGGATCGGGTACCGCTCGCGGAGCCGGTCGAGCCAGACCTTCGCGGCCGGCACGAAGATCCCGAAGATCAGGAACGTGAACACGATCCCCGCGGCGGCCGCGAGCCCGAAGTCCTGCGTCGGCGGGAACGCGCTCGTCAGGTTCGATAGGAACCCGATGGCCGAGGTCCCCATCACGATGAAGAAGGCGACGGTGACCTGGTTGGTCGTCAGCTCCATCGACCGGTCGATCCCGAGGCCGCGGACCCGTTCCTCACGGTAGCGGTTGACCGCGTGGATGCCGAAGTCGATCCCGATCGCGATGAGCAGCGGCGGGACCGCCACCAGGATGACGTTGAACGGGATGCCGGCCAGCCCGAGGAACCCGAACGTCCAGACCAGCGTCATCGTGATCGCCGACAGCCCGATGAGCAGGTCGGCGAGGTCGCGATAGGCGACGATCAGGAAGAGCGTGATGAACAGCAGCGCGCCCGGCAGGACGATCAGGAGGGTGTCGGTGATCGTGTCCGGGGGGCTCCCGAGCAGCTGGACGTCCGGGGCGGTCTCGGAGAGGATGAGGCGGATCCGTTCGTCCCGGTTCGGGGGGAAGTCGCTGCCGCCACCCGGGCCGCCGGTGGGACCCTCGCCACGGCCAGCTTTGTGGGTGATCGTCGCCTGCGCGGCGCTCGCCGCGGCGGATTCCCGGGTGAAGTCATCGCTCAGCTGGTTCGAGAAGGTCGGGTCGCGCGCGTCGGCCTCCCGGACCGCGGCCGTGATCTCGCTCCTGGTCGCCTGCTCGACCGCGATGATCTGCCGGTCGAGCGTCCTCGCGTCCGGGTCCAAGGTCCGGGCCACGGTCCGGGCCGGGCTCGAGGTCGACGTGACTCGGAGCGCATCGGTGTCCTCGATCCGCTTCTGCGCCCGGAGCATCCGGAGGAGCGACTGTTTCGAGAGGACGTTCGGCGAGTCCTGGATGAGCGTCGAGGAGGTCGTGGTCTGGCTGAAGCTCGTCCCGAAGTCCCGCTGGACGTCCTCGAGCGCCTGGAAGGATGGCAGGTCCTCGATGAACTGCTGCTGGCCGCTCTCGGTCTCGACCGCCCCGAGGCCGGTCGCGAACACCAGGGTCGCCACTAGGAAAAGCAGCATCACCGTGCGCGGCTGCCCGGTGATGCGGGCGTCGACCCAATCGATCACCCATTGATACTCCATGCGGCAGCCTATCCCGGAAGATTGGATATCGGGATTAAAGGCTTCGTGAACGGGGCCTGGGTTGGCCAGCGTTTGCTCGGACGGCCCGGGTCGGGCCACTGGCACCAGGGACCACAGGGTCCAGGGTGGCTGTCATAGGTAGCGGCAACATCCAAGGATTTTAGTGCGCCTTTCGAGACGCAGCCGGCATGAGCCAGACGCGGGCAGCGGACCCGAACCCGATCGTCCGGGAGGTGTACGACGAGCTCGGGGCCCTGCTGAGCCAGGGTGACGACGTCTTCATCGAGGAAGGGCCGGCGCTCCTCAAGGAGGCTATCGGCCGGGAGGGCTTTTTCCGGAACGTCACCACGGATCCGGCCGCGCCGGACGAGTACACCCGGGAGAAGGTCATCGGCGACCCCGGCGGGCACGTGATCCGGTTCATGGAATGGCCGCCGGAGTACACGCTGGTCCCCCACGAACACCACGGCCGGCCGTGTTTCGAAGTGCTCGTCGAGGGCCAGCTCATGCTGGCCGATTTCGAACGGTCGAGGGTCGGCGAGGACCGGTACACCCTCGAGCTCGTCGACTCGAGCGTCACCGATCCCGGCGAGTCGGCGATCGTCGATCCGCGGGAAGGGGAGATCCACTCCGTCTACAGCCCGGTCCGCAGCAAGTCCCTCCACGTCTACCCCGAGGACAACTGGCGCGCGTTCGGCTACCGGTTCCGAGATGAGGCAGGTTCGGCCGATATCTACGAGCGCGTGGAGTTCCAGCTCCGGGAGCCCGACCAACCGGACTGAATCGATCCGGCCAGAGCCCGGGCGCCTCCGAAACGCCACCAGCCGCTGAGCCCCGCCCCGGCCGGGGCCCACCCACCGGGCCGTCGCGGAACGGTTATGCATCGCCGGACCCTGTGTTAGGCTCATGAACCCTCGGACGTGGGTCGTGCCCATCGCCGAGGATTCCACGGTCGAGATCGCCACCGACGCTGACCAGAGCTCCCCGGAGTGGACCGTCTACCGGCTCCGGTTCCCGACCATCGTCAACGACAGTGCGACGGACGATATCGTGGTCTCCGGGGACGGGTCGCTCCGGCGCCACGAGGTCCGGAGCGATGGCGGCCTGCCGGTGAGCGACATGACCGTCCGCGTTCCGAACGCGGACGGCGTGGAACGCCTGACGGTCGGGACCGAGTCCGGCCGGCTCGTGATCTACCTGCCCGGCGACGATCTCCTGACCGCCTGCGAGCGGGCCGTCGCTGGCGAGGAGGCGGCCGCCGAGACCGTGATCGCCGCGTTCCCAACGCCGGTGCGGATCCCGCTCGTCGCCGGGGCGTTCCTCGACATCGCCGACACGGTGGAACTCGTCCGGGCCGTGACCGCGGCTGACCGGCACGTCGCCAGCATGCTCCATTCCTATCGCTATCCGATCGTCCGGAGCGCCCTCGTCTCCCGGAGCGGCCTGTCGGTCCGCTCCTGGGCGGAGCTTGAAGCCCTCGTCGACGGGTTCGACGACATCGCGGACATCGGCGGGGTGGGCGTCATCGACGCCCTCGCGGACGTCATGGCCACCGTCCACGGCTCGATCGGGGAGACCGATCGGCTCCTCGATCGGCTGGGCGTCGACCCCACGGCGGAGCACCGTGATCCCGACGGCCGGCTGGCTGCGTGCTACCTCGCCCACCGCGTCGTCTGTGCGGGGTTCGAGGCCGCAGTCGATTACGAAACCGGCTCGGAGCTGCCCGCGACGGGGAACTACGACCGCCGCAAGCGGGGCGCCTTCCGGGCCGAGTACGGCCGGCGCGGGCCGGCGTGGCGGAGCCTGCTAGACGCGGCCCGCGGGCAATCCGAAGAGGAGTACGGCTTCGTCCTCGCGAAGGCCCTCTACTGGACGGCCGAGGAATCCCGGTCGGACGCCCGGCTGGCGGAGCTGCTGTTCCGCGGCGCGGAGACCGTGGCCGCTGAACACAACCAAGTGCGGGTCAAGGTGCAGTCCCGATACAAGCGCCACCTCGCCGCCGGCCACCGGCTGCGCAGCGCCCACTGCTTCGAGGCGGCCGTCGACCAGTTCGAACGCAACTGCCAGCTGGCGGAGGACTACCGGTTCCTCGAGCCGTGGGAGCCGCTGCTCGCTCGAGGGCTGGTGCAAGCCCACCTGCTGCGGGACCGCGGCGATCACCGGGGGGCCGTGGAGCGGCTGGACGCCACCATCGAGGCGGTCCTCGAGTCGGAGCCGCCGACGGAGGCGGCGAACCACGCGGTCCACCACATCACGGCCCAGAAGGCCGAGACCCGGGCGCTGGGTGACTGGGCCGCGGAGCCGGCCCTCGCCCGGGCCTCGCTCGAGGAGGCCCGCGACCACTACGCGGCGATCGGGTACGACCGCTCGCGGGACCGCGTCGAGCGGAAGCTGGCCGAGCTCGAGGAGACCTCGACGCCGAGGACGGCGGAGGAGACCCCGCCGGCGCCGAACCAGCCCGTCCCCGTCCGGGTCCGGTCCGATTCGGCCGGGACCGACGTCACGAGGATCCGGGAGCCGGAGTCGGAGTCGGGACCGAACCCCGACGCTCCCGGCGCGATGGAGTACCAGGGGCCGGAGCCGGACCGCACGGACGCCGAGGGCGAGGTCGACGAGCCCACCGGCTGATGACCGGCGCGGGCGGCCGGCACCTACACTAATACGGCCGTGGGCCCTGCGGCCACCAATGGCCCACGAGTGTTCGTTCCTCGAGGACCTCGGCCTGGACGGCGAGGTGTCCTTCGGCGAGTCCGCGCGGGACGGCCACGCCGGGGACTGGGGGACCGACGAAGCGGACCACGTCCGGCCCGACGCCGTCGTCTATCCCGAATCCACCGGGGACGTCTCCGCCGTGCTCGCCGCCGCGAACGAGCGCCGGGTCCCCGTCACGCCCTTCGCCGCCGCGACCAGCCTGGAGGCCAACGCGACGCCGGTCCACGAGGGCATCAGCCTCGACCTCACCCGGATGGATCAGGTGCTCGAGATCCGGCCCGACGACTTCCAGGTCGAGGTCGAGCCGGGGATCTACGGCGCCGACGTGGACGAGGCCGTGGCCGACCACGGCCTGTTCTTCCCGCCGCTGCCGTCCTCCGGCGACATCTCCACGATCGGCGGCATGATCGCCAACGACGCCTCCGGCATGCAGACGGTGAAGTACGGCGAGGTTGGCGACTGGGTGCTCCAGCTCGAGGCCGTCCTCGCCGACGGCACGGTCATCACGCCGGGCAGCACGGCCGTGAAGACCTCCAGCGGCTACAACCTCGGCGCCCTCATCCTCGGCAGCGAGGGCACGCTCGGGGTCGTCACCCGGGCGACGCTGGAGCTCGCGGGCCGCCCCCAGCAGATCCACGGCGGGCGGGCGCTGTTCGAGTCGCTCGACGACGGGGCGGCCGCCGTGTTCGACGCCGTCCGCTCCGGCGTCGACGTCGCGAAGATCGAGCTCATGGATCCGACGAGCGCGATGATGGCCAACGACTACTCGGGCACCGACCTGCCGGACGTCCCGATGGTGTTCCTCGAGTTCCACGCCAACCACGGCATCGAGACGGAGATCGACTTCTGCCGGACGGTCTTCGAGGGCCACGGCCTGCAGCAGATGGCGGTGGCCCCGGACGACGCCGGGATGGCCGAGCTCTGGCAGGCTCGCAAGGACCTCGCGTTCGCCATCGAGAGCTACGACCCCGAGCTCACCACCGGCCGGCCGGGCGACGTGACCGTGCCGATCAGCGCCTATCCCGAACTGGTTCGGTTCGTGAAGGACCTCGCCGCGGAACACGACCTGCTCGTCCCCTGTTTCGGCCACGCCGGCGACGGGAACCTCCACTACACCGTGCTCTACACGGCCGACGATCCCGACGCGGCCTCGCTCGGCAAGACGGTCACCGAGGAGATCGTCCGGAAGGCCATCGAGCTCGGCGGGACGGCGACCGGCGAGCACGGTATCGGCACCGGCAAGCGGGAGTACCTCGTCGCCGAGCACGGCGAGGGCACCGTCGAGGCGATGCGGCGGATCAAGCGGGCGCTGGATCCGAACGACGTCCTCAATCCCGGGAAGATCTTCCCCGAAACGGCCGACGGCGGCCGGCTCTGGACCGAGCCGCCCCAGCCCTGACCGGCTGACGGCTCAGTCGTGGACGAGCACGTCCAGCACGACCGGGCCGTCGGTCGCGACCGCGTCGGTCACCGCTGACTCGATGGCCGCGGGGTCCTCGATCAGACGGCCGGTCGCCCCGTGGCTCTCCGCGTTCGTCGGGATGTCCACCGGCGGCTCGAAGTCCATGCCGACGAAGTCGTAGTCGGCCTCCGCGCCGCCGAAGAGGTCGAGCGTGTTGTCCTTCAGGATGCGGTAGTTGCGGTTGTCCGGGATCACGACCGTCAGATCGACGCCGTAGCGGGCGGCCGTGTAGAGCGTGTGCGGGTAGTAGAGGTACGACCCGTCGCCCACGAACCCGAGGACGTCCCGTGGCTCCCGATCGGTCCGGTTTCGTTCGGCGATCGCGGCGCCGACGGCCGCCGGGAGGCCGTAGCCCAGCCCGCCGCCCTTGTTCGAGATGTACTGCTCGGGGCTGAGCGACCACCGGGT
>CAZKPC010000052.1:10241-12720 GCA_964554565.1 uncultured Halobacteriales archaeon
TCGCCCAGGACCGCCCCCGGATCGCCGCGGACCGTCGCGTCGGCCGGTTCGTTCTTCCCGAGCTCCCAGGGATCAACGCCCACCTGCACGATGTCGGTTCCCCGGTCGATCAGCTCCCCCTCGTGGCGGACGAGCGTGGTGTTCGTCGAACAGCCCGCGAGCACGAGCGTGTCCGTGCTCAGCAAGGTCCGGGCCAACTCCTCGTCCGGCGGGACGTAGGAGACCCATTGCTCGTGGTCGGTGGGGAAGTCGACCTCGCAGGCCAGGATCTCGCCGTGCACCCGCGCGCCGGCCGCCTCCGCGAACGCCACGGCCTGCTCGACCGCTCCCGCGCGGGCGACCTGATCGCCGACTACCAGGACGGGCGCGTCGGCCTCGAGCAGGGAGTCCGCGGCCCGGTCCAGCTCGGCGGGCGTCCCGGCCCCGCCGGACGGGATCGGGCCCAGTCGCTCCGGGGTCGCCTCGGTCTCTGCCAGCATGACGTCGAGGGGGAGCGCGAGGAAGACTGGCCCCGTCGGCGGCGTCAAGGCCACCCGGAACGCCCGGCGGAGGTGCAGCGGAAGCGTCTCGGCGTCCGGGACCTCGGCGGTCCACTTGCAGAACTGGTCGGTCAGGGCTTCCAATTCGCCGGAGAGGATCGGCTCGCGGACCTGGAAATCCGTCGAGTGGACGCCGGCGGTCACGACGATCGGGGCGCCGGTCACGTCCGCGTTGTAGAGGTTGCCGAGGCCGTGAGCCGTTCCCGGCAAGGTGTGGAGGTTGACGACGCCCACGGGGCGGATGGACGCGTCGTGATTGCTGTGATAGCGGCGGGTCTGGGCGTAGCCGGCGGCCATCCCGACGGCCACGTCCTCGTGCAATCCGAGCACGTACTCCAGGTCGCTATCGGCGATGGCCTGCATGACCGGGAGCTCGGTCGTCCCGGGGTTGCCGAAGACGTGCTCGACCCCGTAGCGCTCGACGGCCTCGACGAAGAGCTCGGCGCCGGTGGTCCCGCTCATCGCTCCAGTCCCGGCCGCCGGCCGGTGCTGTCCATGGCGGCTCGTGGCGCCGGGTGACCTTAAACCTGGAATCCCCGGTCTTGTCGGGGGTAGCCCATCGCGTGGTCGGTCGCGACCGTGCCAACAGTTAACATGCAGTAACCATAACGGTTTATCAGGACGATGTCGTCCGGCTCCTGGTCACAGTGCCCGGAATGCGGCTGGACCGGCGAAGCGCCCGATCCGGAGGGCACCGAGTCCAGGCGGTACTGTCCGGCCTGTGAATCGCCGATCGTGATCTAGCCATGGAGTACTGTCCCGAATGCGGCGGCGAACTGCGGCAGCCCCGCGTCGGTTCTGAGCTGCTGGAGTGTGAGGTCTGTGGGCACAGCGAGGAGCGCGGACGGTGACGGTCGACGTCGCCCGCCCGTGATGATTCTCCGACCCGGAAGCGCGTCCCTTGCTCGACAACAGTTG
This sequence comes from uncultured Halobacteriales archaeon, assembly GCA_964554565.1. GTDB lineage: Archaea > Halobacteriota > Halobacteria > Halobacteriales > Hikarchaeaceae > CAZKPC01. Next base: position 11,699 of record CAZKPC010000052.1, read on the forward strand.
ATCACCCGGGGATCCCCTTCCGTGAGTCCGATCGAGGGCTCGAGTATCCGCGGCGTCCGGTCCGTCTGAGCTTAAGTGTGCGCCAGCCCCGATCACCGGGTACGGATGGACGACCGCGTCACGGAGCAGGCCGAGGTGCTCGTCGACTGGAGCGCACGGATCGACGCCGGCGACGACGTCATCGTTCGCGTCGGCGAGAACGCCCACGAGCTCGCGGTCGCGGTGGCCGAGGCGCTGGGTGAGCGGAACGCGAACTGCCTGACTCTGTACGACTCCGGAGAGGTCGATCGGGCGTACCTGAAGGCCCACGACGGCGAGTTCGAGGCCGATCCGGACTACGTGCAGGAACTCTACCGACGGGGCGATAGCACGCTCCGGCTCGGCGGCACGCGGAACACCTTCGCGGACGCGGACGTTCCGCCCGCGCGCCGACAGGCCCGGTCCCGGGCCCGCACGGGCATCCGGGACGCCCGGATGGCCACCGATTGGGTCTCCACCGTTCACCCGACCCGGGCGCTCGCCCAGCAGGCCGGTATGGCCTACGAGGAATACCAGGAGTTCGTTTACGACGCCGTCCTCCGGGACTGGGCGGCGTTGGCCGATGAGATGGCGGGCCTGAAGGACCGGCTGGACGCGGGCGCGAGCGTCCGATTGGTCGGCCCGGACACCGACCTCACGATGTCGATCGAGAACCGGACCGCGGTGAACTCGTGTGCGAGCGTCGCCTACGGCTCCCACAACCTCCCGAGCGGCGAGGTCTTCACCGCCCCGTACGCCACCGAGGGCACGGTCCTGTTCGACGTGCCGATGACCATTTCGGGGACCCGCGTCCGGGACGTCCGGCTGACCTTCGAGGACGGCGCCGTCGTGGATTACGCGGCCGATCGGGGCGAGGCCGCGATCGCCGAGGTCCTCGAGACCGATGCGGGTGCGGAGCGCCTCGGCGAACTGGGCATCGGGATGAACTTCGGCATCGACCGGGTGACCGACAACATCCTGTTCGACGAGAAGATGGGCGGCAC
>CAZKPC010000053.1:0-12525 GCA_964554565.1 uncultured Halobacteriales archaeon
TTCCGTCGTCGACCAGCTCTTTCAAGTTCGCTTCGCTTTGCTGCCGGATCTCCTCGATGTTGTCCTGGGCCTCGATGGCCACCCGCTGGAGTTCCTTGATGCGGGGGACCTTCGAGACACCGGACAGCATGACCGCGGCCGCCACTTTCGATTCGTTCGATAACGGGTAGTCGCCACCGCGGACCTCCATGCTGCCCGTCTGCTCCTCGAGCCACTTCCGCCCACGCTCGATGCCTTTGCGGTTGAGGTGCTGCGGGGGGCCGGACACCACCACGAGCGCCCGTTCGGCGCCGTCGATCTCACAAGGGAGGGTAAGCCGGCCCAGCGCCGCTTTCCGAATGAGGCTCGTGATCCGGTTCGTGGTGTTCGAACTCTCCTCGAACTGATCGCGATCGCCCTTGAAACGCGATAAGAGTCCGGTATCGGAGGACGTATCCACCTCCTCTGCGGCATAGCCGACCGTCGAGACGCCGCCGCCGGCGAGGGTGTTGATGATCTCCGAGGAGTCGACGACCGACTCGGCGACCTCGTCGCCGACGGAGACCTCGCCCGCGCCGAACAGGACCCCGAACCGGCGGACGATCTCCTCGTTGATGGTGTCGTAGCCCGATTCGACCGACTCGCCGGTCTGGCGCCAGGCGTCGTTATCGAAAACGAGCAGGTTGTCGACCTCACGGACGAACGTCTGGAACGACCGGGCGGCGTTCAACGTGTAGATGCCGCCCTCATCACTGGCCGGCAACACCCCGAGTCCGTAGACGGGTTCCGTGTAGATGCGCTTCAAATGGCGGGCCAGCACCGGCGAGCCGCCGGAGCCGGTCCCGCCGCCGAGGGCCGAAACGACCAGGAAGGCATCGATCTCGTGGACCGGGACCTTGTCCACCGCCGATTGGATCTCGTCGATGTCCTCCTCGGCGATCTCCGCCCCGAGTTCGTTGTCGGCGCCCACGCCGTGCCCCTTGACTCGCGACTGACCGATGAGCACCCGGTTCTCGTCGGGCACGTACTCCAGCCCGATGAGATCCGCCTTCGCGGTGTTCACGGCGACCGCCGAGCGAACGATGTTGCTCCCGGTCTGCTGGTCGAACCAGAGGAACTTGTCAACGATCTTGCCCCCGGCTTGACCGAACCCGATCAGCGCGAGTTTCATTGTGGCGGCATAACTCCGTTGGCTCGCAACGAGATTAGATACGCGAATAAGCCTTTTGGTAGTTTGAGTCCCGCAATTCTGCACGACACAGCCTGATTTTCACCGGATGATACGGTTTTTAACGGCAGATTATGCGCCCGTCATACAGCCGTCGCACCGGGGGCTGACGCCGATCTCCGCTTATAAATGGCGAGTGACCAGGAGGGCCGGCTCACGCCGGAGCACTCCCTACCCTGTTCGTCGCAGGTAGGCTTCGAGACTGGTGAGGTCGCCGGCCTCGACTCCGAACGCCTCGATCGCGTTCGCATCGGTGACGTTCTCGTACCGAAACGCGTGGGCCTGTCCCCGACCCATCGGGACGAACGGAAGCGGATCGGCGAGGGTCAGGCCGAACCGGGCGAAAGCGACGGGAACCGGCACGATCATGACGGATTGTCCCCGGGCGCGGTAGATGGCCTTCGTGACCGCGGCGAGGGTGAGTTGGTCGGCGCCGCCGATCTCGTAGGTCTCCCCGACATGGCTGTCTTCATCGACAGAATCTGCCAACATCGGCGTGAACTCCTCGATCCAGATCGGCTGGAAGGTCATGGTACGGCCGCCGCCCGGGAGGGCGGTGACGAACGGCGTGGTCACGAGCTCGATGAAGTCGAGGAACTCCCCGTCCTCGCCGAAGATGATCGATGGGCGGACGATCGTCCAGTCCAAGGCTGAATCACGAACGGCCGCTTCGGCCTGACCCTTCGCCCGGAGATAGGGCATTCGACTGTCCGCATCGGCCCCGAGCGCGCTCTGGTAGACCAGGCGGTCCACGTCCGCTGCTTCGGCGGCCTCGACCACGTTCCGGGTCCCGGCAGCCGTGACGGCGTCGTGGCGGCCCTCACCGCCGGACGGTTGATAGAGCGGCGAGAGCGCGACGAGGTGCACCACCGCGTCCATGCCGGCCATCGGACCGTCCAGACTGTCCCTGGCTGTCACGTCTCCGCGGGTCGTGGCGACGCTATCCGGCAGTTCCACGTCCCGCGGTGTCCGCGCCAACGCGGTGACGTCGTGCCCCCGCTCGTCCAGCTCCTGACAGAGGTGGCGGCCGACGAAGCCCGTCCCGCCGGTGACCAGCACGTGCATAGCCGACAGGGGGCGGCCACGCCGGAAAAGCATGTCCGTACTGCCGGTTCGGACCGCCTCGGTCCCGGAACTGGCTTAACACCCGACGCCGGAGGCTGGGGACATGCTCGTGACCCTGGAGGGCCTCGACGGGAGCGGGAAGACCACGGTCGCCGAAGCGCTCCAGGCGTCCCGGCCTCACGCAACGTTCACCCAGGAACCGACCGAATCGTGGTACGGCGAGGCCGTTCGGCGATCGCTCCAGGACGAGGACGCCGACCCGATCGCGGAACTGTTCCTCTATACGGCCGATCACGCGGCCCATCTCGCCGACGTCGTTCGGCCGGCCCTCGAGCGGGGGACGCTCGTGGTCTCCGACCGGTACTCCGACTCCCGGTATGCCTACCAGGCGGCGACCTTGGAGGGCCGGATCAACCGGCCGCTGGAGTACGTCATGGGCGTCCACAACCCCTGGACGCGGCCTCCGGACGCGACGCTCTACTTCGACCTCGATCCCGAAACCGGCGCGGCCCGGAGCGGCGCCTCGAACAAGTTCGAACAGGCGGCCTTCCTTCGATCGGTCCGGGAACACTACGAACGCCTCATCGAGGCCGAGCCGGAGCGGTTCATCCGGATCGACGCCTCGCAGAGCCCCGAGGTCGTGATCGCCGAGGCCGAGGACGCGTTGGCCGAGCTCGGCGTCTGACCGTCCTCGGACTCACTCTTCGAGACCGGCCGGTAGCTCGACCGCCTCCGGCGCCGGCATCCAGAGGTAGTCGACGGCGAACCCCAGCCCGAGCGGGACCGCCACCAGCAGGAACAGGACGATCGAACGACCGCCCAGATCCGGGCCCAGGCCGAAGGCGCCGCCAACGACGAGCGTCGAGATAACGAGGACGATCGGCACGATCCCCAGGCCGAGGACCACCGGTCCCCAGGACGTGCTGAGCTGGACGCGCAGCAGCCGGATGGTGATCGCGGCGATGACGGCGTGCACGGCGACCAGCACCCCGACCACGATGGCGCCCCCGATGCTCACCATGGCTGGCTGTTCCGGGCCGCCGGTCTTGGCGGTGTCGACTCTGGTCTGTCGTGGCTCCCACCAGCCGTTTCGGAACGCCCATACGCGTACGCCTCCACCTCCCGCCGTGCATCGGGTCATCGGCGAACGGGACCTCGAAGAGACCGCTTTCGAGCCAGCCGATGCCCGCGAGATGCTCGAGACGATGGTTCGAGCGCGCCGTCTCGACGAGCGGTCGCTGGCGCTTCAACGCCGGGGCTGGATGAGCGGCTATCCCCCGTTTCGGGGCCAGGAGGCCTCCCAGGTTGGCGCCGCCGCCGCCATGGCTCCCGACGACTGGGTGTTCCCGACCTATCGCCAGAACGCCCTCCTGTTGGCGCGGGGGGTGCCCCTCCGGGATCTGTTACTGTTCCGCCGCGGGTTCCCGGAGTTCAACAGCGACCACGACCAGCCGAACTTCCCACAGACCATCCCGATCGCCACCCAACTGCCGATCGCGACCGGGGTTGGCATGGCCGCCCGCTATCGAGACTCCGACGAGGCGGTGCTGGCGTGTCTCGGTGACGGGGCCACCTCGGAGGGGGACTTCCACGAAGCGTTGAACTTTGCCGGCGTCTTCGGCGCGCCCGTGGTCTTCTTCTGTGAGAACAACCGCTGGGCGATCTCCGTCCCCCGCGAGCGGCAGACAGCCAGCGAGACGATCGCAGGCAAGGCGGAGGCCTACGGGTTCGAGGGGATCCGCGTTGACGGAAACGATCCATTGGCCGTCCGCGAGGCCGTCGAACGGTCCTTCGAGCGGGCCCGGGCTGGGGAACCGGTCCTGGTCGAGAGCCTGACCTACCGTCAGGGGGCGCATACGACGGCCGACGAGCCCGACCGGTACCGAGAAGAGCCCGAAGACCTGCCCGGCTGGCGCACCGCCGATCCGCTCGACCGGTTCGAGGAGTACTTGCTGGACGGTGGGGTCATCGAGCCGGGCTTCGTGGCGGCGGCGGAGTCAGCTGCCGACGAGGCGATTGCGTCGGCGATCGAGATCGCGGAAACCCAGTCCGACGAGCCGCCCGCCGCGGTCTTCGACCACGTCTTCGAGGCGCTCCCGCCCCGGTTAGGAGAGCAGCGCGACGAGCTGCTGGCCCGGCAGGGTCGCCCGAAGTAATCGGCTATCGGCGGCGATGGCCGCTGCAAGGGGCGAGACTGCCGGTCTAGCCCATCGCCATATACGTCTTGGTGTCGAGCACGCCGTCGAGGCCTTGGATGTTGGAGGAGGCCGTGTGGAGCACGTCGTAGACTTCCTCGGCGGTGACCTCGGCGATGATGTCGAACTCGCCGGCGACGACGTGCGCTTCCTGCACGTGCTCGAGGTCCCGAACCGCCACCACGGTCTCCTCCGACTGACCGGCGTCGGTCCTGACCATGATGACGGCATCGACCATGTCCTGGTGTTCTCTGGCTGTCTGGAAAAACCTTTCCCGGGCCCGTGGTTTCGCCCGACCTCGGAGATCTGAACCCGGAGGCCAGGGTTCCGGGACCCGGTTCGAGCGTCCCCGGTTACGCCCACACTTATGTCCCACCGGCCCCGACGTGGACGCGTTATGCGGTTCGTCATCGTCGGTGCTGGCCGGGTCGGCCTGCGGACCGCGAGAGTGGTTGCCGATGAAGACCACGAGGTGACGCTCGTCGAGACCGATCCCGAGAAGATCGAACGGGCCAGGAACCGGGGCTACGACGTCATCGAGGGCGATGGCTCCCGTGAGGAACCGCTGCTGGAGGCGGGGGTCGAGTCGGCCGATGCGCTGGGAGCCTTGACCGGCGACCTCAACACGAACTTCGCGGCGTGTATGATCGCCAAGCATCACGGCTGCCGGACGGTGATGCGGATCGACGAGGACTACCGCGAGGACATCTATCGCGAGTACGCCGGCGAGGTCGACGAACTGATCTACCCGGAGCGGCTGGGCGCGATCGCCGCCAAGAACGCGCTCCTCGGCGGGAACGTCCGCGCGATCGCGGACGTGGCCTCGAACCTCCAGGTCCTGGCGCTGACAGTCACGCCCGAATCCCCGATGCTGGGCTACACTATCGGCGAGCTCGAACTTCCCGGCAAGTCCGAGGTGCTGGCGTTCGGGAAGGCCGATTCACCGATGGCGATTCCCCTCGAGGACGACTCGCTGGAAGCCGGGGACCAGGTCGCCGTGCTCGCGGACTTCGAGGCCCTGGAGGACGTCCATCGCATCATCGTCGGGAGCGAAAACCTGCAGCTCGCCAGGGGGACGTAACCATGGTCACGGCCTACGTCATGATCAAGGCGCTTTCGGGCGACGCGGACCGGATCAAACAGGACGTGCAGGCGGCCGAAGGCGTGCAGCTCGTCCACATCGTGGCCGGCGACGTGGACCTGATCGCGAAGTTGGAGGTGGACTCCCCGACGGACGTCAAGGAGATCGCCGCCAACCGGATCCATCAGATCGAGGGCGTCGACAGCACCCAGACCTACATCGCGATGGAGTGACGCCGCCGAGCCCCACCGGGCTCCGACGCGGCTGGTCCTGATTACGGTGCGCCGGCGATCACGAGGGTGCTCTCGCCGTCCCCGTTCTGGAGCTGTCGCTCCGCGGCCGGGTCGACGCGGACCGCGTCGCCGGGCGTCATCGAGACGGGCTCGCCCTCGACCTCCAGGGTCGCCTGCCCCTCGACCAGCACGTACACCTCCTCGTGGCCGCCGTCGGCGTGGTCGTGGGCCTTGCCGCTCCAGCCTGGCGGGCAGTCCGCGACCGTGACCCCGAGCTCCTCGCACTCGAGCGGGTCACGAAGGAAATGTAGCGCGTCCGCGACCGGTTCGATCTCCTCGTAGTGGACACCGTGATGTGACATTCGGCCCGCGCTACGCCGGTCACGGCTAAAACGGTACGCCCGGGGTTGGGTTACTCCGCCGGCGTCGCGCCGGACCGCTCCCGCGCCTGTTCGAGGAGCCCGGCGACGGGCTCGCGATAGGTGTACCCGGGAATGAGGCCTTCCATGTAGGTCCCCTCGACAAACCCCACCAGCGCAGCGGCGTCCTCGGCGCCGTGGGACGGGCGCGCGGACTCGAAAGCGGCGAGCACGGTGACGGTATCGGTCGCGTCGTCGAGGACGACTTGTGGCGCCGCGGCCTCGGCCCGCAGCGCGCCGTCGAGGTCCTGCAGCCGGCGCTCGAGAGTGTCCAACCAACCCTCGAGGACGACGTCGGCCACCGTCTCGTCCGCGACGACGGCATCCAGCGTCGGCAGTTCCATCTCCAGCTCGTACCGGACGGCGCTCTCGGTTGATTCCAGGGTTATCGTGGCGTCGAACGGTGTTGACGACGCCTGGAACGATCCGTCGGCGCGCTCGAACCCGGCCTGGTTGGCGAGCGCCCGTTCGGCGGCGTCGAGTCGATCTGCCATTGTGCTCGCGAGGGCGTGCCGCGGCAAAAGGCCCCCGGGATCCGCCGAGCCATCCGGCTCCCGAGCCTGGACCGGCAGCGCCCGCCGGCGCCGGACGCTTCATGTTCTCGGCAGCCGTCTCCATGGCTATGAGTGATGCCGCCGACCCGACCGTCACCGCCGAGCGACCTGACAGCCCGGTCGCCCTCCAAGGGACCGACCACATCACGGTCACGGGCAGCAACATCGAGGACACTGTCCGGTTCTACCGGGATCTCCTGGGCATGCCCCTCGTGCTCCGCCAGCCGAACCTCGACCAGCCGGAGCTGACCCACCTGTTCTTCGATACCGGCGACGGCCGGATCCTGACCTTCTTCGTCGATGAGTCCCGACCGTCCCGGTCCTCGCCGCCCCGGCCGGACGTGGGGCACGTCCATCACCTCGCGTTCAAGGTGGCGGCCGAGCGGCTCGCCGACATCAAACACGCCCTCGAGGAGCGCGGCCACCGCTACAACGAGTTCGATCGGGGCGCCTTCCACTCCTTGTACACGCGGGACCACAACGGCCTGACGATCGAGCTCGTCGCGGACAAGTGGCCGATCCCGGATGACCGCCGTGGGGCGGTGCTGGCGCTGGCCCACCAACACCGGCTCGAGGAGGGCGCCGACTTCGTGGACGATCCACACATGCAGGCAGCGGTCGACGAGCTCGGCCTCGATATCGAGCGGAAGCCGGTGCCGGACGCCCCGGCGGGCACGGGAGTCGATCGGTGACCGGCCTCGATCTCGGCTATTCCGTCACCTCCGCCTTCTCCGCCGATCGATCCCCGGAGGCGGCCGCGACGGCGGTCCTCGATCGGGCCGCGGTGGCGGCCGCGGCCGGCTACGATCTGGTCGAAGCCGGCGATCACCACGTCGCGAGCGGGTACCAGTACCTCCAGAACGTGCCGATGGCCGCCCGACTGACTGAGACCTTCGACCGCGTCGCGGTCATGTTCTTGCTCCCGCTGTACCACCCCGTGCGAGTCGCGGAGCAGGTCGGCACGCTCGACGCCCTGGTCGAGCAGCTCGATTTCTGGTGTGCCGTCGGCTACAACCAGGCGGCCTTCGACGCCTTCGGCATCCCCATGGCCGAGCGGGGCCCCCGGCTCGAGGAGGCGTTGTCGCTGCTCGAGGCGCTCTGGAACGAGGAGAACGTCTCGTTCGATGGGACGTTCTATACCGTCGACTCCACGTCGGTCAACCCGAAAGCCGACCCGCGGATCTGCATCGGCGGCTCGGCCGAACCGGCCGTCCGACGGGCTGCCGGCCGCGGGGACGCCTGGGTTGTCAACGCGGATATGCCGCTCGAGGGGATCGAAGAGCGGCTGCCCTTGGTGCGTGACGCGGCCGATGGCGAGGTGGAGCTGGTCGTCCGCCGGGACGCCTTAGTGTTAGAGGACGGAGCCGCCGCGGAGTCGGCGGCGGAGGCGCTATTGGCCGACGGCTACCGGGGCTGGGATCCCGCGGCGGACTGGCTGTTGACCGGCGATGCGGCCGCCGTGGCCGAGGACCTCGCGGAGCTCCGGGACGCCGGTGTCGACGAAGTGGTCGTCCGACCGATGGCCGCCGACTCCGCCGAGGAGACCCTTCGCCAAACCGCCGTGGCCCGGGACCGGCTCTAACTCGCCAGTCGCCCGGGCTGATAGGCTTATGAGGGTAGCCGGCCCGTGGGCCGCGCATGGAGCCGGCGCGCCGTGATCGGGTGCTCCTCGCGATGACGGTCTTCGCGGTCCTCTTCGCGCAGGTGCTGCTCTATCCGGGCGTCCCGGACCTCGTGGCGGCCTTGGGAGCCACCACGGCCGCGCTCGACGCGAGCACCTGGTTCCTCGGCATCGAGTTCGCGGGGTTCGTGTTAGCCGCCGGGTTGTGGGGCGTGGCCAGCGACGCCGCCGGCCGGCGCGTGCCGTTCATTGCGGCCGGCGCCGTCGGCGGGGCGGCGGGCTATCTGGCCCTCGCCCTGGCGCCGGGTGCTATCGATGCCACCTTCGGCCTCGTGCTCGTCCTCCGCTTCCTCCAGGGGGCCGCGACGATCGGCGCGTTCTCGCTGGCGATCACGATGCTCATGGACCTGCCCGCCGGGCACGGGCGGAACATGGGGGCCGCCGGGATCGCGATCGGGCTCGGGACCGCCGCGGGGGCGCCGGTCGGTGGCCGGCTGACGACGATCGATCCGCTCCTGCCCTTGTTCGTCGCCGCTGGGATGCTGCTCGTCGTCGCCGTCGTGGTAAGCCGGGTCCGTGACCGCGCTCCCGACCCGGACCGGTCGAGCATCCGCGATGTCGTCCGGCGGCTGTCCACGCAGCCGCCCCTCGGCATCCCGTTCGCGTTCGGCTTCATCGATCGGCTCACCGCTGGCTTCTTCGCGCTCGTGGGGACGCTGTATTTCCGGACGGTCTTCGAACTGGACGCGGCGGCGACCGGCCTCGTGCTCGCCCTCTTCTTCGCGCCGTTCGCGCTGCTGCAGTACCCCTTTGGCGTGCTCTCGGACCGAATCGGGCGGACAGCACCCGTCGTTGGCGGCTCGGCGTTCTACGGTGTGGCCCTCACGGCCGTGGGCCTGGCCCCGGCGTTGGAACTCGCCGCCGGGCTCATGGTCGTCGTCGGGGTCCTCGGGGCCCTCATGGCGCCCGCCACGATGGCCCTCGTCACGGACCTGGCGGGCACGGGCGAGCGCGGCGCGGCGATGGCCGGCTTCAACATCGCCGGGTCGATCGGGTTCTTCGTTGGCATCGTGCTCGGCGGCACGGTCGCGAGCCTCATCGGCTTCCGCTCGGCGTTTCTCGCGGTCGGCGCGCTCGAGGTCGCCCTGGCCCTGATCGCGCTCCCGTTCCTGCTGCGGCTCGATCTCGACGCCACGGCCACGTTCGGCGGGTAAGCCACGCCGGCGACGAAGGGACTTAACCCGCCCCGCTCGAAGTCTGGTCATGGACCAACGTCCGGAAGCGTCGCGCGGCTCGACGGCCGGGAGCGAGCGCCGGCACGCGGCAGCTCGGGAGGTTCTCCCGGGCGGCGTGAGCCACAACGTGCGGGCCGCGGACCCGTATCCGATCTATATCGAGCGGAGCGAGGACCAGTACCTGATCGACGTCGACGGCAACCGGTACGTCGATTTCTGGAACAACCACGGCGCGAGCCTGCTCGGACACGCCCCGGCATCGGTCCTAGAAGCCGTCCAGGAACAGGCGAGCGACGGGCTGCACTACGGCGCCGTCAACGATCCCGCCGTTGAGCTGGCCCGGCGAGCCCTCGACTACCTCCCTGGCGCCGATACGTTCCGGTTCTGCGTGACGGGGACCGAGGCGACGATGTATGCCGTCCGGCTCGCCAGGGCCTACACCGGCAACGACCGCGTGCTGAAGGTGGAAGGCGGATGGCACGGCGGCAACACCGACCTCGCCCACGCCGTCCACGCCCCCTTCGACGATCCGACCACGAACGGCCTCCCGCCGGGGCCAGCGGAGTACTGCCACGCGTTCCCCCTGAACGACGAGGCGGCCACGACGGAGCTGTTCGAAGCGCACGCCGGCGAGGTCGCCGCGGTCATCGTCGATCCCCGCCAGGCCGGCACCGAGCCCGACATCGAGTTCCTGCGGTTCCTGGCTGATATGGCCGCTGACGAGGGCGCGCTCTTCGTCCTGGACGAGGTGGTCACGGGGTTCCGGGTGGCGCCTGGATCCTACGGGGCGCGGGTCGGGATCGACCCCGACCTCACGACCCTCGGGAAGATCCTCGGCGGCGGGATGCCTGTCGGTGCGATCGCCGGGCGGGCGGAGTTGTTCGAGCCGGCTGCTCCGGATGCGGCAACCGAGGACCGCGTCCTGGCGGGCGGCGGCACGTTCTCGGGGAACCCACTCACGGCCGTCGCCGGCGTCGCGACCTTCGACGTCCTCGAGGCTGAACCGGTGCACGACCACACGGAGGCGCTCGGAACGCGGATCCGTGAGGGGCTGGCGTCACTCTTCGAGGAGCTCGGGGTCGACGGCGAGCCCCTCGGCTTCTCCTCGCTGGTGCAGCCGGTGTTCAACCCCGATCGGCCGCTCGAATCGCCGGCGGACGTCAAGGCCGGGACCGACGGCGAGGCGCTTCGCGCGTATCACCGCCGGCTGCTCGATCACGGCTACTATTTCAACCAGGGGACGATGGGCAACGTCTCCTATGCCGTGACCCGGGAGGACGTCGACGGGTTCCTCGACGCCTCCCGCGAGGTGCTCCGTGGCATGCAGGAGGAGGGCCTCGTCTAACGACCCTCCTCGCGATCGACACAGTGGCTGTCTCGGGTATCCGGGACCGCGAGCCGGGCGCCATAGCTAAGTCTGGCCACGGTGAACGGCGGGCCGATGGGAGAGCTCGTCGAGCTGGTCGGCCGGTCGCTCGCTGAGACCACTCGAGAGGAGTTCGAAGCCCGGGTCCGCGAACAGGCGGCAAACCTGGTCGAGGAGATCGAGGCCGGCCAGTTCGATAGCCCGTCGTTTGCCGTGGGTTTAGAGCTGGAGGTCTACGCCGCCGACGACGAGGGACGGCTCGCCACGCTCCCGGACGGCGTTTTCGACACCTGTAACAAGGAACTGGGCTGCCATAACGCGGAACTGAACACCACACCATCCCGCTTCGACGCGGCCGGCTTGGCCGAACAGACGGATGCCATCGAGCAGGCCGTGGCGGCGGCCCGCGCCGCGGCCAGTGAGGAAGGGCTCGAGCTGGCCCTCGATGGCATGTGGACGATCCCGCCGGCCGAAGGCACGCCCGCCTACCTGTCCGCGGTCGAGGCCGTCGATGACGTTTCGATCGCGTCGAACATGCAGCGGAACGCTCGCTACTGGGCGCTGGACAACAGCGTGCTGGCCAGCCGGAGCGGCCGGATCGAACTGGACCTCCCCGGGTATTCGGGGGCCTATCCGACGATCCTGCCCGAATCCCTGACTTCCTCGATCCAACCGCACCTCCAGGTGCCGACGGCCGCGGAGTTCCCGCAGTACTACAACATCGCGCTCCGGACGATGGCGCCGATCCTCGCGCTGGCGACGAACTCGCCGTTCCTCCCGGCGGATCTCTACGAGGCGGGTGCCGACCCCGACGAGCTCCTGGCCGACGGCTATCACGAGCTCCGGATTCCGGTGTTCGAACAATCGGTCAACGCCGGGGCCGACAAGGTCCGGTTCCCCCGTGGCATCGACCGGGCGACCGATATCATCACGCGGAACGAGGCGGACGCGACCCGGGCGCCGTTCCTCCGAGAGTGGGTCGAGTCCGACCCGCCGGCGAGCTTGCGGGATCGGATCTGGGAGTTCGATCACAAGCGGGGGACCTACTGGCGGTGGCTCCGGGGCATCGCTGGCGGCCAGCCGGTGGGCGACGGAACGGAACGGTCGCTCCGACTCGAATACCGCCCGATCCCGACCCAGCCGACGGTCGTCGATACGATCGGCCTGCAGTGGTTGACCGTGGGGCTGATCCGGGGCCTCGTCGGGGCCGATCACCCCCTCGGCACGCTGGACTGGGCGGCCTCGCGATCAAGTTTCTATGCCGTCGTCGAGGACGGCCTGGAAGCTGACCTGGCGTGGGTCGACCGCCACGGGAACCGGACCGATGACTCGGCGGTCGTCTACGAGGAGGTCTTCGAGTTCGCCCGGCGGGGACTGGCTGCAGCCGGGGTGGACGACCCGGAGATCGAACGGTATCTCGAGCCGATCGAGGCCCGCTGGGAGCGCCGTCGGACCCCGAGTATCTGGAAGCGGGCGCGGGTCCGATCCGAGGTCGATGCTGGCACCCCCTTCGAGGAGGCGATCCAGCGCATGCAGCGGGACTACCTCG
>CAZKPC010000054.1:0-12106 GCA_964554565.1 uncultured Halobacteriales archaeon
GGCGGGGCAAAGTGCAGTCCGCGGAGTCACCGTAGGTCCCTCGAGCGACGCCTCGCGCTGGCGGTTCAGCCCTCTTCCTGCGGAGCCGGGCCGGAGGACGCCACGAGCTGTTCCTTCGCGTCCCGGCTCAGGGACTTGATCTCGTGCTCGCGGGCCAGCGCCGCGGATCGGGACGGATGGTCCTCGACGTGGACCAGCTCGACCGGGGTGCGGCCGGCCGTGTATTTGGCCCCCTCGCCGGCGTTGTGTTCGGCTACGCGGCGGTCGACGTCGGTCGTGTAGCCGGTGTAGTAGCTCCCGTCCGCACAGCGGAGGAGGTACACCTGATGGTCGGCCACGGCCGAAGCGGCGGGGGCGGGGACCGTTGGGCTTTCGATCAGGCTAGGCTTGCTGGAGGCGGCGTCGAGCGGCCTCGGCGATACCGGCGTTAGCCGAACACGAGGGACACGCGAGGATTTGCCCCTCCGGATCGGCGAACACGCGGGCGAAACGTTCGGAGACGTGGCCGCCGCAGTGATCGCATTCGGGCATGGGTTGTGGAGGGCGGGACAGTGATCTGCCGCCATCTGCTGGTGGCGACCGACCGGTCATATAGTATTTCCAAACTCTCACCCAAATTCCCCATCCAACGCGGACCCGATCGACAGTTGTCGAACAAAACCGACGAGGTCGCCGTCTGACCGTTTCAACCGGTCGATCTCCCGCATCCCCGGGCGCCGGCGCTGGAAAGGAGCTGGCGCGGTTGGCTGAACCTGAAACGGCCGCTCTGGCGCCTGTAGCCCCGCTCGATGCCGGTGTGAGCGTCGCCCCGTTTGAGTAAGTTTATTATCCTTGATGGGCGAATCTCAGCTGCGTATGGCAGACCTCATTGTCAAATCCGCCGTGAAGGAAGCGCTCTCCGGTCACAACGTATCGTCCGATTTCTACGACGCCCTCGACGAGGCCGTCGCCGACCTGCTGGACGATGCCGCCGACCGGGCTGACTCGAACGACCGAAAGACCGTCCAGCCCCGCGACCTCTAGGCCGGTTACTGTTCGCGGACTTCGACGTCGTCTGCAGACCCCACGAAGACGGCGTCCGCCATCTCGACGAAGAGCCCGTGCTCGACGGTTCCGGGTAGCGAGGACAGCGTCTCTGCAAGCTCGGTCGGCGTCCGGATGGCCCCGAAAGCCGAATCCAGGACGAGGTTGCCGTAGTCGGTCACCAGGGGCCCGTCCTTCGCTGCGGCGTCGCGGAGCACTGGTTCGCCACCCAGGGCTTCGATCCGCTCGCTGACAGCCGTGCGGGCCTCGGGAAGCACCGCGACCGGCACGGGGTGATGCAAAGTGTCGGCCAGCTTCGTCTCGTCCACGACCACGAGGAACCGATCCGCGGCGGCCGCGACCACCTTCTCGCGGGCGTGAGCGGCCCCGCCGCCCTTGATCAGGTCCCCGTCGGCGACTTGATCCGCGCCGTCGATGGCGAGGTCGATCTGTCCGACGTCCTCTAACGGAGCTAGCGGGATGCCGACCTCCCTGGCGAGCGCCCGGGACTGGAAGGAGGTCGGGACGCCCCTGATCTCCAGGCCGCTGTCGACCGCCCGTCCGAGCGCCCGGATGGCGGTGGCGGCCGTGCTGCCGGTGCCGAGTCCCACGAGATCCCCGTCGGCCACGGCCTCGGCGGCCGCCTCGCCGGCCCGGCGTTTAGCCGCGTCCGACCCGCCGGTCGACTTCATGGGCGGTCCCTCCCGGCGCGCTGGCAAAAGCGTTCGCCGTCCGGCTACCCGTCGGACCAGTCCAGGCGGTTCCTGACGGCGTCCGGGTCCCAGGCGAGCGAGAGCTCGCGGGACCGTCCCCGTCCCTCGACGGTGGTGTAGGTCGCGTCGATGATATCGAGCTGGTCGAGCTTGTTCACGATCTCCGAGTAGCGGGTGTAGCCGAGGTCGGTGCGCTCGTTGAACGCCTCGTAGACGTCGCCGGCGCGTTCGCCGGAGTGTTCGACCAGGACCTCGACCAGCGCCTGTTCGGAGTCCGAGAGCGTGCGCAGGCTCCGCGAGAGGTGGACGTACTTCGCCGCCTCGTAGGCGTCCTCGACGTCGTCGACGCTGACCTCCTTGCTGGCGCGCATCTCGGCGTTCAAGCCCGCCCGCCGCAACAGATCGATCCCGACCCGGAGATCGCCGCTTTCCGCCGTCCGCTCGGCGGCCCGATCCAGCGTCGCCGTGGACACGGCCCCCTCGTGGAAGCCCCGTTTGACCCGCTCGCTGAGGATATCGACGATCTCGGGCTTGTCGTAGACCGGGAAGTAGACTTCCTCCGGGCGGAAGACGCTCTGGACCCGGCCGTCGAGCTCCTCGATGGCTTCGAGCGCGGGGTCCGAGGAGACGATGATGACGCCGATGCGCGCGCCGGGTTGGATCTCGTGGGCCCGGAGCAGCGAGTACAGGGTGTCCGACGCCTCGCCCTCGTAGAACAGGTAGTTCACGTCGTCGAGGGCGACCACGAGCGTCTCGTCGTCGTCGACGAGCTTCTCGGTGAGCTGCCGGAAGAGCTTCTTGAAGGAGATGCCCGAGGAGGGCGGCTCGTACTCGAAGACGGCCTCGAACAGCCGGGAGAAGACCGCGTAGCGGGTGCCGTCGACCTGGCAGTTGACGTGCACCGTGCGGACGCCCGATTGCATGGCGAGCTCATCGAAGAGCTTCTGGATCGCGGTCGTCTTCCCGGTCCCCGGGGGTCCCTGCGCGAAGACGTTGAGGGGTCGGGAGCCGCGGACCGCCGGCCGGAGCGCGTACTGGAGCTGCTGCATCTGGGTTTCCCGGTGGAGGAACGCCTCGGGGACGTAGTCGATCTCGAAGATGTGCTCGTCCCGGAACACCGATTCGTCCCACGAGAGCATGCCGTCCTCGGGGCCGTCAGCCATATCACTTTCACCAAGCTCATCAGGGTACTTAACCCTTCGGCAGCGGACGGACGTCTCGGCGGATCGGGCCAGTCGGGTGAAGGTGAACTCGCCGTCCCGGGATGACCGACTGTTCCGGCGGGTTACTGGCGGTCAGAACTCGTCGATCACCGGGATCCCCACCGTCCCGAAGTCCGACATCGCGGCGAGCCGCTCGGGCGTCTGGTTCAGGGCGACGGTCTCCGAGACGACCGCGGCGGGATCGAGGGTCCCGTGTTGGATCATCCGGAAGAGCTCGCCGTACCGGGGCGGCGGCATGCCGAACGCGCCGATGACCTCCAGCTCCAACCCGACGATCCGGTCGGTGGGGAGCGCGACATCGCCGCCCTCGTCGCTGGTTGTCAGCCCGATCTGGAGGTGCTGGCCCCCACGCTGGAGGCACCGGATCGAGTTCCGACACGTCTCGGCGATACCGAGCGCGTCGACGGAGACATCGGCGCCCCCGTCCGTGATTGCCCGGATCTCGGCGGCCACGTCGTCGACCGTATCGGCGTTGACTGTCTCGACGGCACCGATGTCGCGCGCGAACGCGAGCTTCTCATCGAACAAGTCGACCGCCACCACGTTCGCGCCGAGCGCACGGCCGATGTGGACGGCCGAGAGCCCGACCCCGCCGCAGCCGTGAACGGCCAGCCAGTCGCCCGGCGTGACCACTGCCCGATGGGCGAGCGCGTGGAAGGACGTCACGAACCGGCAGCCCAGGCCGGCCATCTCGACGGGCGAGACGCCGTCCGGAAGGTGGACGACGTTGGCATCGGCGCGCGGGACGTGGAACCGTTCCGCGAAGGCCCCCGGGGCCTCGGGGGCGAGCCCGAGCGGGATCAAGTCCTCACACCGGTTGGGATGGCCGTTGAGACAGGACTGACAGGTCCCGTCGCCGAGGTTGAACGGCACGGCCACCCGGTCGCCAACCTGGAACTGCTGGACCTGATCGCCGACCGCGGTGACCACGCCGGCGGGTTCGTGCCCGAAGACGTGGCCCGCCTCGAACGCCCGGGCCTCCCAGACCGGATCGCCCTGCCACGCGTGCCAGTCGCTCCGGCAGATGCCACAGGCTTCGGTCTCGACGACGAGGCCGGTTCGGGCCGGGTCCGGATCGTCCACGTCCCGCATCTCGAGCGGGGCTCCGTGTCCGGTGAACACGACGGCGCGCATCCTCTGTGCCCCATGGTCGTCGTTGGTCATAACCGTGCGGGTGGCCGCCGACCGATCGGCCCCCGCCCGGGCGGATGGATTTTAGCGCGTCCAGTGGAAAACGGGTCCATGGACCTGGCGGCCAAACGGACGGCGATCGTCGACGGGCTCGCCGAGCGCGACGGCGTGGTCGTGGCGTTCTCCGGCGGTGTCGATTCGAGCGTCGTCGCGGCGCTCGCACACGAGGCGTTGGGCGACGCGGCGGTCGCCTGCACGGCCAAGAGCGAGACGCTGCCCGCGGCCGAGCTCGAGGACGCCGAACGGGTCGCCGCGGAGATCGGGATCCGCCATGACATCGTCGAGTTCTCCGAGCTCGAGAACCCGGACTTCGTGGCGAACGACGACGATCGGTGCTACCACTGTCGCACGATGCGGCTGGGCCGGATGTACGATCGAGCCAGAACGCTCGGCTACGAGACCGTCTGTGACGGGACGAACGCCTCCGACCCCGGCGAGGGCCATCGCCCGGGGCTCCAAGCCGTGGAGGAGCTCGAGATCTATTCGCCGCTGCTCGCAAACGATGTTTCCAAAGCCGAGGTCCGAGAGCTCGCGGCCCGCCTCGGCCTGTCGGTCGCCGACAAGCCGGCGATGGCGTGTCTCTCCTCGCGGATCCCGACGGGCGTCTCGGTCACGGCGGAGCGACTCGACCGCGTGGAGCAGGCCGAAGCCTTCCTGCGGCACTGGGGGTTCAGCCAGTTCCGCGTTCGGGACCACGACGGGCTGGCACGCATCGAAGTCGGCGCCGACGAGCTCGAGGTGGCGCTCGATCCCGACTTCGCCGAGGCCGTCCGTGAGCACTTCGAAGACCTGGGGTTCGAGCACCTGACGCTGGATCTCGAAGGCTATCGCACGGGGAGCGTCAGCCCGGCCAGCGCTGACGACTGACGGCGGAGGCGGAACGGTCTTGTGGGTTCCGGCGGCAACCGTCGGATAATGCACGAGGCTGCGGGTTCGCGGCGCGACCGGGTCACGTCCCTCCTGGTCGCGGCGACCCTGGGGGTCTACCTGCTCATCGCGGCCGGCATCACGGCCGCGCTGAGCAATGCGGTGGCCGCCTGCCCGACCTGGCCGCTCTGTGGCGTGCACCCGTTCGCGGCGCTCGACGACCTCGCGCTCGCGATCGCGATGGGCCATCGGGCGGCGGCGCTCGTCGTGGCGGTCGTGCTGCTCGCGGCCGTCTGGGCCGCCTGGCGGGACGGGGCCGGTCGTCGGGTTCGGCTCAGCATCACCATCGCGGCGGCGCTCTACCCGGTTCAGGTCGGGGTCGGGGCCTGGACGGTGCTCGCCGGCGGAGCGGACTGGCTCTCGGCCGTCCATCTCGTGACCGCGATGGCCCTGTTCTCGGGGCTGTTGGTCGCGCTGCTCTGGCAGCTCGAGGCCGCCGCCCCGGCCGATGCACCCGCTCACGAGGGCCGGAGCGACCCGGCGCCGTCGCCGTCGGCGGACTCGACGACCGGGCTGTTCGGCACACTGCGGGCCTATCTGACGCTCACGAAGCCGAAGCTGTGGTGGCTGCTGTCGTTGGTCGCCCTGGCCGCCATGGCGCTGGCGGCCGGCTCGGCACTGGACCTCGGGGTGGTGGTCGCCACGATCTCGGGCGGGGTGCTCGCGATCGCGGCCAGCGGCACCTTCAACAACGTCCTCGAGCGCGACCGCGACCGCCGGATGGCGCGGACGCGGGACCGGCCGCTGGTCGCGAACGCCATCCCGGTGTGGCGGGCCGTCGCCTTCGGCGTGCTGCTCACGGTCGCCTCTGTTGCGGTCTTCCTCGCCCACGTCAACGTCTTGGCGGCCGCGCTGGGCCTGCTGGCGATCCTCTTCTATGCCGTGGTGTACACGCTGGTGCTGAAACCCCACACCGACCAGAACACCGTCCTCGGGGGCGCGGCCGGGGCCTTCCCGGCCCTGATCGGGTGGGCCGCCGTCGAACAGACGATCGCGCTGGAGGCGGTCGTGCTGGCGGCCGTGATCTTCCTGTGGACGCCCGCGCACTTCTACAACCTCGCGTTGGTCTACCGGCAGGACTACGAACGCGCCGACTTCCCCATGCTCCCGGTCGTTCGCGGCGCGGCTACCACTCGGCGGCACGTCCTCCTGTACCTGGGTGCCACGATGCTCAGCGCCGTCCTGCTCGGGGCCATCACCCGGCTCGATTGGCTGTACGCCGCGACGGCGGTCGGCGTGGGTGCCATCTTCCTCTGGGCCGTCGTCCTTCAGTTCAACCAGCGGACCGATCGGGCGGCGGCCCGCACCTTCGTGGCGTCGAACGTCTACCTCGGGCTGCTGCTCGTCGCGGTGCTGGTCGACGCGATCGCGGTCTGACGCGTTTCCCGAGGACGGGCGATTCGTGTCACCCCGGGTTTACGCTGACGAGCCGGCGAGTCAGGGGTTGACGGACCGTTCTCGGCCGATCGCCCGCCCGCGGCGCGTCCACTTCGTCAACAGGAGCGTGCCTTCGAACAGCCCGATCATCGTGAGGGCCACCACGATCGGGGCCATCCCGGTCGGGTCCGGGCTGAAGATGAACGAGATCCCGAGGAAAGCCCCCCAGAAGAGGAGGCGGCGCTGGGCGAGCCACCGGCGGGTGACCAGGCCCATCATCATCGCGAGCATGATGAACAGGGGGATCTGGAACACGATCGCCAGATAGCCCATCAACAGGAGGATCAGGTCGAAGGTCCGCCCCAGCGCGAAGCCGATGGTCGCGACCGTCTCCGAGTAGTAGAGGAAGTACGTGAAGATCGCGGGCAACACGATGAAGTGAGCGAAGGCGACCCCGATCAGCGCCAGGACCAGGCTCGTCGGAATGGCGGCGAGGTAGTACCGTCGCTCGTGGGAATAGAGGCCCGGTTTCATGAACTGGTAGGTCTGGTAGACGAGCACCGGGAGGGCGACGATCAACCCGACCAGGCTCGCCACTTTCAGTTCCGTCAGCTTGAGCTCGAGGATGCCATAGAGCCGGGGTCTGGTCACCTCGCCGGCCGGCAAGATGCTGTTCCAGAGCAGGTTGATCAGCCGTTCGGCGAAGGGGAAGACGGCGAGACTGACCACGCCGGCGACGGCGACGACCACCGCGAGTCGCTTGAGCATCTCCTCGATGTGATCGGCCAGCGGCATCTCCTGGTCGGCCGACGGTCCCTGCTTCGCGGTGTACTCCTCGAGGGACGCGGACCCGCCGACGAGTTCCTCGGGGTTGTCTGGCGTCGGGGCGTACTCGGTGGCCGGATCGGCCTGGTCCTCGTGGAGGTAGCAGTACCGCTTGTCATCGCCGACCCGGCGGCCACAGGGCTCGCCCTCCTTCGTCAGGCCGGCACAGGTCTTCGGCCCCGCCGCTGGGTCCGACTCCGACTCCTGATCGTCTGCTGGCGCCGGTTTCGAGGGCCGGCCCTGCTCCGCAGTCCGTTCGGGCTCCGTGCCCTCGTCGGCGACTGCATCTGGGGCGGGATCACCGCCCGCGTTCCCGGCCGAGGCCGCCTCGTCGCTGGCGGGACCATCCGCCGCCGACGGCTCCTCGGGGTCCTCGGCCATGTCCGCTTTCGGTTACGCGGAGCCGATTATAGGCCTTTTGAGACCGCCGCCCGCCGGCGTGGGGATCGCGTAGCTGCAGCTGGGCGGCCGACAGCCCGGAGGTAGAAGATTGATAACCGGCAGGCCGAAAGCTCGGCCCGTATGTCCTCGGGCGGCGGCACGCTGGGCTCGGACACCCGTGAGACCCTGGCGTCCGGCCGGGAGACGGCCACCGAGCTCTGGGTCGCCGTCCGGTCGAAGCTCCGGCGGGTGTTCGTCGTGTTCGTCGTCGGGTTCATCGGCACGTTCTACGCCCTCAGGCTCTGGATCTGGCCCGTCCTGGAACAGGACCTGCTGGCCCGCGGCGCCGATATCGTCGCCATCACGCCGTTCGACGTTATCCTCCTGCAGGCGAAGTTCGGGATCGCGGCCGGCATCTTGTTGTCGATCCCGCCGTTCCTCTATTACGCCCGGGACCCGCTGAAGCGGCGCGGCCTCTACCCGCAGGGCGGCGTCGCCAACTGGAAACTGGCGGTGATCGGGCTGCTGGCGGCGGGCTTGTTCGTCGGGGGCGTCGCCTACTCCTATAACCTGTTTTTCCCCATTATGTTCGATTTCCTCGCGAACAACGCCCTGAACGCCGGGCTCGCGCCGACCTATTCCATCGTCGACTGGACGCAGTTCATCTTCGTGCTCGCGCTGTCGTTCGGGCTGGCCGCCCAGCTGCCGCTGGTCATGACGGCGCTGGCGTACGCGGAGATCGTCTCCTACGAGACGTTCCGCGACAAGTGGAAGTACGCGGTCCTCGGGATGTTCGGGTTCGGCGCGATGTTCAGTCCGCCCGACCCGTTCACACAGGCGATGTGGGCGGGTCCCCTGCTCGTCCTCTACGGACTGTCGCTCTACCTCACCCGGTTGACTGTCGCCCTGAAGCGCGGCGGCGAGGCGCTGGACCTGGTCGGCAGCGTCAAGGCCAACGTGAACCGGCTCGCGGCCGCGGCCGTGCTGGCGGGTGGCGGTGCCTGGTGGTTCCTCACCGGCGGGCTCCAGCTGGTCAACGCCGCCGTGCTCCCCCGAGTACCGCCCGGGTACCGACCGGATCCATTAACGACAGCCACCCTCCTCCCGGGCGCTGGCGGCCCGACCGCGGTGACCCTAACGGCCGTCGGGATCGGGCTGCTGGCGGCGGTGCTGGCGGCGCTCTATTACGCCTGGCCGTCCCTCGAAGAACAGCACCGGTTCGGGGATCCGACCGCGATCGACCTCGCCGCACTCGATGCGGACGGATTGCGGGCCGCCCCGGCGGAGGCGTTCGCCGCTCTCGAGGAAGAGGAGGCGGTGGACCTGGCCCGCGAGGCTATGGAGGCCGAGGAGCCGGAGCGGGCCCGGGCCATCCTCGACCGCTATGACGGAGTCGGGGACGAGGCCGAGACTGGGGAGGCGGACGAAGAGGTCATCGAGGGCTCGGTGACCCGCGGCACCACCGGCGTCGTGAACGCCCTCTCGGAGGAGGAACGCACCGAGGACGAGATCGGCGGGCTCTACTACGATCTCGCGTTCGTCGCCGACTCGATGCGGTCGAAGGCCTTCCGGATCTTCCTCGTCTTCATCGTCGTGCTCGTGAGCGTGTTCACCTTCCTCTACGCCGGCGGCATCGGGGCCATCAAGCGGGACTTCCTGCGGCGGCTGCCCGAGGTCGTCCGGCCCGAGGACGTGAGCGTCATCACCCTGCACCCGGTCGAGGCGCTGGTGTTCGAGGTCAAGATCGCCACGCTCCTCGGGGCGGTAGCGACCCTGCCGCCGCTGCTCTACTACGCCTGGCCAGCGCTGAAAGAACGGGGCCTGGCCAGCGGCGACCGCAACGTGTTCTACGGCTGGGCCGGGGCGCTGACGGCCGGCTTGCTCGCCGGCTCGGCGCTCGGTTACTTCCTCGTCGCCCCCGGCGTCGTCTCATATCTGGTCTACGACGCGTTCCGGGCGAACCTCGTGATCGCGTACCGGGTCTCGAACTTCTTCTGGCTCATCTTCTTTACGACGGTCGGCATCGGCCTGCTGGTCGATATTCCGGTGACGATGGTGATGTTCCACCGGGCCGGAGTCCTGACCTACCGGACGATGCGAACCCGTTGGCGGATCGTGATCCTCGGCACGATGGCGCTGGCGGCCGTCTTCACGCCGGCCGGCGTGCTCTCGATGGTCCTCGTGGCCATCCCGGTGGCGTTGTTCTACGGGCTGGGGCTGCTGATCCTGTGGGCAATCACGCTCGGCGGTCGTCGCGAACGTCCCGGCCCCGAGGCCGCAGTCATTGATTGAATGGATAGTCGATCCTTGGTCCGATAGGCCTCGGCCGGAGAGTCAGCCCCTCGATCATGCCTTGTCGGTTTCGCCGCTCCTCGAGCCTCAGGCCCGTCTACGGCGCCGTCCGTCGGTCCTCGGGACACTACGACTGATACGATGACACTCGGGACGGACCGTTCGCAGGTCGGCGCGAGCGACCCCATGAGATCGGTATGGCGCGGGTTCCCGGTCAGAACGAGACCGCGTCGAGTTCCGCGGGCCCGCAGGGCGGGTCCCGGTCGGAGTAGTGCTTCCGGCCGATGGCGTCCTCGTCGAGGTTGGCGAGGACGGACAGCCACGCGTCGTCGGCCGACCGGAGGGACGCCGGGTCCGACCGTTCCACGACGGCCGAAAGCGGTTCCTCACCTACCGGGTGAACCAGCGTCTCCCCGTCGAGCGCTGCCGCGAGTTCGCCGGCGGACAGCGGGTAGTTCAAGTCGTCGAGCATCGGGGGGAGCTGATTCAACCGCATAGCAACTGCTATCGGCGGTTCGAGGTTTATAATGATTGTCCATGCAGGTCCTAAGTGCCTCGATGTTGTTTAAGGGGCATTAATGCACATGCCCGACGTCCGACTGGAGCCGCGATTCGAGAGGAGCCTGAGGCTCGGAACCGCCATCACTTAAGCTGTCTCCGGTTGAGCCACCGGCATGCGCGAAGCCCCGCGGGTCGCGCTGGCGGCCGTGTTCATCACGGCGCTGGTGACGGCACAACTCCTGGCTGTGAAGGTCCTGGGGCTGTCATTGCCGTACCGGCTGCCGATCGTCGGCGGCTCGCTGCTCGTCCCGGCCGGCGTCGTCGCGTATGCCCTCACCTTCTTCGCGACGGACTGCTACGCCGAACTCTACGGACGCTGGTCGGCCACGGTGCTCGTCAACATCGGCTTCGCGATGAACTTCGTGATGCTCGGGCTCGTGTGGCTGGCGATCCGGCTGCCGGGTAGCGGCGCCGGGGTCGATCCGGCCGCCTTCGGCCAGGTCCTCGCGCCCAGCACGAACATCGTCCTCGGCAGCCTGCTGGCCTACCTCGTCAGCCAGAACCTCGACGTGATCACCTTCGATTCGCTTCGGGTTCGGACCCAGGGGGACTACCTCTGGCTGCGCAACCTCCTCTCGACGGCGACGAGCCAGATCGTGGACACCTCGATCTTCATCGTCGTCGCCTTCTGGGCGGTCCCGCGGATCCTCGGGTTCGGCCAGGTGGCGGCCGGCTTCGTTTTGCTGCAGCTCGTCGTCGGCCAGTACCTGCTGAAGCTCCTGCTTGCGGTCCTGGACACCCCGCTGGTCTACCTGGTGGTCCGATACGTCCGGGACATCGATCCGGCAACCCGGACCCAGGCCAGGAGCTTCTGAGGCTCGCTACTCGGTGATCGGTTCGGCAAAGCCGAACCGTGGTTTGACGTCGGTGATCCGCACCGTGACGGTCTCGCCCTCCGCCGTGTCGGGCACGAACACCGTATAGCCCTCGACCTTGGCGATCCCGTCCCCTTCGTCGCCGACTGCTTCGATCGTCACCTCGATCTCGTCGCCGGCGCGGACCGGGGCGGTGAGCCAGCCCTTGCCGACGAGGTAGACCTCGGACGAGGCGTCCCGCGTCGCCTCCGGGGTGACGACCCGTGCGTGGTCGAATTCCGCTTCGATATCCGCTCGCAGGGACTCCAGATCGGGGCCCTGGAACACCTTCACCGCGAGGTCCCCGCCGGCGGACAGTATCTGCTCGGCGACCTCGAGCGCCTGGCGGGCGAGATGCACCGACCGGGCATGGTCGAGTTCGTATTCGCCCGTCATGTCCGGCGCCATGTCCGAGAGGACGACGTCGGCGTGTCCAAGCCGCTCACGAATCGCCGCCTGGGTCGCTTCCTCGGTCAAGTCCCCCTGGAGCGTTTCGACCCCGTCGATGGGCGCGATCCGCTGGCGGTCGACGCCGAGCACCCGTCCATCGGGTCCGGCGAGTTCCGCGGCCACCTCCAGCCATCCGCCGGGCGCCGCCCCGAGGTCGACGACCACACCGCCCCGATCGATCAGCGACGCCGTTTCGTCGAGCTGCTTGAGCTTGTACGCCGCCCGGGAGCGGTAGCCCTCCTGCTTGGCTTTGTTGTACCAGTGGTCCTTGCCCGACATCCGGTCGATC
>CAZKPC010000055.1:0-12090 GCA_964554565.1 uncultured Halobacteriales archaeon
CCGTAATCGTCGTCCCGATCGTTCGTGAGCGGCGAGAGGAACCCCGAGAGGAGGTAGCCATGGCCCGCGTGCAGCTGGAGCACGTCGAAGCCGGCCTCGGCCGCTCGATCCGTGGCGGCTACGAACGCGTCACGGACCCGATCCATGTGGTCCCGGGTCATGGCGGTCGGCGTTCGCCCGTCCGAGGTGTACGGTTTGGGCGAGGGGGCAATCAGCTCCCAGCCCTCGCCGTCGGGGAGCGGCCGGTCCAGTCCGGACTCGCGGGACTGCATCGCCCCCCGCCGGCCGGCGTGCACCAGCTGGGCCCCGAGCGCCGTCTCGGTCTCGGTTTCAAGCGCCTCGTTGGCATCAGCCCAGACCTCGGCATGATCGCCGTCGTAGAGTCCGGGCGTGCCCGGCGTGATCCGGCCATCGGCCGCGACCGCCAGCGGATCGGTCACGGCGAGCCCGGCCCGGCTCCCCGCGAGCCGGTCGAACCGCTCGAGGTGGGCCTCGCTCGGTTGGCCGTCCACGGCATCCGCGGCGAAGGACGGGCCGAGCACGGTTCGGTTCTCGATCGTGACCGCGCGGAGGTCCAGCGGTTTGAACAGCGGCGGCGACGAGACGATCGGATCGGGCTCGGCGGAACCGACCTCCCCCTCGTATCTGGCGTACCACCGATCGAACGCGTCGACGTAGCCGGGATCCCGGATCCGGAGGTTGTCGTAGGTGATCCGTCCGGAGCGGGTCAGCAGGTTGAAGGTGAACTGCTGGGGCTCGAGGTGGCGGTACCGGTCGACGTGCTCGAAGTACGACTGGCTGCGCTCCGCGGCCTCCTGGAGCCCTTGAACGCGCGGGCGCCGCTCCTTCTCGTACCAGTCGAAGGCCGCCGGGACGTCGGTGCCCTTCTCCTCGAACGCTTCCCAGAGCGCGATGGCGTCCTCCATCGCGAGCTTCGTTCCCGAGCCGACCGAGAAGTGGGCGGTGTGGGCCGCATCGCCCAGCAGGACGACGTTCTCGAACGACCAGGTCCGGTTCTTGACGACGGGGAACTCCCGCCAGGAGTAGAGTTTGCTCTCGAGCTCGTAGTCGCCGAGGTGGTCGCTGAACAAATCTTCGAAGTACGCCAGCGCCGACGCCTCGTCCTTCTCGTCCATTCCGGCCGCCCGCCAGGTCGCCTCGTTACACTCGACGATGAACGTGCTCTTCCGGCCTGGATAGGCGTGGATCTGCCAGAGCCCGTGCTCGTTCTCCCGGAAGATGAAGGTGAAGACGTCGAACGGCTTGTCGGTGCCGAACCAAGCGAACTTCGCGTCGCCGAAATCGACCTTCGGCTGGAACCGGTCCTCGTAGAACTCCCGGGTCATCGAGTTGCCGCCGTCGGCGCCGATCAGGACGTCGGCGTCCTCCCGGTACGCGTCCGGGTCCTCGACTGGGTGGTCGTGGTGCATCTCGACCCCGACCTCGGCGGCCCGGTCCTGGAGGATCGACAGGAGGTCCGTCCGCATGATGCCGGCGAACCCGTGGCCGCCACAGCGGATCCGTTCGCCGTCGACGTAAGTGTCGATCGGGTTCCACTTGACGAAGGTGTCGGTGATGGCGTCGTGGCTGGCGTGATCCGCTTCGCGGAGGTTCGAGAGGGTGGCATCGGAGAAGACGACCCCCCAGCCGTAGGTGTTGTCAGCCGGATCCCGCTCGTAGACGTCGACCTCCCAGTCCGGGAAGGACTTCTTGATGAGCAAGCTGGTGTACAGGCCGCCGGGGCCGCCGCCGATCACGTTGAGCTGCATGGATCAGGGCCTCACTCTCCAGCCCATTCGTCGCCAACGACCTCGGCCAGCCGTTCGTACTGGTCCATCCCAGCCACCGTCGGGAACAGGAGGAGCTCGTCGCAGCCCTCGTCCTCGTACCCACGGATGAACTGGATGACTTCCTGGGGCGTCGTGAGCAGGCCCTCGGCGATGCGTTCGGCGAAGGGCCCGGTGAACGCGTAGTAGTCCAGGAGGTAGTCCTCGCCGGCCTCGGCCGTGTCCTCGCCGAGCGCGAAGTACCCGTGACCCCAGAGCGCCGGATCCCCCGGGCGACCGGTTTCCGACCAGGCGGCCCTGGCCTTCTCGGCTTCGCCGGCAAATGCCCGTGGCGGCCCGCCGCCGTGGATATAGCCGTCAGCGTAGCGGGCCACGCGTTTGTACGCCGGATCGCTCTGGCCGCCCACGAGCAGCTGCGGGCCGCCGTCCTGGACCGGATCCGGCCCCATCGCGTCGCCCCCCCAGTGCTCCCGGAGCGCGTCGAGCTGTTCGTTGAACCGTCGACCGCGACCCCGGTAATCGACGCCGGCGGCCTCGTAATCCTCCTCGCGGGCCCCGAGGGCGAGCCCGAGCGTGAACCGACCGCCGGACAGCGCGTCGATCGTCGCGGCCTGCTTGGCGAGGGGACCATGGTTCCGGAGCGGCCCGGCCACGATCGAGGTCGCCAATCGAATGGAGTCCGTCACCCCGGCGCACGCCGCCAGGGTCGCCATCGGTTCGAAGCCCGAATAGACGAGCCGGTCGAACACGCCCAGGCTCGTGAACGGGCCGTCGTCCGCCGCCCGCGCCCACTCCATCACCAGGTCGCTCTCGGCGCCCGCTAGCGTGTTCGGGAGCCCGATTCCCACCTGCATGCCCGGAACCGAGGAGCGGGGGCCCCTAAGCCTAAGGGATCCTCGTTGCCACCCGGGCCGCGGCCTACTGCTCGGGCGACCACTCCGGCTCGCGGTCCTCCAGCTCGGCGTCGACGCCCTCCCGGTAGTCCGGGTCGTTTCGGGCGGCGTCGAGGGCGATCTCCTCGAGGTGCGACCGGCCGTCCGCCGGCGAGCGCTCCATGGCCTCGTGGATGCCAGTCTTCAGCTTCCGCATCACGCGGGGGCTCTTCGCGGCGATGGCCGCGACGACGTCCTCGACCTCGGCCTCCACGTCCCCGGCCGGGACGCTCCGGCTGACGAGCCCCAGCTCGGCGGCCTCACGGCCGCTGATCGGCTCGCCGGTGAGCATGAGGTCCATGGTCTTCTTCTGGCCGACGGTCGGTAACAGCATGGGCGGCGCGAAGTGGTTCACGATGCCGAGGCCCGCCTCGGGTTGGCCGAGCAGCGCGTCGTCAGCCGCGATCGGGATGTCGGTATGGAGGACCAGATCGAACCCGCCCCCGAGCGCGTAGCCCCGTACCGCCGCGATCGTCGGTTTCCCGAGGGTCCGCATCGTTTCGAACAGCTCCCCCCAGCTCTCCGTGAAGTACTCCAGCGAGTAGTCGACCTCCGGGATCTCGTTGATGTCGCCCCCGGCGCAGAACGCCCGGTCCCCCTCGCTCCGCAGCACCACTGCCCGAACAGCGTCGTCGGTCCGCCAGTCCCGGAGCCGGTCAGTGATGGCTGCCTTGGTCGGCGTGTCCAGGGCGTTGAGGGCCTCCGCGCGTTCGATCGTCACGTAGCCGCCACCGTCGGTGACTTCGAAGGACGCGTTAACCATGCGCCGCGGTCCGCGGGGGGCTCAAATAAAGGCGCGCCCCGTAGCCGTCCAGGATCGATTACCGCGCCGTCCAGCCGCCGTCCACTACGAGGGTGCTCCCCGTGACGAAGGAGGCCCGATCGCTGGCCAGGAACAGCGCTGCCTCGGCGACCTCCGCCGGCTCGGCGAACCGCTCCATCGGCGTCCGATCGATGACCGACTGGTAGAGCTCCTCGTTCGCCCGCAGGGGTTCGGTCAGCTCGGTCGCCACGTACCCCGGCGCCAGGGCGTTGACCCGGACTTCCGGCGCCCAGTCGAGCGCGAGACTCTTGGTCAGGCCGACGAGGGCATGCTTCGAAGCCGTGTAGGGATGTTGGCGGGGCGTCCCGACGAGCCCGGCGACGCTCGCGACGTTGAGCACGGTTCCACCGTCGGCCGCGTGGAGCTGTGGCGCCGCGGCCCGGGTGCAATTGAACGCGCCGCGCAGGTTGACCTCGAGGGTCTTCTCGAAGGCCTCGAGCGCCACGTCCTCTGGCTGGCCCATGCCCGCATGCGGGTTGATGCCGGCGTTGTTGACGAGGACGTCGAGCCGGCCGAACGCGTCGTCCACCGCCGCGAAGAGCGCCGCGACCCCGTCCGGGTCGGTGACGTCCGTTTCCACGGCGACGGACTCGGCACCACGCTCGCGGACGGCCGCGACGGCGTCCTCGACGTCCGACTCCGTCCGCGATGTCGGGACGACGTCCGCGCCGGCCCCGGCTAACGTCTCGGCGATGGCCCGGCCGATCCCGCGGGTCCCGCCGGTCACGACCGCCACTCGCCCCTCTAGATCCGGCGGGTGGTCGACCACGGAGGTCAGTCCTGTTCCCGTTCCCGGAGCTCGGCCCGCTGGATCTTGCCGGTCTCCGTCTTCGGCAGTTCCTGCACGTACTCGATCTCGCGGGGGTACTTGTACGGGGCGATGCGCTCCTTGACGTAGTCCTGGAGGTTCCCCGTGAGATCCGCGACCGGTTCATACCCGTCCGCCAGGACGACGTAGGCCTTCACGATCTGGCCCCGCTCCTCGTCCGGTTTCCCGATGACGGCCGACTCGAAGACCTCCTCGCGTTCCTCCAGGACGCCCTCGACCTCCGGGCCCGGGACGTTGTTGCCGCCGGTGATGATCAGATCGTCGTGCCGGGACTGGTACTCGAAGCGGCCGTCCTCGCGATGGACGAAGATGTCCCCGGGGATGTTCCAGCCGTCCTGCACGGCGTCGGCCTGTTCCTCGGGCCGATCCCAGTACGTGATGCCCGTCGGCCCCCGGACCAGCAGCAGGCCGGCCTCCCCGCGTTCGACCTCCTCGTGGGTCTCGGGATCGACCACCTTGCACTCGTAGCCCGGAACCGAGAACCCGGTGGCCGAGGGGTCCATCTCGTCGTCGGCCCGGTGGCTGATGAACACGTGGAACATCTCGGTCGTCCCGATGCCGTCGGTCGTTTCGACACCGAGGTGGTCCTTGATCCGGCCGTAGGTGTGCTCGGGGAGCGGCTCGCCCGCACTCACACAGAGCCGGAGCGACGAGAGGTCGACGTCGCCGACCGGGTCGTCGCCCGCCAACATCTGGTTGTACGCCGTGGGGACCGAGGCGAGCAAGGAGACGTCGTACCGTTCGATGGCCTCCAGCAGATCCCCGGGCTCGGCGTCCTCAACGATGGCCGTGCTCGCGCCGAACCGGAGCGGGAAGGCCACGAGCATCCCGTAGCCGTACGTGAACGCGATCGGCGGATTGCCGCTGACGACGTCGTCGCGGGTGGGCTGGAGGCAGTAGCGGGCGTAGGTGTCACAGCTCGCGAGCACCTGTCGGTGGGTGTGAACCGTGCCTTTCGGCCGCCCGGTCGTCCCGCTCGTATAGGCCATGATCGCCAGGTCGTCCCGGCTGGTCTCGTAGGGCTCGAGCTCGTCGCTGGCGTTCGCGGTCACCTCCGCGAACGTGTGGTGGTCGTGCGCCACTCCGGTGTCCTCGACGACCACGATCTCCTCGAGCACGTCGGCCGAGGCATCCGCCTCCAACAGCTCCTCGAGCAGGCCGTCATACACCACCGCGGCGGAGGCCTCCGAGTCGCTGAGCACGTACTCGATCTCCCGGGCCCGCAGCAGCTTCATCGACGGCAGCGCGATCGCGCCGATCTTCTGGACGGCGAGACAGGCCACGACGTATTCAGCGCGGTTGGGGAAGCGCACGAACACGCGGTCCCCGGGTTCGACGCCGAGATCGCGCAGCGCGTTGCCGAGGCGGTTCGTCTTCGCCTCCAGTTCCGCGTACGTGATCGAGTCGTCCTCGAAATAGATGGCGACGTCGTCGCCGTGGCCGGCCTCCAGGTGGGGCTGGACGAGCTCGACGGCGGCGTTGAGGTGTTCGGGGTAGTGCAGCTCGGGGAGCGGGTGGATGAGCGACGGGCCCGCGCCCTCGTCCGGCAGCTTCTCAGTGGGAATGTTCGACTGCATAGCAGCCTCTACCGGGCGGTCGGCAGGAGTTCACTAATAGTTTTACCGCGGGTCGAACCGCGACCAGGAAGCCGGATGACGATGGGGTCCCCCGGCCGGTCCGTCTCGACGCATTTAAGTTAGTGTACGTATTTGTACATCGCAGCACGAACCTGTACATCAGTGACCATCATGCAACTACATCTCGACCGGCTCCTCGACGGCGACGACCTGACCATGGACGAGGCCCGAACCGTCGCGACGGCGGTGTTCGAAGACGCCAGCGAGGCCCAGATCGGGGCCCTGTTGGCCGGGCTACGACTGAAAGGCGAAACCGAGGCCGAGATCGCCGGGTTCGCGGAAGGCATGTTCGAAGCCGCGCGCACGATCGATCCCGACGGCCGGCCGCTGCTGGACATCGTCGGCACGGGCGGCGACCCCCATGACACGATCAACGTCTCGACCACGAGCTCGATCGTGGCGGCCGGCGCGGGCGCCACCGTCGCCAAGCACGGTAACTACTCGGTCTCCTCCTCGTCCGGGAGTGCGGACGTGCTGGACGAGATCGGCATGCAGGTCGAAGCCGAGCCCGCGGCGGTCCGGCAGAGCATCGAGGAAACCGGCCTCGGCTTCATGCTCGCCCCGGTGTTCCACCCCGCGATGAAGGCGGTCATCGGACCGCGGAAGGAGCTCGGCGTCCGCACGGTGTTCAACGTTCTGGGCCCGCTGACCAACCCGGCCAACGCCGGGCGTCGCATGGTCGGCGTCTACGATCCCGAACTCGTGCCGGTCCTGGCCCGCGCGATGGCCCGAATGGACGTCGACCGCGGGATGGTCGTCCACGGATCCGGGCTCGACGAGATCGCGCTCCACGACGAAACCCGCGTCGCCGAAATCGAGGGCAGCGAGACCGAGGAGTACTCGCTCGAGCCGGCGGACCTCGGCTTGGAGCGATACGACCTCGAGGCCGTCCTCGGCGGCACCCCGACCGAGAACGCCGCGGACCTCGTCGACATCGTGCGTGGGGACCGGCAGGGGGCGAAACGGGAGATCATCCTGGCGAACGCGGGCGCGGGGCTCTACGTGGCCGGGCTCGCGGACTCCATCGAGGACGGCGTCGACCGCGCGTCGAAAGCGATCGATGACGGGGACGCGGCCGACGTGTTGGAGGCGCTCCAACAGGCCCGCGTGGCGGTATGACACGGGTCAAGGTCTGTGGGATCACCGCGGTGGGTGACCGCGACGACGCGATCGACGCCGGCGCTGACGCACTCGGGTTCCTCGTCGATGTCCCGGTCGACACGGAGCGCGAACTCACCCCTGACCAGGCCGCGGCGCTCATCGATGGCATGCCGCCTTTCGTGACGAGCGTCCTCGTGACGATGCCGTCCGGGCCGGACCGCGCGCTGGAGCTCGTCGAGGGCACGGGCGCGGGAGTGATCCAGCTCCACAACGACCTCCCGGTCGAGGCGGTCGCCGCTGTCTCCGAGGCCACGTCGGCCAGCGTCATCAAAGCGATCGACGCCGATCCGGCGGCCGCCGAGCGCTACGCCCCGGTCGCCGACGCCCTGCTGGTGGACTCCAGGACCGAAAGTGGCGCTGGCGGCACCGGACTGCGCGGTGATTGGGACCGGGCGGCGGCCGTGCGGGACGCGGTCGACCGTCCGGTCGTCCTCGCGGGCGGCCTGGATCCGGACAACGTCGCTGACGGGGTCGCCGCGGTCGAACCGTTCGCGGTCGATGTGTCCTCCGGCGTCGAGCGATCGGAGGGCCGGAAGGATCCCGAGGCGGTCCGCGCCTTCGTCGAGGCGGCCGACCGACAGCCGGTCCGCCCGTGACGGAGCCTTTCGATCGGAGCCGCGAGTCGTTCCAGCGACGCGTCGAGCCGGAACTCGATGACGGACCGGTCATCGCGCGACTGGAGGCGAACCTCGAACTCGACACCGCCCCGCTCGATGCCTATACAGCGCTCGCCGGGGCGGTCGCGGACCCGGCGGCGGCCGAGTTCGCGTTCCTCCTCGAGAGCGCCCAGAAAGTGCCGTCCTCGGATCCGGACGGGGCGTTCGGGGCCTCGGCCTCCGGAGAACGGCATGCCCGGTACTCCTTCGTCGGGTACGATCCAGAGGCCGTCATCTCGATCCGACCCGACGAGACCCACGTGGAGCAGGTCCGGGACTCGCCGGCCGCCCGGGCGGTCGAGCCGGGCGACGGTGACGTGCTGGAGCGGCTCCGCGGTGCGCTCCCCGATGCCACCCGGGTGGGGTTCGGATCGGCCGACCGGCAGCGCCTGGACGGGGGGCTCGTCGGGTTCCTGGCCTACGATGCGGTGTACGACCTGTGGTTGGACGCCGTCGGGCTGGAGCCTCCGGACTCTCCCGTTCCCGACGCCCAGTTCGTGTTGACGACGCGCACACTGACGTTCGATCACGCGACCGACACGGTCTCACTCGTGCTCACGCCGCTGCTAGAGCCCGGGACCGATCCGGCGATCCGGTATGACGAGCTCGCGGCCCACGCCGCGGACGTCTCTGATACCCTGCGGACCGCCGCAGCCGCGGCATCGACGAGCGAGGCGCGTCTCGAAGGCGACGAACCGGTTCGGGAGCCCTACGAGTCCGCCGTGGCGCGCGCCAAGGAACACGTGCTCGACGGCGACATCTACCAGGGCGTGATCTCCCGATCGCGGGCGCTCCGTGGCGACGTCGACCCGCGGGCGCTCTACGCCGCCCTCCGGGACGTCAATCCCTCGCCGTACATGTACCTGCTCCGGCACGACGACCGCTCGGTCGTCGGGGCCAGCCCCGAGACACTGGTCTCCGTTCGCGACGGGACGGTGGTCTCGAACCCCATCGCCGGGACCTGCCCCCGCGGCGACAGCCCGGTCGAGGATCGACGCCTCGCGGGCGAGATGCTCGCCGACGAGAAGGAGCGCGCCGAACACACGATGCTGGTCGACCTGGCGCGGAACGACCTCCGCCGGGTGTGTGCCGGCGGCAGCGTGCAGGTCGCGGAGTTCATGAACGTCCTCAAGTACAGCCACGTCCAGCACATCGAGAGCACGGTCGTGGGGGACCTCGCGGCCGACAACGACGCCTTCGACGCGACCCGCGCCACGTTCCCGGCGGGAACGCTCGCCGGGGCCCCGAAGATCCGGGCGATGGAACTCATCGACGAGCTCGAGCAAACGCCGCGAGGGTTGTACGGCGGCGGCGTCGGGTATTTCAGCTGGACCGGCGACGCCGACTTCGCCATCGTCATCCGGACGGCCACCATCGAACAGGGCGATCCCGACGACGTCACCGTCCGGGCCGGCGCCGGCATCGTCGCGGACAGCGATCCGGCGCGGGAGTTCGACGAGACGGAGGCCAAGATGGACGGCGTCCTGGCGGCCATCGAGCAGCTGACGGCGCCGCAGCCGGCGGAGACTAGCTGATGGCGGCCGACCTCTCGGAGGTCGTGGTCATCGACAACTACGATTCGTTCACCTACAACCTCGTGGACTACGTGAGCGAGCACGTCGAGCCGACCGTCCGGCTCAACACGGCGACCCTCGAGGCGATCAGCGCCCTCGATCCCGAGGCCCTGCTGATCAGCCCGGGGCCGGGGCACCCGGCCAACGACCGCGACGTCGGCGTGACGGTCCCGGTCCTCGAGGAACTGAGTCCCCGGGTGCCCACGCTCGGCGTGTGCCTCGGGCTCGAGGCGGCGGTGCATGCCTACGGCGGATTCGTCGGACGGGCGCCCGAGCCCATTCACGGGAAAGCCTCGTCGATCGAGCACAACGGCAACGGCGTGTTCCGCGGGGTCGAGGACGGCTTCCAGGGCGGTCGGTACCATTCACTGGTCGCCACGGACGTGCCCGATTGCTTCGAGATCACCGCCACGACCCGAGACCACGGCACCGAGCTGGTGATGGGCGTGCGCCACCGGGAGCATCCGATCGAAGCCGTCCAGTTCCACCCGGAGAGCGTCCTGACCGGGGCGGGGCGGACCGTGATCCGGAACTTCCTCGACCAGGCGGCCGAGCAAGGGGCGGACGCTTGACGAAGCAGCAGCTCGGACCGGGATGGATCCCGGCGACCGTGATGACTCTCCCACCACGCCCAAGCGTCACACGGCCGTCGGACGGCCGCGATCGAGGCCCCGTTCGGACCCGCCATGGTTTCCGCTGCATAGCCGGCCGACGCCTGGCGATTGGCCCCCGACCCGACTCACTTTCACTCCGGACTCCGTATGGTTATACCGGAGCCTGCCAATCATGCGGACCGGACACGTCAGCCGCGGTCCCGGTCCGGCGGTCCGCCGCTCGTTCGCCAGCCCACGCCGTCGCTCGGGCCGGCGCCGCCGCCCGATAGGGACCCGCCAGAAACGCACGACGTGACAGAATCTATCGCCATGATGCTGCTATCCACATCGACCGTCCACGACGGGCGCACGCCCGGGAGAATCGATCAATGAGCGCACCCGACCTCACCGCGGACGAGCTGTCCATCCCGAAGAAACGGACGACCGGCGAGACGCTCGCCGATCGCCTCACGAGCAACGCCTACCACAACATCCTCCCGGCTCGCTACCTCCGTCGCGATGACGACGGCGAGCTGGTCGAGTCGCAGGAAGAGCTCTTCGGCCGTGTGGCGCGGAACGTCGCGCTGGCCGAAGCCGTTTACGAGGCCGAGCGCCAAGACGTCGAACTCACCGTCACGCCCGACCAGCTCAAACCGGACCATCCCCGGCGGGATGAACTCGCTGCCGAGGTGTTCGGGACAGGGACCACCGTCGATGACGAGGTCGAGACGACGCTCACCGAACACAACGTGAACAAGTTCGCCTGGGAGACGATCGTTCCAGAACTTCCGGACGAGATCCGCGAGCACGTCGAGTCGGTCGCCGAGGCGTTCACCGAGCAGATGGAACGGCTGTCGTTCACACCGAACTGCGTTCCCCAAAACTCCTTGGTCGCAGCTGGCGGCGGGTTGAAGCCAATTGCGGATGTCGAACCAGGTGAGCGGGTTTATGATGACGATGACGGGAACGCTAACGTCAAAGAGAAGTTCTATAACGGAGAGAAGCTCGTTGTTGAAATCGAAACCGAATCAGGCTACGCGGTGCAAGCTACGCCCGAACACTACTTCCGAGTAATCGACGAGCACGGAGAGTACAACTGGCGTCAGGTGAAGGAGATCCAGTCTGGAGATGTTCTCGCTCTGCAGAAAAATTTCCTCGATGACGAAAGCCCGTCTCCGACACTACGTCCGGTGACACGGCTAACTGATGGCGGCGATGCTGTAACAGCAACTCAAACCGGTCGGCCTCGGAGCCCCATTGAAACACCAGAATCCATAACCCCAGAGCTCGCCGAGTGGTTAGGGCTCTACATCGGTGATGGAACTGCTCGCGAGAGCGGCGTAAGGGTCGCGTTTGACGAGAAGGATGAAGATCTCGTCGGTCATTGGGAGGACCTGACCGAGCACGTATTCGGATTCCGACCAACGACATCTCAGCATAATACCGGCGCTTGTACTATTGGACGGGCAAGCCGGCGTGATCTCTACAGATATCTCGAACAGAACGAACTCCTCAAAGAAACCTCTGAGGCCGCAGTAGTGCCGGATGCGATCCTTGATTCCGGTCGAACCTGCGTGGCAAGGTTTCTGAGAGGCCTGTTCGAAGCTGACGGATCCGTCTGTGACCGTGCGATCGAATTCTATACCCGCAGCGAGCAACTCGCATCCCAGGTACAGACCCTCCTGCTAGGTTTAGGGATTCGAGCGAAAGTCCAACCGAAAGGCGATGGACATCGTGTCTCCATCCGAAAGAACATCTCTGGTGCACGATACGTTGAACGTGTAGGCTTCATTAGTGAACGGAAGTCGACACAGGTCAGTCGGTTTGAGGAATACGGGAGGAACGCTACATCGGTCAAGATTCCGAACCTATCGAAACAACTCTTGGAGTGGTACCGAGAGAGCGATCTCGGATTAGATGCCTATAGGGATCTCTCACAATTCCTGATCGATGCTAGCTCCGACTATCACCAAGAAATCGGGAAGGAAATCTTCGAGCACTACGCCGAGATCTATCCCGAACTGTGGGATTCACCTGTCGCTGAATACCTCGATCGGGACCAATTCTACGAGCCGGTGGCGGAAGTTTCGGAGGTCGG
>CAZKPC010000056.1:0-8355 GCA_964554565.1 uncultured Halobacteriales archaeon
CCCTTCGTCGAGGGCGATCACCTGATCGGCGCTCTGCACGTGGCCGTAGTCCTCGAGGTAGTAGCCTTCGGCCTCGAGGTCCAGCCCGAGCTCGTCGAACAACCGCTCGGTGAAGGACCGCTTCATGTGGGTCAGGGCCAGGAAGTCCAACGCCTCGCGATCGGCGCCTGATCGGTCCAACGCATCGTCCGCTACCGCGAGGAAGTTGGGCAGGCTCACGGGCCCGAGCCGTTCTTTCATGTCATCTGGGTCCGGGACGTCAAGGGTATGCAGGTCGGCCTCAACGGTGGCATGGCTCGGCGGCCGTTTGGACCCGCCGGCCGGCATGATGACATCGCCAGCGAAGCTCCCATCGGTCGTCGCCGCGCTCCCGTGGATCGTGGCGAGCGCACGCCCGCCGGCGTCGCGCTCGACCACCATCGCACTCGCCCCGGAGCCGAAGTTGAACATGAAGGAGGCGTCCTGGTTGGTGTAATCGACGAGGTCCTCCTCCCGGCTGGCGGCGACGAGGAGCGCAGTATCCAGCTCGTCGGCCAGCAACAACGCCTTCGCTTGCCGGAGCGCGATCGGAGCGCCGGCACACAGGCCGTACGTCTCGGTGGCGAACGCGGTTTCAGCCCCGAGTCGGTGGGCGATATCGGAGGCCGCGCTCCAGACGATGTAGTCCTTGTATTCGCTGCCGTGATAGAGGACCAAGTCCAGCTCGCCGGGATCGACATCGGCCATCTCGAGCGCAACTTTCCCAGCAGCCACGCTCATGTCCGTGACGTGGTCGTGGTCCGGCGGACAGACGTGTTTCTGCCGGATGCCCATCTTCTCAGTGATGACGTCAAGCGGGATCCCGCTCGCGTCAGCGATCGCTTCGGCCGAGATGATCTCGTCCGGGACGTATCGGCCATATCCCGTGAGGTCAACCCCCTCGGTCATTCGCCGAACCTCCGCTCGAGCTCTGCCCGGTTGAGCTTGCCGGGCCCGGACATCGGGAGCTTCTCCACGACCATTATCTCCTCCGGCACCTCGTGGTCGGCGAGCCGGTCTCGCACCTCCTCAAGGAGGGCATCCGGGTCCACGTTCCCGACCACGACCGCCTTGGGCACGGCCCCCCAACGCTCGTGAGGTACGCCGACGACGCCGACCGCTTCTACGGCCGGCTGCCGTTCGATCGTCCGCTCGATCACCTCGGGATGGACGTTCTCCCCGCCGCTGACGAACATGTTATCGGTCCGACCGACGATGAAGACGTCGCCCGCCGAATCCCGGCGGGCCAGGTCACCTGTGGAGACCCACTCCCCGTCGAAGGTCCCGTCTTCGGTGACCAGGTAGCCCTCGGCCGTGATCGGCCCACGAACCTCGAGCTCCCCGGGTTCGCCGTGTTCCACGGGATGGCCGTTCTGATCGATGATACGGATCTCGCAGTCGGGAAACGGGCGCCCGACGCTGTTCGGTTTCTCGGTGGCATCCCGCCGTGTCGGATCGACGTACAAGTTGTTGGGGCCGCCCTCGGTGAGTCCGTACCCCTGGACGAATGTCTCCCCTCGCGCCGTGTAGGATTCAATAACCTCCGTCGGCGTCGGGCCGCCGCCGCTCATGAACCACTCGACAGTGGTGAAATCGGTCGCCTCGAAGCGGTCCGCCGACGCCATCGCCTGGAACATGGCCGCAACCCCGAACACCTGTGTGGCGCCGCGGGTCTCGATCAGCTCCAGGGTTCGGCCAGGCTCGAAGGTCCGTTGGAGGACGACGGTCCCGCCGACGTAGAGCGTGGGCAGCATCAGCAGGTTCCAGCCGCCGGTATGATACATCGGCAGCAAGACCGGCGAGACGGTGTCCTTTCCGAGCCCCCAGGCCGCAGCTTCGGTGATACAGTTCCACTCCAGCTGTCGGTCGGAGACAACCACGACCTTCGGAACCCCCGTCGTCCCGCCGGTATGGAGGTACAGCGGGGGCGTATCGGACCGAACTCGGTCGACCGCGGCCGGTTCGTGATCGGCGAAGGCCGCAACCGTGGTCACGGGCTCCCCCGCAGCCCCGTCGAGCAGTTCCTTGAAATCGTCCTCGACGATCGTCAGTGCCGGATCGATACGGTCGCGGAGGGCGGTCACCGCCTCCGCCGGAAGTCGATGGGAGATCGGCGCGAGGGTGGCACCGATCCGAAAGGCGGCGAACAGGAGGGCCAGGAACTCTGGATGGTTCCGCCGGAGGACGGCGACTGCATCTCCTCGTTCGACTCCGTTCGCAACGAGACGGCCGGCTGTCGTTCGGATTCGCTGCTCGAGCTCGCGATAGGACCACGTTCGGTCGTCGGTATGGTCGATGACGGCGGTTCGCTCCGGCCAGAGGTCCGCCCGGCGGTCGAGGTCGAGGGTCATGAGCGGGATCCGGGTACTTCTTCCCGGTATCGCCGCCAGAGGGCTGCCAGTCGCTTAGGTAGTTCGCTGGCGAGGCTGCCACCCAGACGAATCCGAAGCGTTCCAAGCAGTCCATGTGGAACGTAGAGCACGAAGAGGACGAACACGATTCCGATATAGAGGCTCGCATGGCCGTTCAGGAACACTTCGATGAACTCATCCAGGGTGAGCCCGCCCGCGATTTCCGTGCCGAGGGTCCCTTCGCCTAGGTTCGATCGAAGGTATGGCAGTAGTCCGCCGCCTTCCTTGGTGAGGAACTCATTAAGTGTCTGATAGAATAACCAGCCGAACAGGGGCCCAGCGAGCGTCCCGAAGCCGCCGATGATCGCCGCGAGGAGGGCGAAGCCGGTCACGAGGAAGAAGAAGGTGTTCTCCGGCGCGACGGATCGGGCATAGCCGGCAAACAGCGCCCCGGCCATGCCCGCGAAGAAGGCGCTGATGGCGAACGCGCCGATCTTGTACCGCAGTGTGTCGTACCCGACGGCTTCCGCCCGCTCTTCGTTCTCCCGAATCGCGATCATCACGCGGCCGAACGGCGAGTGAATGATCCGCTGCATCGCCAGGTAGGCGAGGAGCACCACCAGCCCGACCATGTAGTAGGAGACTTCGGTCGTCGAGAATTCCAGGCCGAGACCGAGGAAGTTCTGCACGGTGTCGCCCGTCAACCGGCCGATCCGCAGGTTCAACGAATCGATGCCGGGCACGCCGATGGCGAACCCCTCCGGGTGCTCGAGGACGTACGCCCCGTCACGCGGGTTGCTTCCGACGTAATCCCAATTGCGGACGAACACGTGCAGTACTTCGGCCACACCCAGCGTGATCATGGCGAAGTAGACGCCGGTCAGCCGGAAGGCGACCAAGCCGATCAGCACCGCCAGGGCGGCGGCCAGCAGGCCCGCCAGGAAGAGACTCGCCATGAACGGCGTCGCCGCTCCGAGGAGGGGGACCTTGTTGTTCGCGATGAAGACCACGAGGTACGCCCCGGTTCCATAGAACGCCCCGTGTCCGAAGGACAGATAGCCGCTGTAACCGCTGATGAAGTCGAAACTCATCGCGAAGAGCCCGAAGTACAGGACGATCACCATGGTGTTCATCCGGGGCAGTAGCGTCACCATCTCCTCGCTGACTGGAGAGTTGATCAGCAGGTGATACAGGCCAGGATACGCGAGGAAGAAAAGGACCACTCCAGCGTGGACGAGGTGGTCTCGGAGATAGGTCACTGGCCACGGTTCGTCGGCCGCGCGGGTCGAGGTGTCGCTAATGGCCCCCCACCTCCTCGACCCCGAACAGCCCCTTCGGACGGACCACGAGGACGAGCACCAGGATGAGGAAGATCATGAGTTCCGGCAGCCCGGGG
Source organism: uncultured Halobacteriales archaeon (assembly GCA_964554565.1). Classification (GTDB taxonomy): domain Archaea; phylum Halobacteriota; class Halobacteria; order Halobacteriales; family Hikarchaeaceae; genus CAZKPC01. The sequence continues at coordinate 3,766 of CAZKPC010000056.1, forward strand.
AAGTCCACGGCGTTCTGGAACCACCAGGTCATGGAAGCGTCCGTGATGCCGACGATGATCGCCGCGAGGACGGTCCCGCGGAAGGTCCCGAGCCCGCCGATGATCACGACGACGAACGCGGGCAGCAGCGATTCGATCGCCAATGGGACGCTGGCGGCCCACTGGAGATCCCACATCAGCAGCATCCCGGCGATGCCGGCCAGACCCACGCCGAGGCCGAACACGACAGTGAACGCCCGGCGGACGTTGATCGCTAGAGCGGAGGTCATCTCCGGATCCTCGCTGCCTGCCCGGATGATCAGCCCGTAGCGTGTACGTGTGAGGAACGCCCAGATAACCGCGACCGTCGCGACGCCGAAGGCGATTTCGAACACGTCGAGTCCGGTTATGTCGATGCCACCGATCGAATACGAGGCGGTCAGCAGCGCAGGTTTCGTTGCGAGCGCGGCCTGCCAATCGCTTCGCGGTTGCATCCCGTAGAACAGGACCGCGATCCGCACGATTTCGTCGAGCACGAGGGTGAGACCAAACGTCAACAGGATTTGGTAGATGGGCCGGTCGTACAGCGGCCGAATCAACGACACTTCGATCGCGCTGCCGAAGACCGCCAGCAGACCGAACACGATCACGAGGCCGACGAAGAACAGGGCGATGCGCGTCAGCCCGCCCGTCGCGCCGGACACCGTGAGGACCATGAACAGTCCGCCGAGGTAGGCGCCGATCATCGTCAGGGAGCCATGAGCGAAGTTGAGCACGCCCATCAACCCGAAGATCAGCGACAACCCACTGGCGATCATGACGAACAGGGCCGCCTTCGCCAGCCCATCCACGAGGACTTGGGCGAGGGTCGATGGTTGGAGGAACTGAAGGAACGAATCGAGGAACGCCGCGAGGACGACCGTCTGGGTCACGCGCTCAGATACCTCCTGATGCGCTCGTCGTCCCGCGAGACCGCCTCGGTCGACCCCTGCTCGACGACCTGGCCGTGGTCGATCAGGTAGAACCGATCGGCCAGGTCCATGGCCAGCGGGAAGTTTTGTTCCACGAGGAGGACGGTCGTGTCCTCTGCCACCTGTCTGAGCGACTCGGCAACGGTCTCGACGATCTGTGGCGCGAGGCCTTCACTGGGTTCGTCTACGAGCAGGAGTTTGTTGTCGCCGGCGAGACCTCTCGCGATGGCGAGCATCTGTTGTTGGCCACCGCTCAGCGTCCCGGCCTTCCGGTCCTGGAACCGTTCGAGATCAGGGAAAGTGGTGAAGGCCTCATCGAGCTTGGGGTCGGCCGACTCGCCAGCCGGGACTCCAAGGCGGATGTTCTCGGCCACGGTCAGCTGCGAGAACATGCGACGGTCCTCCGGGATCCAGCCGACCCCCATCCCGGCCACCTCGTCGGGCCGACGTCCCGTGATCGTTTCACCCTCGAAGCTCACGCGGCCGGAACGCGGGGGCGTGAGCTGCAGAACCGACCGCAGGGTCGTGGTCTTCCCGACGCCGTTCCGACCGATGATGGCGACCGTTTCGCCGTCGTCGACCTCGAGACTGACACCCGCTAAAATGTGACTCTCCCCGTAGTACGTATGGATGTCGTCAACGGTTAGCAGTGTCATGCGGCCGCTTCTGTCGAGCCATAGCCGCCGAGGTAGGCTTCCTGAACGGCCGGATCCGCCCGGACCTCCTCCGGCGACCCGTCGGCGATGCGTTCGCCCTGGTGGAGGACGACGATCCGGTCGCTGACGTGCATCACGAGATCCATGTTGTGTTCGACCAATAGAACGGAGTGGTCGCTGGCGACGTCCTCGATGAGATCGATGATTGCATCGACCCCTTCCGTGGAGACGCCGGCCGTCGGTTCGTCCAACAGGAGCACGTCGGGATCGCCGGCCAGTGCGATCGCGACCTCCAGCTGTCGTTTCTCCCCGTGGCTCAGGTTTCGGGCCGTTGCCTGGGCGTTCTCCGTCAGACCGACGCGCTCGAGCACCTGCCACGCTTCCTCGTACTGGTCTTCGAACGCCCCGACGTTTCGCCAGAACTTCATCGCGGTGTCGCTATGGGCCTGAGCGGAGATCCGGACGTTCTCGAGCACAGAGCTTTCCGGAAAAATATTTGTGATCTGGTAGGATCGGTGGAGGCCGAGGCGCGCAGTGGCGTCGGGGCTGGCGCCAGTGATGTCGGTCGGGGTCCCGTCGACATCGAGCTCGATGCGGCCTTCGGTCGGGTCAAGGACGCCGGTGAGCAGGTTGAAGAAGGTCGTCTTGCCGGCCCCGTTCGGGCCGATCAGCGAGCAGAGTTCGTCCGCTGCCAGTTCGAAATCGACGGCGTCAACGGCGGTCAGGCCGCCGAACTGCTTGGTCAACCCCGACGTCCGGAGCATGCTCAGAGCGAGCAGTTCATGTCCGGTGAGTCCGTCGGGATGGTGGACTCGTCCCCCGCAATTCGGGCGACGGGTTCGCTGGGCATGACCCCGGCCGTCCAGAGGTCGGCCCATTCATCGGTGGTCGGGATGACCTCGGCCACCGTCATTTCAGAGCGGGCCTGGTTGTTGTAGGTTTGGAACGTATAGCCGCCTTCGCCCTTCGGCGTGTCGGTGACCGTCATGCCGCGGAGGGCTTCCGCGATATCGCCGCTGTCGGTGGAGGCGCTCTCCTCGACCGCTTGGACGATCGCCGAGGCGGCCGTGAACGTCCCCGAGGTGAACAGGTCGGGTACCGTGCTGTAGGCCTCCGTGTACATGTCTACGAAAGCGCTGTTGATCGGGTTCTCGTACTGGTTCCAGTGGTAGCGAGTGGTGAACGGACCCAGTTTGGCATCCGCGATCTTCTCCCGCGTCAGTGGCTCTCCGAGGACTTTCGTGAGGGTATTGCCGACGATCGTGTTGGTGATGTTCGTGGCGAATCCCCCGAAGACCCGGTAATCGTAGTCGCCGTTGAGGAAGGTGGTGAACAGCTGGGGCAGCGTCGCGACCGTGAAGCCGCCGACGATGCCTTCCGCCCCAGCCTCTTGGGCCTGGTCCAGCAGTCCCGTCCACTCGGAGTAGCCCCGCGGCACGAACTTCTCGCCCACGATCTCGACGCCTTCTTCCTCGAGCACTGCCCGGTAGTTATCGACCACAGCGTGGCCGAAGCTGTAATCGGCACCGAACAGGTATACTTTTGAGACGTCCGTTTCCCGGGCGACGTACTTCCCGCCGCTTCGAGCGTCCATGGCCGTGTTTTCGCTCGCCCGGAACACGTTCGGCCCACAGGTCTCGGAGCTCGAAGTGATGCCGGCCGAAGCCGCCGGGCCGACCATCATCGGGACCTCTGTCGGCTTTGCGACCGTATTGATGATCTGCTGAGCGGCGCCCGATGATGTGGGACCGAACAGGAGGTCGACTTCCTCCTCTTGGACGAGGTCGGTCGCCAGGGTTTGGGCCGTATCCGCATTGAATTTCGTGTCGCGGACGAGCAGTTCGTAATCGACGTCGCCCATCGAGACGGTCTTCGTCCCGGTCGAAGCGTCCCCGATCGGGTCCGTCTCAGACTTGTAAGCCAGCCCGGCAAAGAAGCCCCAGGCGCTCTGTTGGCCGTAGTACTGTAGGTCGCCGGAGACCGGTTGGAGCACACCGATCTTGACGGTTCCGGATGGTCCGGCCGGCGTCGGCGTGGGGGTGGGCGTCGTCTCCGTCTCCTCACCCGCGCCTTCGGTCGGTGTTTGATCGCCGCCGGTACAGCCCGCCAAGCCGAGGATACCAGCCGTTCCCATCGTTTCCAGCACCCGTCGCCGAGATACGTGTGATTCTCCCATACCAGATACTTTCAACGGTCTTAGCACGGAAAAACGGCCTGGTTAATATGTGAACTGTTGGCCGGGCAATCACCACCGAGCCATTTCCCTTAGAGACGTATTGACTCTACTCTTCGGGTTGAAGCACGTCGACCGCTCGCTCGAACAGCTTCTGCTGTCCCCGGCGGAGGTTTTTCGAGACCGCTGGCTTGGAAACGTCGAATTCATCCGCCAGTGTACCGAGCGTAGCTTCGCGGGGCGTCTCGAAATAGCCTTCCGCGACCGCGGTTTCGAGGGTTTCCCGCTCAGCGTCCGAGAGTTCGCGGCAGCCTTCGATCAAAGTCATCGCCGCACCGACGTTTTGGACGAAGCTCTGGAGATCGGGCAGCGCTACCGCCTCGCGCGATTCGACCGTGAAATCGTTTTCCTGTTCGAGCTCCGCGAGCGCCTCGTCGGCCACGGTGTCGTCATCAAATCCGACATGCCACAGTTCCGTGCCACACTCGATGTGGAACGGTCCCGTGACGAATCCGTCGTTCCGTCGGATCGTCTGCATCGCGTTCGTTTCATCGATCGTCGTCCGGATCTGAGCCAGCCCTCCGCGTTTGGACAGGAGCTGATACTCGCGCATGTGGTCGTGATCCCGTAGCGCGAACAACCCGGCCTCGAGCGTATCGCGATCCTCCGCTTGGACGACCATGCGCGTTTCGAGCTCCCGTGTCGACTGATCGAACTCCCAGTGGGCCGCCGAGAAGGAAACCGCGTGGTCGTCGGTGGTGTCGATGAACGGGCAGTCGTATTGCCGCATGTCCATCGAGATGTCGATCAT
>CAZKPC010000056.1:8455-11791 GCA_964554565.1 uncultured Halobacteriales archaeon
TTCTCCGTCTCGACCGGGTACGTATCCACTCCGTTGGTAACTGATCAGATCCCGGATACGGCGGCTCAGCGTGGGATCACCGAACAGGAGGTCATCGAGGACGTGATGCTCGGCCAATCTCGGGTCAAGCGATTGATGTCACCGATCGAGGTCGCGAACCTTTTTGTGTTCGGGTCGTCTCGCCACGCTGACCACCTCAACGGCGGTGACCTGTTGTTCGATGGCGGCCACACGCTGACCTATCAGTAGCAGGGCTCCGGTCAGGCGGCTGGACCAGGCCCACATGAGCTCCCGCTGGCCGCAGTCAGCAATGACGGCTCGGTTGGTGGCTCCCGGGCGGCGAGGGACCCATGTCCGGACTGCTCGCCGTCGAACCAACTGATCACCCCTCGAGGCAACGACGACTCGATCGGCTCGGGATACTTGTTCGCCCCAGTAATCAGGACAGCTCGATGTCGACCGGTGTGTGCGCGGCATGGGGACGTTGCCGCGGATATCCAGGCCGACCCGGACGCGCCACCGACCGGTCAATCGATCGTGCCGTGCTGCTCCTTGATAGCCTCGCGATCGATCTTCGAGGGCCCGCTCATCGGCAGTTCGTCGACGATCGCGAGGTGGCGAGGCTGCTTGAAGCCCGCCAACTTCCCCCCGAGGAAGCTGCGCAGTTCGTCGAGATTGATCGATGGATCGCCCACGATAACGGCTTTACCGACTTGTCCCCAGCGCTCGTCAGGGACTCCGATGACTACCGCGTCATCGACCTTCGGATGGTCCGTCACGACGTTCTCGACCTCCGCCGGGTAGACGTTCTCGCCGCCACTCACGAAGAGGTTCTTCTTCCGGCCCTCGATGTAATAATAGCCGTCCTCGACCCGGGCCAAGTCCCCAGTGGATACCCATCCTCCCCCGAACGTGGTCTCCGCTTCGTCCGGTCGACCCCAGTATCCCGCGGCGGCGTGAGGACTGGCGAGTTCTAACTCCCCGATCGCTCCCGGCTCGACTGGCGTCCCTTCGTCGTCAACGATCCGAGCGTCGACATGCATAACGGGCGTACCCACGCTATCAGCGCGGTTCCGGGACCAGTCCTCGGGCATGGCAAAGTTGTTCGGGCCACACTCTGTGAGCCCGTAGCCCTGGGTGAGGTCCACACCGCGGTCCCACCACTCGCGCATCACGGATCCCCGACAGGGGCCGCCGCCGCTCTTCGCGAACCGCAGCTCGCTCAGATCGGTGTCCGGCCAGTCATCGTGTTCGGTGAGCATCCGATACATCGCGGGCACGGCCACGAGAACGGTTGCCCCGTCGTCGAGCTGGCGCAGGACTCGTCCTGGCTCGAACTCGCGGCTAACGACGACGGTCGCCCCCATGTGAAAGAACGGGACCGTCAGGACGTTCCAGCCGCCGGTATGGAACATCGGGAACACCATCGGCGTGACGTCGTCGGGTCGGAGCCCCCATGCGGTGATGGTATTGAACGAGTTCCAGTAGATCGATCCATGAGTCAGTGAGGTCACTTTCGGCGTTCCGGTGGAGCCCCCGGTGTGGAGGAAGAGGTGGGGATCGGCGAGGGCGACGGGATCGACATCGATCGGAGACGGGGCCGCCGGTCGCGAGCGCTCGACCCCCGGCCACTCGTGCCTGCCTTCAGTGGGGAGGGCCCGGATGGGTCCGTCATACTCCGTGTCGGACCGATCGAGGACCGTCTCGAGGAGGTCCTCGAACGGTTCTTCGACGACGAGTAACGACGGCTCGATGTCCTCGAGGAGCGCGGACACCTCGGGGGGAGCGAGCCGATGCGACAAGGGGGCCAGAACGCCGCCGGTTTTCCCGGTCGCGAAGAAGAGATCCACGAGTTCGGGGCGGTTCCGCGAAATCACCGCGACCCGCTCGCCGTGGGCCACCCCGTGATCGAGGAGGAGTTGGGCCGTGGCCTTCGCCCGGGCATCGAGTTCGCGGTAGGTGAACGACGTCTCGGTCGTCGCATCCCGAAGCCCAACGGCGTCGGGCGTGAGCCGGGCGCGACGCTCGCTCCAGGCTCCTACCCATCGGTAGCTGCGGTCCGAATGGACCGCGGGCGGGTCAACCGGTAACATGTGAGTCGAGGAACCGCTGGATCCGTTCGTTGACGTCATCCGCTTGTTCGATGAAGAACAGGTGCGGGCCCCCATCGAAGCGTTCGAGTTCGCTTCGGTCGAGCCGCTCATGTAAGAATCGGGCGTTTTCCACAGGCACCACTTGATCCGCCGTTCCGTGCATCACCAGCACCGGGATGGAGAGTTCGCCGAGCCGATCCCCCACGTCGAACCCTTGCACGGCAGCCGCCTGTGCTTGGCGGGCCGGTTCCGGGGCGTCGGTTGCGAGGCGCCAGTCGACGATCCGTTCGATGAGGTCCGGGTTCTCCTCCCAGAACTCCTCGCTCATCGCCGGTCGCATCTTGTATTTGATCGATGCACGTTCGTCGAGGTCCTCGGGCACGTTGAGGATCCTGTCCTGGATGTCGGGCGGGATCGGAACCGCGGATTCGCCGCCATGGGTCGTACAGAGGAGCACCAGGGACGCGGCCCGATCGTACTCGATCGCGTATTGTTGCGCGATCATCCCCCCGAGGCTAGCCCCGACGAGATGGCCCGCATCCACGCCGGCGTCGGCAAGCACGACGTCCAGGTCCGCCGTGAGCTGTTCCATCGCATACGGCCCTGGCGGCGCATCGGATTCGCCGGTCCCTCGGTTATCGGGAAGAACGGTCCGGTATCGCCCCTCGAGGCTCTCCCGTTGCCACCGCCACATCCATCGGCCATAGCCGAGCCCCTCGATAAGGACAACCGGATCCCCGTCGGCCGGCCCTCCAGTCTCGTAGGCGAGACTCACGCCCTCGCGATCAATCTCCGGCATGATTGGCGAGGTCGGGGCGTATCACCTTCAAGACCTGCCTTCACATGTTAATAGGTGGCGGTCGGCGATTCCTCGATCAGAACCACGGCTTCGCCCTCAACGGCCTGATCGCCGTCCTCGCGGATGACCGCTGTAGACAATCGAAATCGCTGTTCGCCGAGGTCCTCGACGACCTCGACGACGGCTTTCGGGACGGAGTTCACCGGAACGGGTGCAACGAACGACACGTCCTGCGAGAGGTAGATGACGAGGCCCGGCAGCCGGGCGAGGGCTGCGCTGACGAGTCCGACGACGAGAGCTCCATGGACTACCGGCCCACCAAATCGGGTCTGCTCCGCGACGCGGCGGTCGAGATGCAGCCGATTAGTGTCCCCGCTGGCGACGGCGAACCGCTCCACATCCGCTTCGGTCATCGGCTTCGAGAACGATACTTGATCACCGACG
>CAZKPC010000057.1:0-11574 GCA_964554565.1 uncultured Halobacteriales archaeon
GCGATGTATAGGGTGCAGCAGGTAGAACCCGACACGGAGCCCGAGGAACACCGGAACGAGGAGCACGTAAGCCCCTAAGCGGACTTGCAGCATGGCCGGCGACGCGATGGAGCCGATGAGCAGCGCCGTCGAGAAATCGATCACCCCGTTGACGAACCAGAAGGCCAGAAGCGACGGCGCGAACACGCATCCGTTGACCAGTGTCGCGACATGGCCGGTTGACCAGTGGAACTCCTGAGAGAGCAGGTCCCCGAAGGCCCGACGGAGGTTCCGGAGCCAGGTCGAATGTTGCCAGTCCATACGAACGCTGAATCGACTCGAATCGCTCCTCTGTCCGAATGATGCGTCTCGACCTGAAATACACCCGAGTAACCTGCACGTAATAGAGGTTTTTACGAGGCCGGCTCAAGAACTCAGCATACCGAGAGATCTGAACGATGCCATCCCAGCCAGAACAACTCACGACTCAAGCATGACCGAGAACGCCGAAACCGAATACGAAGTCGTCGTGGTGGGTGGCGGCCCCGCGGGATTGACAGCCGCCCTCTACCTGACCCGGCTCGGCCACCCCACTGCCGTTGTGGACCGCGGTGGCGGTCGGGCCGCGATGATGCAGGACGTCCACAACGTGCTCGGCGTGACCGAGGAGAACAGCGGCTACGACTACTTGCAGATCGGCCAGGAACAACTGGAAGAGTACGGTTGCGACCTCTACCGGGACAAGATCGCGTCCTGTTCGCGTCAGGGCGAGGACCGCATCCGACTGAGCGGGAACGAGACGGATTACGCCACCGAATATATCGTGCTGGCCACCGGGTTCAATGATATTCGGCCCGATCCACCGCTTCCCCGAACCGGGCGTGGACTCCATTACTGCCTCCACTGTGACGCACACATGTTTGTCGACCAGCCGGTGTACGTGATGGGCCACGCCGAAAGCACGGCTCATGTCGCGGCGATCATGCTCAACTTCACTGACGACGTGGATATCTTGACTCGCGGAGCCGATCCGGAGTGGAGTGCGGACACGGCCGACCTGCTCGCAGCCCATCCGATAGATATCGTGACGGAGGAGGTCGCTGGCGTTCAGAACGACGAGGACGGCTGGCTGAAAGCCCTGGAGTTCGAGGACGGGACCGTTCGGGACTACAAGGGGGGATTCGCGATGTACGGAGCCGAATACAACAACGGGCTGGCCCGGGAACTCGGCTGCGAGCTCAACAACGACGGAACCGTCTCCGTTGATGATCACGGGCAGACGTCCGTCCCCGACGTCTACGCGGTCGGCGATTTAACCCCCGGACACAACCAGGTACCGATCGCGTTGGGGGACGGCGCGAAGGCTGGCATCTCCCTCCACTTCGAGCTGCGTGACTTCCCGCGGGACCCGGAACACGTCGAGGAAGCCGGGCCGGTGCGGTCCGACGAGGTCCCCGGCATCCCGGACGAGCTCCTCGAGCAGGCGATCGAGTTCCATACCTACGATTGAAGCCGGACCCCTCCGCTTCAGGCTATCTCGACACCGCAACCATACCGGAATATCCAAGTCACCATACTGGAACGCGCGCACGACCGGTGATTAGCCCCGCATGAGACGGATGAGGTCGTTCGAAGTTTCCGGATTGACGGCAACCAGATACCGAACCCCCGGCGCTAACACCGTATCACCAGTGGCCAGCTCCTTGTCGTCTCGACGCTGAATGATCACGCTGCCGCGTGGGAACCCGATCTCGTCGAATCGTTTGTTGGCCGCCGGAGAGTCCTCGGATACTTCGATCTCGAGCAACTCCAGATGTGCTGAGAACTCCTCGATCGTCCGGACGCCGCCGCCGCACACCTGAATGACCTCGTTGGCAGCGCTATGCGCCGCGAGTTCCTCCGGAAAGACGACGGCATCCACCATGTCCTCGTACTCCTCCTGATCGCCCTGATCGATGCGGGCGACCGTGTCGATCTCCGGGGCCATGCCGCGCGCCGTCGAGCAGATGAAGATGTTCGTCGCGACGCTATCACCGATCATCGAGGCGATCACGTCGCTCCGTTCGGGCTGCGCTTGGCGGAGGACGCTCGGCCGGGTGGCGTCGCCGTCGATGACCGTGGCGACGTACTGGTCGTTGAGGAACTCGCAGCGTTCCTTGTCCTCCTCGATGATCACGACGTCGTGACCGCGGCTATCGAGCAGCTCCGCCATATGGTAGCCGACGTGACCACCACCCGCGATGATGGCTCTGAGGTCGACGCTCATGGTAATCGATCCCTGGGCCGGTCGAGTTGTAGCGGTTGCGATTGCATGAATCCGTTTCCTGATTACACCGATCCCCCATCGAGCGGTTCGTCCGTCGTCTCACCGATGCCAACCGACCCGGGGTTCAATCCGACGTAGATCAGGCCACCGAAAACGAGCCACCCGATGGCGACGCCCCACGTCAGCGGCGATATGAACAAGCCCAACAGCACGTTCAACAGGATCCCGAGCACGGGCGGGATCGGGTAGTAGGGGATCTCGAACGGTCGCGAGAGGTTCGGCTGGGTCCGGCGGAGTTTGATCACCGCCAGGTTCACGACGATGAATCCCAACAGCGAGAAGAGGCTGGCGAGGTTCCCGACGAGGCTTATCGGCGCCACGACGGTCGCGATGAGCATGAGGACTCCACTCGCCATCAGCGCCGCGAAAGGCGTCCCGTACTGGTGGTGAATACGCCCGATCCGACGGGGCAGCTGTCGCTCTCGGCCCATGGCGAACGCGACTCGGCTTGACCCGATGACGACGGCATTGAGCGCACTGATCGTCGAAAACACCGCCCCGAACGCGATGAGCGCGGCACCGATGGACGCGCCGAACAACGCCACATCCGGCATGAAGCTGATGGCGGCCTCCACGACCGCCTTCTCGCCGGCTTCGCCCAGCCGGCCCGCCCCGAGGGTCCCGAGGGAGACGCCCACGACGAGCAGGTAGATCAGGACGGTCACGCCAAGGCTGATGAAAATGGCTCGCGGGATGTTCTTTCGGGGGTTCTCGACTTCCTCGGTGACCGTGGCGATCAGGTCGTATCCCTGGAAGGCGATGAACGTCAGCCCCATCGCCGGGAGCACCTTGATCGCGCCTTGCGAGAAGAAGTCAGACAGCGTTGGAGTCGCCCCCGGCTGAGTCCCGAAAAACGTCGCCGAAGAGACTGCTGAGATCCCGAAGACGATGAAAACTGCGAGGATGGCGATTTTGAGGAGGGTAATGAGCGTCTCGGCGCCGCCGCTGGCTTCCGTCGAAATCGCGTTCAGCGCGATAAACGAAACGACCGCCAGTAGTGCATAGATCACGTGCCAGGTCGATCCGGCCGGCAACCCCTGCCAGTAGAGGTGGGCGAACTCGACGAAGTTCGAAGAGAACCCCAACGCGTACAGCGCCCCGGCAGCGGTGTACGTAAACCATCGTGTCCAGCCCATCACGAACGCAACGGGGTCGGAGAACGTCTCCCGAATGTAGGCATAGCCCCCGCCGTTTTTCGGGATAGCGCTCGCCAGCTCGGCATACGACAGCGCCGTGAACGTAGTGACGCCGCCGTTCAAGGCGAACACCAGGAGTGCGGCTGGACCGGAAATGTCGGCCGCCAGCCCTGTCAACACGAAAATGCCGGCGCCGATCATGGCCCCGATACCGACCATGGTCGCATCTAATAACCCGAGACTCGCCTCGGGCTCCCGATCACCTTCGTGAGCCATCCGGTCCTCCATCGAGAGGACCCCCGACATGGAGAGGGGGTCTGACGTCGTCGAGACTCGGGATCTGAAATTCCACACAGACAACGCACCGAGGCTCGTTGCTGTGTTCGGTCCGACACTCAGGCCTGCAGCGTTCGAGAAGGATCGAGGGATTGCGGGATACCATGCTATGAGTCCGTTATCACTGATCGAGCACGGTGGCAATATGCTCTATGCCGGTGATCTCGAACCGGGCTCCACCGGAGGACCCCGAGGTCACATCGATGGCCCAGCCGTGAGCCTCGACGATTTCTTCCACGATAGTGAGGCCCAAGCCGGTGCCGTGGTCCGAACCGCTATACCCGGAATCGAACACCTCGCTCAACTTGTCAGCTGGGATCCCTGGGCCGTCGTCTTCGACGAAAATCCCCGTTGGGATCCTGCCAACGCGGATCGTAACTGGCCCATCCGAGTGCTCGATCGCGTTTCGGAACAGGTTCTCGAACACCTGGTGCAGGCGGCTGGGATCACCAACGATCGAAACGGAGTCGGGCACCTCGACCTCGAGCGTGGCATCCCTCGTCTCCACCATTTCCCAGCATTCGTCCAAATAGTCCGCCAGCCGGATCGATTCTTTCGAGGTGACGGGCTCGCCTTGCCGGGCCAGGGTCAGGGTGTCTTCGATGAGGTCTTCTATTCGATGCAGCGCCGCTTGGACCCGGTCGAGTTGCTCGCTCTCGATGTCTTTCGCAGCCAGCTGCAAATGCCCCAGTGCCACGTTCAGCGGGTTCCGGATGTCGTGTGACATGATTTGAACGAGATCGGCGAGATGGTCGTTCTGGCGTTGGAGTTCTCGCTTCCGGCTGAGCCGGTCGGAGATGTCCCGGGCGATAGTCAAGATGAAGGTCGAGCTGTTCAGGTCGAACGTCTTCGCGTGCAATTCAACCGGTACGGATCGTCCATCCGCACTCTCGATACACAGTTGATTACCGCCGTGCAATCGGGTAGCTTGGATCTCACCCTCACTGACGGTTTGTTGCATGAGTGCTCGATAGCTCTCCGTTTCATTATCCGGATGAATGGTCGTGACGGGCGTGCCCTCAAGGGCCGACACCGATGTGCCGAGGAGGCTGGCCGCCTGATCGTTGACCTCGATGATCTCAGCCGATTCGACCTCGATAACGAAGATCGGGTCCGGGGCCAGCTCGAAGAGCGCTCGGTATTTCTCAATGACACTGCTCATCGATTCAGGCAACGGTGATCTCACTCATTAACCGACCCTGAATTTGTAATCAGGTTGCATATCCGACCCCGACCACGTGCAATATCGCTATCGAGGACTCATCCTACGGAAGAGTGGGCCGAACAGTGGACACCGTCAGAACTGAGGAATCCGGTCCGTGAGTGGTCGCGATCGGCGCGCGCTTGTGCGAGGCAGGCGGGAAATCGAGCCAGAGGATTCATCGGCGTGGCCACTAACGGTCACTGAATGAATTTCTCGACTGGTAAGGTGGTCCGTCCCGGAGGGCTCATCGTCGCTGTCATTTCTTTCGCCGTGACACGCGTGTTCGTCGCGGAGGCGGTCCAGTTCCAGTCTGCCTCATCGTACTTCCTTGGCGGCTTGATCCCGCTCATCATCGGTCTCACTGTCACGATCTACGGGGTCGTACTGAGTGTCGGGAATTTCCGGCAATCCTTCGTCAATACCATCGCTTGGTGGACGGTGCTCGGGATCATTGGAGCGGCTTTGATTTTGACCGTGACCTTCATCGACTCGATCCTTCGTGGCGAGGGTATCCAACAACTCTCCAACAATCAGTTGCTGATTGCGAACGTGCTGCTCGGCGGGACTGTCAGCGGGATCGTCGTCGGAACGCGCTCGGCGCGGAACCAACGCCAACGACGGATGATCAAGCGCCAAGCCAATCAGTCCCGACTCCAAACGCGGTTGCTCCGTCACGAGGTGTTGAACGCGATCACGGTCATCAAGGGACATGCGCAACTGCTAACCGACTCGAATGGCGATGAAACTGATTCCTCTTCGATCATCGAGAACGCGACAGAGCGTATCGGCGAAGCGATAGAAACCATCGACCTCCTCAATCGACAGCCGGACATCACGGAACGAGTCGATCTCGACGCCGTGATCGAACAGCAGATCTCTACTATCGAGCAGCACTTTCCGGACGTTTCGTTTGAATACAAATCGTTAAATACGCCGGTCGAGGCGGCTGTAGACGGCCGCATCGAGATCGTCCTGAAGGAACTGTTAACGTATGCGAGCGAGGGTCCATCGACGGATCACGTAACGGTGTCGCTAGCGAGGCAAAGCTACCACGTGAAGATCAAAATAGCTCATAACGGGGACGAGCTGTCCGACAAAGAACGTGATTTATTGATGTCCGGGGAATTCCCCGAATTCGATGATCCTTCATCGGATTTCGGCTTGCCGATCGTCCGATTGATCGTCCGGCAATACGATGGTGAAATCGAGGTCGTAAATGACCAGAACCCTCCAGGCAACGAGATCTCGATTTCGCTCCCTCGGCAGTCGAACCAGGAGGTCAGTGAGGAGTCTATAAGCCTGTCCTCCGGACAAATACTGCACGGCTCGGTTGCCGGTGTCTTAGCAGGAGTGGTTATGGGCACGTTTTTTGCCCTAACGGCGGATGTCCTGCCAGTAATCGGCGCGTTATACGGTACGCGAGATCCGGCGATCGGTTGGGTGACCCACCTGTTTCACAGCGCCATGTTCGCGCTGATCTTCGTCGCCATCGCCCGCCACCCAATCGTCCAGGAATCCGTCGATAGTATGTGGCGATTCGGCTTCGCCGGGCTCGCGTGGGGAACGGTCCTCTGGCTTGTCGCCGCGGGGATCATAATGCCGCTGTGGCTCCAGCTCGTCGGCGTGCCGAGCCCGTTCCCGAACCTGCCCAGGATCGGGTTCGTCAGTCACGCTCTGTGGGGCAGCGTACTGGGCACGGCCTATGGATTGCTCCGGACGCCGGCGACACCATAACCCCATGACCCGGCTCCACGGTTCCCAGCAGTTCCAGTCAGTCGTCTTGAAAATCCTGCCAGAAGACTTCCTGTAACCCTTTCGAGTGGTCTTCCTTGAGGTACTCCTCCTTGGTCAGGTTGGCCTCTTCGATGAGGGAGGCGGCCTCCCCGGCCCAGACATAGAACCCAACGATGGTTTCTCGCCGCATCTTCTCGAGATCGATCGAGTGATACACGTTGACGAAGCCGCCGCTTTCACGATTGAGTTGTGCCTTCTCGAGCAGACCGATGTCGGCGAGCTCGTTGAGATACCGGGAAACGGTGCTTTGGTCGTAATCGAGCAGGTCCGCCACCTCCTCGGAGGAGAGCGGGCCCTCGCCGATCACGCAGAGGCAGATGTCGATCCCGACCTTGGGTAACCCGAACGCGTCGAGCAAAACTTCCCGAAGGTCCGGGGGATTGACCTCCATCTCCCACTCGGTGATCTCGCGCATCGGTTGATCGTGACAGGCCATCTCCGCCGCCGAGGAGTTCACCGTGAGGGCGATGTTATCGCATTCTCGACATTCGTGGATGCTATACCTCGAATCTGAGAGGTTGATATGCCGAGTCTCCTGGAGCTCTCCGAGTCTCGATTCTGTGTGTAGTCCCCCGCCCCCACTTTCCTCAAGCGATTCTTCCGAAGTCATGGAGCCTGATCCCCCGGATAGGTCTGTCTAACGGATTCATGTGTGCTAAAGTTTGCGCCGTGGCGGCTGTGACACGCGCGATCCTCGGAACTGCTGTGCTCGACGGCCATCAACCGGCCTCCGTGTCGCCGTTCGGGAATTCG
Organism: uncultured Halobacteriales archaeon; assembly: GCA_964554565.1. GTDB lineage: Archaea > Halobacteriota > Halobacteria > Halobacteriales > Hikarchaeaceae > CAZKPC01. Next base: position 7,529 of record CAZKPC010000057.1, read on the forward strand.
ACGACGACGAACTCGTCCTCCATGTCCAATTCCAGCAATTCGCGACCAGTGATCGTGGGGACGTAACCGGGTTCGTGCGGGCACTGTTTGACGAGTTCGTACCGCTGTAGCGAACCGATTCGGTCCCGAACCGCGACTGGATCCGCATCGAGGTTTCTGCTCAGTTCCGGAACGGTTACGAACCGTCCCTGATCTCCGGAGAGGCTTACGAGAGCTTCGAGCAACTGCCGCTTCGAAACCATAGGAGACGACGCTCTTAGACAGCTAAAGGACAAATCGGCGAACAAAGCCTCCTGATATCTGGACCCGCGTTGCAAATCAGCAAAACGGTTAAGACCGATAAAATTTCGCCACCCAATATGGCATAAACCCTGCGGACCGTTGTAACCGGCTTTCGATTCTTGTTTACATTAAGTTTTCTTCGTGGTCGTACGCCTCAACGAGGGTAGACAAGACATGGTCGAAAACCGTCCTCGCGCGGGCATCCACAACCCACGCGGTGGCCCCAGGGCAGAGCCCAGTTCACGCGATGAGTGGAAGGGTTCGCTAGTGTATGAGTCCGAACAGTCACGTTCCAGGACCGTCCGGTTGCTCAATGAGGCCGGCAACATCCTTGGGCGCAAGTGGCACCCAGTAATCATGTTCCATCTCGTCGAAAACGGTCCGATGAGGTTCAGCGAACTCCAGAAGACGATAGACAGCATTTCATCGAAGATGCTCTCGGAGGCGCTCGATAATTTGGAGGACTCCGACCTGGTGAAGCGCACGGTCGTGAAGGAGAAACCGCTCCGCGTAGAATATTCAGTCACCCCTGCCGGACAGTCCTTGAACACGGTTCTATCAGCAATGATCGACTGGGCTCGGACCACCATTCCCGACGAGGGAGCACGATGAGTCGTCCCCACAGCCTACACCGCGGCAGCCAGTCCGTCTCGAAGGAAGCCGTGGGCGAGACTCCCGAGAACCCACGAGGCGTGGGTTTGCCTGAAACCGACGTCGCGTTGGGGGAATTCGCCCCGACGATGGCCGACGTAATGGAGGCCGTATACGACCTCGGACCGGCCAAACGCGAAGCCTTCCAGGCACTCCGAGCCAACCCTGGCAGTACCACGCGGGAACTGAGTGAGGTGCTGAGCCGTGATCGCAGCAACGTCAACCGGTCACTCACCGCGCTCATGGAGACCGGGCTCGTCACTCGGCGACGCCGGTTGCTGCGGGAAGGCGGCTACGTCTATCAGTACACCCCCCGGTCACCGGTAGAAATCGAAGTGCTCCTACAGACAGTCTTGACGAAGTGGTCGGAGGCGGCTTCGGAGCGGGTGTCCGAGTTCTCAGCCACGACCCCGACAAACTCGAGTGAGTTATCCTGGGTGGACAGGATGGTGTTAGCCGAGGCCGGTGAACTGACCGCGACCGAGGAGTTCGTGTTCCACCACGGCGTCGAGAAACGCCGTCGCACCGGTGAACGGCTCCCCGAGTCGATCAAGCAGGGTGAGTGGTCACCCGACCGACGGGCGGAGTTCGTCGCATCGGGCTCCCGGGAAGACGTCGAGGACGCATTGGACCGGCTCCAAACGGAGGGATTCATCGAGGAGGTCGAGCCAGCAACCGAAGACGAGTGGGCGGGGCCGTACTGGCGGCTGACACCAGCCGGCGATCGGTTACAGCGGGCCGTGGCCTGATCCCGATCATTCAACACCTCTCGTGAGATAGACGTCGATTCGGGTCCCACAGCAGACGGCGAGTCGTCTATCCACCACTCGCAGTTCGAGCGTTCGATTCCCTAATGATGGCCAACATCTCACGGGTGGTGCCGGGATCAAGCATCGATGCAGAGATCTCAACCGCTATCGTGTCTCCCCTTTTGGTATAGCAGGACAGCTCGTCGGTCCAGCCACTACCGACCCGATCGACGGAAGCGATGAAGGTCCGAAACCGGTCGATATCGTGTGGGTGAAGGGCACGAGGAGCCAGCTCCAAGAGTTCAGAACGGTCGTACCCGAGTAGGTCAGCGGCAGCAGGATTCGCGGCGGCGATCTTCTCCCGATGCGGATCGACCACCAACATCGCTTCGTTGCTGCGCTCGAAGATTTCACGGAACCGCCGTTCGGCCGCTTTCCGTTCGGAGAGATCGATATACCACCCGTACGCTCGCCGCGTGTTATGCCCGATTTCGAACGGAAAGATTCGGAGGAGGAACTCCTGGTTGCTTCCGTCGACGGTCCGAACTACTTCTCGACTCACCGACTGGCCGTGCCGGACCTGCTCCTGGATGGTTTCGAGATAGGACCGATCCTGATCCGTCGCGACCCTCGCTTCGATATCCACGATCGCTTCCCCCAACACCTCCTCCTCATCAACGTCGAACGTCCGCTTGAACGCCCGGTTGATGGCCGTGACCTGCGCGTCGCTATCGACGTACTCGACTTCGACAATCGGATCGGGCGAATGCTCGAAGAGGGGTGACCGCCTGTTGCGCTCGAATTCAACCGCGAGCTCCGCTCGATGGCGATCAACGGCGTTCTGGATCCGGTTGGCGAGGACCTTGTACTGTCCGGACCCGCTGCGTTTCTGGAGGTAATCGGTCACGCCTTTCGTGATGGCTTCGCTGGCGACTTCCTCGGAGCCTTTGCCGGTGAAGAGGATGAACGGAAGATCCGGATAGTCCTCCCGGACGAGCTGGAGGAACTCGATCCCATCGAGATCCGGCATGTCATAATCGCTCACGATACAGTCCATACCGAACTCACTGTTTTCCTCGACGACCTCCGTCGCCGAATTGGCGGTTTCGATGACGAACTGGTCGTTCTCACGGGCCAGAAAGTCAGCCGTTAAATCCGCGAACGAGGAGTCATCATCCACAAGGAGGATACGAATCTGGTTCCGAGACCCGTCGTCCTGATCAACGGCCATTGCTGGGTAGCGAAGGGTTCGATCAGCGTTCACCTAAGTCTCTCTGAGGAAACGGTAACACAGTGATTCAGAGGTTAGGGCGAGCTAAACTGAGCAGTGGTGATGTGGGTGGTGTTTTCGAGACTCCGAGCCACCGAGAGGGACTCCGGTCGCCCATCAGCGACGGGGAGGTGACTCTGAACCGCCTTATTCGTTGAATTCTGCCAAACCGTTGGCGAGGCACTCCACTCACGGCTCGTTTTCCGATTCCTTTCCTGGACCGTGGAGCGCCATCAATTCAGCAGGATACGGGATCGGTTCCCCGCGTTCAAGCCGGTCGACGCCGATGTCGCTGGGCGTCGTAGAAAGCGACCTCGACTGCCGCTATCCGGGTTCCCGTCACTCTATCTACCGGTACCGGAGCCCTCTCCCCATCCGGTGACCTCTAACTAGTGGATGACTGTCCCCGACGCCGCGCTCGCCCTGGCGACGTGGCGACGCGAGATCGCAGAACTGTACGCCGAAATCCGGAACACTCCCGTAGCCGAGGAACCCGCCGCGTGGGAGCACTGGCGCGACCGCCGCGACGACCTGTTCGCCGAGCATCCCGAATCTCCGCTCGCGCCGCCGGCCCGCGAGCGCTTCGAGGGCCTCCAGTACTACGACTACGACCGCGACTATCGGGTCGAGGCGACCGTCGAGACGGGGACCGGTGACGAGACGATCACCGTCGAGGTTGCCGATGGCGTCCTGCAGTACCGCCAGGTCGGGACCGCTCAGTTCCCACTCCGCGGCCGATCCTGTCAGTTACCGCTCTACTGGGTAACCGGCTATGGCGGCGGGTTGTTCATGCCGTTCGGCGACGAGACGAACGGACAGCGCACCTTCGGAGGCGGCCGGTACCTCTACGACACGATCAAGGGGGCCGACCTCGGGGCCGGCCCCGGCGAGGCTTTGCTATTGGACTTCAATTACGCGTACAATCCGTCCTGTGCCTACGACGACCGATGGCAGTGTCCGCTGGCCCCCGCCGAGAGCCGCCTCGCCATACCCATCGAGGCCGGCGAGCACGCGTTCGAGAGCAGCGCCTCCTACACTGTGGACACCGCAACGGCGGAACGCCGATCCTCGGCTAGGCCGATCAGCCCAGCGGA
>CAZKPC010000058.1:0-11280 GCA_964554565.1 uncultured Halobacteriales archaeon
CCGGATCCGGAGCCCCTCCGACTCGTCCGTTCCGTCCCGGATCCCTGAGTGGCTCGTGGCCGCCATGCGTCCAGCATTGACAGCAACTGAAACCGGCTCAGGGCCGGTCCATTTACACGCTGTCCCCGCCAACCAGCGGCCATGCCATTGGGCCGCCGCAATCCGTTCGAGGAGATCGAGGAGCTACTGGAGCGGATGGGCGATCAGCTCGAGTCCGACGCCTGGCCCGTTGCCGGGGATATCGACGTTGACGTAGCAGAGCACGACGACCGGTACGTCGTCGACGCGGACCTGCCTGGCTACGACCGGGAGGGAATCGACGTCCGCCTGGTCGGCGGAGCCCTCCACATCGAGGCCGAACGCGACCTCGACGTCGATGATGATGCCGCCGACTACCTGCAGCGCGAACGTCGCCGCGAGCCGGTGCGGCGCCGCATCTCGCTGGCGGAGCCGGTCGACGAGGATAGCATCAGTGCGACCCACACGAACGGCGTCCTCTCGATCGAACTCCCGAAGGAAGGCCCGGACGCCGGGACCAGCATCGACATCGACTGATCGTGCCGCTCCGTCCCGGAGACCCCGCGCCAACCGTGTCCGCCCCGAACCAGAACGGCACAGCGGTCGAGCTGCGGTTCGAGGACCCGACCGTCCTGTTCTTCTACCCTCGAGACGGGACGCCCGGGTGCACGACCGAGGCGGTGCAGTTCGAGGCCGAACGGGAGGTCTACGAGGAAGCCGGCGTGGCGGCCTACGGCGTGTCGACGGATCCGGTCGAGGCCCACGAGACCTTCGCCGAAGAGGAGGACCTCTCGATCCCGTTACTGGCCGATCCGGACGGCGAGGTGGCCGCCGCGTTCGGGGTGCCCCTCGAGAACGGCCGGGCGGCGCGGACGTCCTTCGCGCTCGTCGACGGGGCCGTCCACCGGGTCTATGAAGAGGTCAATCCGGACGGCCACGCCCGACGGGTCCTGGAAGACCTGCTCCAGGACGGGGTGGTCGAGCTGGACTGGTACGAACCACCCTGATCCGGCGCTCGGGCGGAAAGCGAACCGCCCGGCTGCTGGGGAAGGGTGCCTTTTTGTCGGCTGACGACCGGGCTGGCGTATGGACTACGAGCCAGCGGCCATCGAGGAGAAGTGGCAAGCGCGCTGGCGGGAGGCTGGCCGGTACGAGGCCGATCCGGCTGACGAGGGGGACCCGACCTTCGTCACGGTCCCGTATCCGTATCCGTCGGGCGGCATGCATATCGGGCACGCGCGGACCTATACCGTGCCCGACGTCTGGGCCCGGTACCGCCGCCTGCAGGGCGACAACGTCCTGTTCCCGATCGCGTGGCACGTAACGGGCACCCCGATCGTGGGCGCCGTCGAGCGGCTCAAAAAGGGCGAGGAGGACCAGATCGAGACCCTCAAAGAGGCGTTCAACGTGCCGGAATCGGACCTCGAGGGGCTCGAGACGCCGATGGGCTACGCCCGCTATTTCATCGAGGAGGCGGAGAGCAGCTACAAGCGGGGCCTGCGGCAGCTCGGCCTCTCGATCGACTGGCGCCGGGAGTTCACGACGAACGACGAGCGCTACTCGAAGTTCATTACCTGGCAGTACGAGACGCTCCACGACCGGGACCTGCTCGAGAAAGGCTACCATCCAGTCCGGTTCTGTACGAACGAGCGCCAGCCGGTGACGGACCACGACCTGCTCGAGGGGGAGGGCGCGGAGTTCCAGGAGTACACGCTCATCCGGTTCGAACACGACGGCGGGCTCGGAGATGCGGCCGACGAGTCGGTCATCGTCCCCATGGCCACGCTCCGGCCCGAAACCGTCCACGGTGTCACGAACGCCTTCGTCCACCCGGACGCCGAGTACGTCGTCGCGAATGTCGACGGCGAGCGCTGGTTGGTCTCCCGGGACGCCGCCGAGAAGTTCGACCTGCAGCGCCGGGAGGTGGAGATACTGGAGGCCGTCAGCGGCGAGGCGATCGTCGGGGAGGAAGTCACGAACCCCGTGACCGGCGATCCCCTGCTCGTCCTCCCGGCCGAGTTCGTTGAACCGGAGAACGCCACCGGCGTCGTGATGTCGGTTCCGGCCCACAGTCCGGACGACTGGGTGGCGCTCGAGTCGATCAAAGCCGACCCGGAGCGCCTGCGGGAGTACGGCATCGATCCCGACGCCGTGGCAGCTATCGAACCCGTGGCCATCCTCGAGATCGATGGGTACGGCGAATACCCGGCCGCAGACATCGTCCGGGAGTACGACATCGAGGAGCAGGGCGATCCGACTCTCGAGGAGGCGACGCAGGAACTCTACAACGACGAGTTCCACGAGGGGCGGCTCAAACCGATGTACGGCGAGTACGCCGGAGAAACCGTCCAAGCCGCTCGTGACGCCTTCCGGGAGGAGCACACGGCCGCGGGCCGGTTCGACGCGATGTACGAGTTCTCCGAGGAGGTCGTCTGTCGGTGTGGCGGCGACGTGGAGGTCTCCGAGCAGGAGACCTGGTTCCTCCGGTACAACGACCCGGAGTGGCGCGCGAAAGCGGAAGACGCCGTCGACGGGCTGGATACGATCCCCGAACACACGCGGGACGAATACTACCATACGATCGACTGGCTGAACGAGTGGCCCTGCATCCGGAACTACGGCCTCGGGACCCGGCTGCCCTGGGACGACGACTTCGTCATCGAGCCGCTGAGCGACTCGACGATCTACATGGCCTACTACACGGTCGCGCCGCGGCTCAAGGAGATCCCGGCCGAAGACCTCGATCGGGCGTTCTTCGACGCGCTGTTCTTCGGACCGGACGCCGTCGAGGACCCGGACGAACGGGCGCTCGAGCTGCGGGAGGAGTGGGCCTACTGGTATCCGGTCGATTACCGCTGTTCGGCGAACGACCTCATCTCGAACCACCTCACGTTCTTCCTGTACCACCACGCCGAGCTGTTCGAGCCGGACGACTGGCCGGGTGGGATCACGGTCATGGGGATGGGGCTGTTGGAAGGGGAGTCGATGAGCTCCTCGCGGGGGCACGTCGTCCTCGTCGACGAGGCGGCGGACCGGTACGGCGCCGACACCGCCCGGTTCTACCTGCTGAACAGCTCCGAGCCGTGGCAGGACTTCGACTGGCGGGCCGAGCAGGTCACGACGGTCCGGAACCAGCTCGACCGGTTCTGGCGACGCGCCCAGGAAGTCATCGAGGCCACCGAGGCGCCCGGCGCGACGGCCTCCGACGGTGGCCTGCCCGCCGATCCCGAGCTGGAGCGCATCGATCGGTGGCTCCAGTCCAAGCTCCAGGCCGCGATCCGCGCCGCCACGGAAGCGCTGGACCGCTTCGAGACGAGAACCGCCAGCCAGGTCGCCTTCTACGAGATCGAGGAACACCTGCGGTGGTACCGGAAGCGGGCCGACCTGGATCGACCAGGAGCCGGACGCGTCCTCCGGGAGGTTCTCGAAGCCCGTCTCGTGATGCTCGCGCCCTTCGTGCCGTTCCTCGCCAACGAGCTCCACGAGCAGCTCACCGGCCAGCCGGCCGAGGACGCCACGTGGCCCGAGGTCGATCCCCAGCTACAGCGTCCTGACGCCGAGGCCGAGGAGGAACTGGTCCGCTCGCTGGCCGAGGACGTCCGCGAGGTGATCGACGTCACCGGCGAGGAGCCCGACGTGGTTCGGATCTACCTGGCGGCCGAGTGGAAACGGGCCGTCTACGAGACGGTCGTCGAAACCGGACCGGACGTCGGCGCGGCCATGAGTGCGGTGATGGAGGACCCGGCGATGCAGGAGCGGGGCGACGCAGTCGCCGACCTCGTCAAGGAGTTGGTCGAGTTCGTGCGGGAGCACCCGACGGAGCGGGTCGAGATTCTGGAATCGGTCGACGAAGCCGCGGTCTACGGTGACGCCGCCGACTTCCTGGCCCGGGAGTTCGAGGCCGAGGTCGAGCTCTATGCGGAGGACGGGGACCCGGTCGATCCGGCCGGTCGGGCCGAACAGGCGACGCCCTTCCGCCCCGCGATCCATCTCGAGTAACGGCCATCGCGTCGGGGGCGGGGCTGCGTGAATGATACATGCTTATACGGTCCCTCGTCGAACCCTGAGGCATGAGTGCCGAGGACGACGAGGAAGCGGGCCTCGTCCACATGGTCACGGCCCCGTACCGGAGCCGGGCCGACGAGGAGATGACGATCATCGGCCTACTCTACGGGGCTGGGCTCGCCCTCATCGTCCTGCCGTTGCTGCCTTTCATCGTCGCACTATGGGCGGTCTCGGCGATCCTCGACGCGATGACTCCCGAAAGCAGTCACTGAGTTCGACCGGCCGCCGGTTTCAGAGCGGACCGACCCGAAACACGAACCCGAGATAATACAGCGCTACGACCAACATCACCGCGCCCGTCGCCCGGTTGATCAGGGATTGCCGCCCCGTCAGGAGCGAGAGCACTTCGGATCGCCACCGGTCGGAGATCACGGCCAGTGCCACGAGGGGAGCGGCGATGCCACCACCGAACGCGAGGAAGTTGAGGAGGCTGCCGACAGGGTCCGTGAACAGGAAGGAGCGGGCGAAGAAGACCCCGATGAAGCCGGGATTGCAGGGCACCACGATCGCGCCGAAGAAGAACCCGTAGCCGAACGCCGAACCCACCGGGTGCCGCGATCGGGGCGGTTCCATCGCGGGTAACACCGCCCCGATGTCGACATCCGCCAGGAGCAAGAGGCTCACGAGCCCGAGAAGCCCGAAGGCCGCCGGCGACACGATCCCGATGACGTTGGTCAGGGAGATCTCGAGAACCGTCGTGAACAGCACCCCGAGCAGGAGCATGAACGCGATGACGCCGGTCGCCACCAGTCCGGCCAGCAGGCCGATGGACAGGCGCGCGTCCTCGGACTGATTCGATAGATACGCCAGGAACCCGGGATACAGCGGCAATACGCAGACCGCGGTCAGCGGCGTCGCCAGGCCCAGGGCGAAGGAGCCGAACAGCTGGGCGGGCGTGGCCATCCGGCTAACACTGCTCGACGGCGGTCACGAGTTCGTCAGCCGGTTTGACGCCGCGGTCCCCCACGAGCGAGCCGGCCCCGTCCGGACACACCCTGACGATGGGCGCGGCCGGCGGCGTCGCGATCACGGAGCCGAACTGGTCAATGAGCGATTGGGTCATCGCGCTCGGGGCGATCGCGTACCGCCAGTCGAACCCGTCATAGTCCTCGAGGTGGCTCCGCACCCGATCGGCGTCCTCGTTCGGGTCCGTGTTGAGGCTGATCACCACCAGGTCGTCTTTCCGATCAGTGACGTCACGGAGTACTTTCTGTTGGTCCGTGCAGACGGGACACCAGACCGCGAAGAACTCCAGCAGGACCGGCCGGCCCTCGAACTGCGAGATCGTGAAACTGTTCCCCGATTGGATGTCGGTGAGCTCGACCTCCCGCCAGCTGGCTGCGTTCGGCGTGGCCGTCTTGGTTGGGGTCGGCGTGGCGTTGCTCTCCATGGCGTCGGTCGCCGTCGGAGTCGACCCCTCGGACCCGCCGCCGGACACACAGCCCGCGATGGCGGTGGTGACAGCGCCGGCCGCGAGCCGGAGAACCGATCGGCGCCTGACCCGGTCATCCTGAGGTGGCATGGTAGCGACGGCGAAGAGACCGTCTAAAGGCGTTTTTCAAACTCTCTCCAAATTCTGTCTCGAAAGCCCCGAAAGCTAGACGTCCAGCAGCTCGTAGGGATCGCCGTGGTCGGTGGTCGAGGCCTGCTCGTAGACCGTATGGGCCGCCGCGACGTCCTGGATGGCCAGCCCCGTGCTGTCGAAGAGCGTAGGTCCGTCAGCCGGTTGGCGGCCCGGCGCGTTCCCGGCCACGACCTGTCCCAGCTCGCCGTCGATGTCGTCGTCGGTCACCTCGCCCGCCGCGTACGGCACGTTGATCTCCCCGGAGTGGACGCACTGCTCGTAATCGTCGATGATCAACCGGGCGTCCAGGAGGGTCTGGGGCTCGTGCTCCTGCTTGCCCTCGGCATCCGCCCCGATGGCGTTGACGTGGGTCTGCTCGCCAAGGGCGTCGCGTGACACGATCGGTTCGCGCACCGGAGTGACCGTCGAAAGCACGTCGCAGGCGGCGGCCTCCTCGATGCTGCCCGCCTCGACGTCGAAGCGGTCCGCGAACGCGTCGATGAACGCCTCCTGCCGGTTGTCGTTCCGGTCGGCGATGACCACCCGTTCGATGTCCCGGACGGTCGCGATCGCCTCCAGCTGGGTGTAGGATTGGGCGCCGGCCCCGACGAGCCCCAGGCTAGTGGCGTCGTCGATCGCGAGATGCCTGGTCGCCACCGCCGCGGCCGCCCCGGTCCGCAGGCGAGTGATCGCGGTGCCGTCGAGGATCGCGAGCGGGAACGCGGTCTCCGGATCGGTGTAGATCATCGTCCCCATCACGGTCGGGAGGTCGTGCTCCCGGGGGTTGTCGGTGTGGACGTTGACCCATTTCACGCCCGCGGCGTCCCAGTCACCCGCATCGAGGTAGGCCGGCATCGACCGGAAGTCGCCGTTGTACTGCGGGAGATCGATGTAGGACTTCGCGGGCATGATGGCGTCCCCGCGCTCGTAGGCCCCGAAGGCCTCCTCGACGGCATCGACCACCGTGGCGATCGGGGCGCCCGCCTCGACGGCCGCCGTATCGAGCAGCAGCGTCTGCATGGCTGGCGGTGGAACGCGTCGGCACTTAGGCGGTTCGAATACCTCGGTCAGACGGCGGTTTGACGGGCTCGAGAGCTAAAAGAGCAGGAGCGGCAGGAACGGGACGAACGCGATCGGCCGGCTTAGATGTCGGGCATGCCGCCGCCGGCACCGGCGCCGGGACCGCCGTCGTCATCGCCGATGTCGCCGGCCGCGATGATGTCGTCGATTTTCAGCACCAGGTTCGATGCTTCGGTGGCGCTCGTCAGGGCCTGGTACTTGGCCGGGAGCGGTTCGACGACGCCGGCCTCGAAGTTGTCGACGACCTCGCCGCTGAAGACGTCCAGTCCGGCCCGCATATCGCCGGACTCGTGCGCGGCACGGAGGTCGACCAGCGTGTCGATCGGGTCCAACCCGGCGTTCTCCGCCAGCGTCCGGGGGACGAGCTCGAGGGCGTCGGCGAAGGCCTCGACCGCGAGCTGCTCGCGGCCGGAGACCCCGTCCGCGTAATCGCGGAGGCGGGCGGCGAGCTCGACCTCGCCAGCGCCACCGCCGGGCAGCACGCGACCGTCCGCGATGGTCTGGCTCACGACCTCGAGGGCGTCGTTGATGCCACGCTCGAGCTCGTCGACGACGTGCTCGGTGGAGCCGCGAAGCAGCAGCGTGACGCCGTGGGCCTCCTCGTCCTGGCTCTCGACGTAGAACAGTTCGTCGTCGGCGTCCCGTCGCACGGAGCCGTGCCCGAGGTCGTCCTCGCTGATGTTCTCGAGGTCCGTCACGATGCGGGCGCCGAGGACGTTCGCGAGGAACGAGATGTCCGACTTCTTCGACCGCCGGGTGGCCAGGATGCCCTCCTTCGCGAGGTAGTGCTGGGCCAGGTCGCTGATGCCCTTCTGGCAGAACACGACGTTGGCGCCCGATTCGACGATGTTGTCGACGAGGCCCTTGATCTCCGCTTCCTCCTTGTCGAGGAACTGCTGGAGCTGGGTCGGGTCCTCGAGGCTGATCGTGGCCTCGTTCTCGCCCTTGTCCACCTCGATGGGCTGATCGGTGAGGAGGATCTTCGCGTCATCGACCTCCCGCGGCATGTTGTCGTGCACGGGGTCCTTCTTCATCGCCAGGCCCCGGACCAGCTCGGAGCTGTCCTGGGGCTCGCCCTCCTGGGTCTCGATGTTGAGGAAGTCCATGTCGACGATGTGCTCGCCGGCGTCCGACTCGACGGTCACGTGCTGGACCGCGTCGACGGTGAGCTGCGACAGGAGGTCCTTGCTGACCTCGGCGCCCTTGCCGGTCATGGAGGTCGAAGCCACCTGCCGGAGCATCTCTTCGTTCTCCGGATCGACGGTGGTCGAGATGTCATCGAGGATCGCCTTCGCCTGCTCGCTGGCGAGGTGGTAGCCGCCGATGATGGCCGTCGGGTGGATGTCCTGCTCGAGCAGGTTCTCCGCCTTCTTCAGGAGCTCGCCGGTCAGCGCGACGGCCGTCGTCGTGCCGTCGCCGACTTCGTCCTCTTGAGTTTGGGCGACCTCGACGATCATCTCGGCCGTCGGGTTTTCGATGTCCATCTCGTCGAGGATGGTCACCCCGTCGTTGGTGATGGTGACCGATCCGAAGCTCGAGACGAGCATCTTGTCCATGCCTTTCGGCCCGAGCGTCGACCGAACCGAGTCCGCGACCGCGCGGGCCGCCCGGATGTTGTATTCCTGGGCGTCGCGGTCCTGGACCCGTTGGGAATCCTCGCCCATGACGATCATGGGCTGACCTTGCATTTGCTGGCTCATGTCGCCAGATAGTTGATTGCGATTCTATATAAGTGTTTAGGATCGGGGCCAACAGCCAGGCTCCTCTCTGTAGCAGAGGAACCCCCGAGAACCCCTCGCAAGCACTACGTTTGCCGCTCAATTGCCCCAAAACGCAGCCCGGGATCGGTGCTCCGATTCAGCGGTGAATACCGTGTCTTTTATATATGAGTTTTTCCGATTCAGCTTATTCGGCAACTCGTGGGGCTCGCCCGCAGCCGCGGATCCGACCGGTCAAGATCCTGATTTACTGTCAATCAGCCCGTCGTCCGCGCGACCAGGGAGACGTAGCTGACGTCGCCGGCCTCCACGGCGGCCTCGAGCTGCTGGACCCCGTCGAGGAGCCGTTGGCCGCGATCCCCGAACGCCGGGAGCAACCGTTCGTAATCGACCCGAGACCCGGCCCGGTCCCGCAGCTCAAGCAGCGCCTCCCGATGGTCGCTGACTGGTCCGACCTCGAACCCCCCGGCTCGGAGCCGATCCTGGAGATGCTCCCTGGACCGTGGACTGTTCAAGCAAAGCACCCGCTCGATCGGCGACGGCAGGTCCGGAAGGGGCCCCTCCACGACGACGTCGGAGAGCGCGAGCCGCCCGTTCGGGCCCAGCACCCGGGCTGTTTCCGCCACGGCCCTGTCGAGATCCCCCGCGAGACAGAGGACGCACTCCGCCAACACGACATCGAGGCCGTCCGAGGCGATCGGGAGCGCCTCGAGATCGCCCCGGAGCATCGCTGAGCCGGACGGCCGGCGGTCCAGGCCGACGGCCCGAGCTCCGCGCTCGCGAGCCAACGAAACCGCGCCGCCGGCGCCGCAGCCAACGTCGAGCAACCGGGTGTTCGGACCGACGTCCGCCCGGTCGAGCAGCGCCTCGGTAGCCTCGGGACCACCCGGATGGAGTGGCTCGCCGATCACGAGCCGCAAGGCCCCCCATGGATCCGCGACCGCCGCATCCAGGGGATGGCTCACGGGTTAATCCCCGGTCCCATCGACTGTAGGTGAGGGCTGGACGGGGGCCGATTCCCCTTCCACCGGTCGGGCCGGCGGCCCGTCCACCGTCCGGCGTCCACCCCAACCATGGCGGTTGCGGAGCGCGTACTCCCCGCCCTCGGTCGTCATGTTGTACCCGCAGAAGGGCACCAGCTCGCCGTCGGGGGTCGGCACCGCGATACAGCAGTTGTTCAACCGCCCGACGTCGGCCGCATCGGCGTCCATGAACCCGGTCAAGGAGACGGGGAGCACCGTCTCGAGCAACCCGTCGATCACGGAGGCTTCGTCGCCGTCGAAGAGCTCAGTCGCGTCGGGCACCCCGCCGCAGCAGTCCCCGATCAGCGAGGTCGTCGGGCCACAGCAGCTGTCCGCGTCTGGATCGATCGAGCAGCGGTCCGCCAGCCGGCTCGCCCGGTCACCAGCTGACGGCGTCCCGGCCATGAACTCGAGCCAGTCGGCCTCGTCGACGGCCCCGAGCAGGGCCCCGGCCAGCTCCTCGTCGAACAGGCTGGTGACGGGCACGACGCCGTCATCGGCAGCGGGAACCAGGGCCGTCCCCATTTGGCAATAGCCCGAACAACACGGGACGGGCATGAGATCCCGGGGCTCGATCGCCTCGACCTGCTCGGCCAGCGTCCTCGCCGCCGTGTCGAGGGAGAACCGGCCGTTGTTGGTCGCGTACCGCCCGAAGTGGGCGACCGGCTGAAAGTTGATCGACTGGATGACCTCGTCGTTCTCCAACGCGTACTCGACGATCGCCCCCATCTCGTGATCGTTCACCCCGGGGACCACCGTCGGGACCAGAACCACCGGCAGGTCCGCCCGGCGACAGGCGTCGACGGCCGCGTGTTTGTCGTCGGTCAGATCGACCTCCCGGATCGCCTCGTACGTCGCGGCCTCCAGGCCGTCGAACTGGAGGTAGACGGCCGAGACACCTGCCGCACGGAGTCGCCCGGCGTAGCCGTCCTCGCGGGCCAGTTTGAGCCCGTTCGTGTTGACCTGGACGTGTGAGAACCCCATCTCGCTAGCGGTCTCGACCAGTTCCGGGAGGTCCTCGCGCACCGTCGGTTCGCCGCCGGAGAACTGGATCGGCCGGGGGCCGCCGTCGGCCTTCACGACCTCCATGAGCTGGACGACCTCCTCGAACGGCCGGTGCTGCCCGGACGGGCCCGAGCTCGCGAAGCAGTACGAACACGAGAGGTTGCACTGCTCGGTGACCTCGATCACCGCCAGGCAGGCATGGCTGTTGTCGACAGTGAGGTCCCCCGCCGGATCCGGTTCGGGTCCGCGACCGCCGGCCCATTCCCAGTGATCGAGGGAGTCCCAGACGGAGCGGCTGATCGTACCGTGATCCGGACAGTCGCGTTCGAGATGCACCGCGCCGTCGACGGCGACGTAGCGACCCGGCACCCGCTCGAGACACGCCGGGCAGAGGCTCGTTGTCTCAGCGAGGGCGGCGTCCTGACCCATAGCGATGGTGTCCGAACGTGGCGGATAAAGCTTGAGGGAGCGTGTGGGAGCGGTGCCACACCTGCCGAGGGTTAACGAGCCTGGGCGTCCGACGCCCGACCGTGTCCGAGGAATCGACCTCCCCAGCGCCCTCCGCCGAACTCTGGCCGGCGGCGGATCCGGATGAAACGGTGTCGCCCGAGGCCGTGCAGATCACGGTCTACATCGTCAGTGGCCACCACGGCTGGCTGACCGTCCCGGAATCGTTCTGCCGGGAATGTCACCTCTTCGTGCGGGCGGCCGACACCGCGGCCGAGCAATCGGACATCCCGGTGGACGTCCAGGTCGTCTCGTGGTGGACCCGGTTCCCGTGGGCCCTCCGCCATGGCGGGTACCACCC
>CAZKPC010000059.1:0-10924 GCA_964554565.1 uncultured Halobacteriales archaeon
CGGGACCGGCTGGAGGACCTCACGAGTTTCCTCGAACACGACGTCCGGAGCCAGTTGAACATCATCCAGGGCCGCGTAGAGCTCGCAGAGGACGATATCGGAGAGGAACACCACGACGCGATGGTGAGAGCCGTGACTCGGATCGAGGAGATGTTCGAGAACGTCATGGCGCTGGCGGAAGGGACAGATCTCATCTCGGAGCAGCGAGCCGTGTCGTTGGACACGGTGGTCGCGGAATCCTGGCCTGACCAGGAGGAGGCATCGCTCGAGCGGCAGATCGACCCGGGCTTCCGCTTCGAAGCGGATCCCGAGCGCCTGCAGAGCCTCCTCGAGAACCTCCTGCAGAACGCCATCAAGCACGCCGGCCCCGACGTAACGGTTACCGTCGGGACGCTCGAGGACGAACCCGGGTTCTACGTGGCGGACGACGGGCCCGGGATCCCTGACGAGGAAGCCGACGCCGTCTTCGATTCTGACTACACGACCAGCGACGGGGAATCGGGCTTGGGGTTGACCATCGTCAAGCAGATCGTGGAGGCCCACGACTGGGAGATCAGGCTGACCGACAGCCGATCGGGCGGCGCGCGGTTCGAGATCACGGGAATCGAGGTCGTCGACTGACGCCCGTTCCCGGGCCCGCTGCTCCACGGCAGCGCAAGGTTCGGCCAGCCGTCCGCACCGCGGGCTCAGTCAGTCCAGCCCAGCAGGTCCTCGACCGTCTCCTTGAAGGCCCGGCCCCGGGGCGTGGCCGGGCGGCCCGGTTCGCCGGCCGGCGGGTCCAGTTCGACCGGGCGGAGGTAGCCGCTCTCCAGCAGCACGCCCAGCTCTAAGGACGGGTGGAGGGCCAGCGCATGGCGTTCACAGATCGGCCGCCAGCGGCCGGATGGCCGGTGGAAGAACCGGAAGTTCGAGCCACTGGTGCAGCCGGCCTCGTGGCAGTCCGGAGCCGTGGCCGGTGATTCGGTCACGCGGTCGCGGTTCGGAGCAGGGGGACCGTGCTCGCCAACACCGCCGCGAGCCCCACGACCGCCACGCCGCCGGCAGCGAGCCCAGAGAGGAACGTCTGCCCGAGGATCACCAGCACGACGCCGGGCACGAACAGCAGTCGCTCCCGCCGTTTCACGGTGCCGAGGACGGACACGGCGAGCACCACGATACCCGCGAGCCCGATACCCACGACGAGCTCGTTGACCATGGCCGTCAATCGCCCCGGAGCTTCGAACTGACCCACTTCAGCGGGTCGTAGTACTCGTCGACCACGCGCTCCTTCTGGGGGATGATGGCGTTGTCGGTGATCTCGATGTTCTCCGGGCAGACGTCCGAGCAACACCGGGTGATGTTACACATCCCGACGCCGGCGTCCTCCTTCATCCACTCGGTCCGATCGGCCGTGTCCTGCGGGTGGTAGTGCAGGCCCGCCGACCGCACCAGGTACCGCGGCCCCGCGTACTCGTCCTTCTTGTCGTGTTCCCGGAGCACGTGACAGACGTCCTGGCAGAGGAAACACTCGATACACTTGCGGAACTCCCGCGCCCGTTCGACGTCCTCCTGTTGGTGCTCGAAGTCGGTGTTCTCGCCGGGATCGAACGGCTCGATGCCCTTGTTGACCTCGTAGTTCCAGGACACGTCGGGCACCAGGTCCTTGATGACCGGGAACGTGCTCATCGGCGTCACCGTGATCGGCTCGTCCGGGTCGTAATCCGAGAACCGGTCCATGCACGCCAGGGTCGGCATGCCGTCGACCTCCATGCCGCAGGAGCCACACCGGCCGGACTTGCAGTTCCAGCGGACGGCCAGTTCCGGATCGACGTGTTCCTGGACCCAGTGGATGCCGTCGAGCACGACCATGCCCGGTTGGACCGGGACCTCGTAATCGACGAACTCGCCCGTGTCGTCGTCGCCACGGAAGATCCGGAGCGTGTACTCGGTCGTCTCCGCGTCGGTGTTCGTGTCCGGATCGCTGCTAGCCTGGTCGGTCTCGGTGGCGGTGTCTGCGCTCATTGGTGGGGAGAGGGGTCCGTTTCGGTTGGCCGGGCACTGCACGGTTCAGTCCGCGGTCCGCGGGTCATGCTTCCTCCTCCTGGCCGACCGTGTCGTTCTCGAGCATCTCCGCCAGCTCGGGCCGCGGGTCGGGGACCGGCACTTGCTCGACCTCGACGTCCCCGTCGGCCAGCGTGACGGCGAACTTTACCGAGCTGAGGGCCTCGTCGGGGTCGGGGTAGTCCGACCGGCTGTGGGCCCCGCGGCTCTCGGTGCGTTCCCGGGCCGCGTGGGCGATCGCCAGCCCGACGTCGATCATGTTCACGAGGTCGAAGCAGGTCTGCCAGCCGGCGTTGTACGCCCGGTCGCCCGTGGCGTACAGGTCCGCCGTCCGCTCCTTGATCGCCTCGAGCTTCTCGATCCCCGCGGTCAGGCCTTCGTGGTCCCGGGTGATGCCGACGTGCTCCTCCATCACGGACTGCAGCTCCGACTGGAGGTCGAACGGCTGTTCGCCGGTGTCCGGGTCGTTCTCGTAGGGGAACTCGAGGTATTCGCGGGCCCGCTCGACCGCCGCGTCATCGAGGTCCGGGAGGTCGTCCATGCCTACGGCGGCCTTCCCGGCGTGGACGCCCGACCGATTGCCGAAGACGAGCAGGTCGGAGAGGGAGTTCCCGCCAAGGCGGTTCGCGCCGTGGAGGCCGCCGGCGACCTCCCCGGAGGCGTAGAGCCCCGGCACCGACGTCTCCTGGGTTTCGGCGTCCACGCTGACCCCGCCCATCATGTAATGGCAGGTCGGCGCCACCTCCATCGGCTCCTCCGTGATGTCGATCCCCGCCAGCTCCTTGAACTGGTGGTGCATGGCGGGCAGCTTCTGGAGGATGAACTCGTCGGACCGCTGGCTGGCGATGTCGAGGTAGGCGCCGCCGTGTTCCGACCCGCGCCCGGCCGCAACCTCATCCAGGATGGCCCGCGCGACAACGTCCCGGGTCAGCAGTTCGGGCGGCGGCCGGGCGTCGTCGTCGCCGTCGACCCAGCGCTGGGCTTCCTCCTCGGTCTCCGCCATGCGGCCCTGGTAGGCTTCCGGCACGTTGTCGAACATGAACCGCTCGCCCTCGGAGTTCTTCAACACGCCCCCCTCGCCCCGGACGCCCTCGGTCACGAGGGTGCCCTGGACGCTCTTGGGCCACACCATGCCCGTCGGGTGGAACTGGATGAAGGCCATGTCGATGAGTTCCGCGCCGGCCCGCATGGCCATGGCGTGGCCGTCGCCGGTGTACTCCCAGGAGTTCGACGTGATGCGGTAGAGCTTCCCGCCGCCGCCGGTCGCCAGCACGACCGTCTTCGCCCGGAAGAGGACCGGCGAGCCGTCGGCCCGCCAGTACCCGTAGGCGCCGGCGATCCGGTCGTCGTTCCGGAGCAGCTCGGTTACGGTACACTCCTGGTAGATGTCGATGTCCTCGGCGACCGCCTTGTCCTGCATCGTGCGGATCATCTCGAGGCCCGTCCGGTCGCCGACGTGGGCCAAGCGGGTGTGCCGGTGGCCGCCGAAGTCGCGCTGGCTGATACCGCCATCCTCGGTGCGGTCGAACAACGCGCCCCACTCCTCGAGTTTCTGGACGCGCTCCGGGGACTCCTTGGCGTGGATCTCGGCCATCTCCGGGTCGTTGAGCCCCCAGCCGCCCTTCATGGTATCCAGGAAGTGCGCCCGCCAGTCGTCCTCCGGTTCGACGTTCCCGAGTGAGGCTGCGATCCCGCCCTCGGCCATTACCGTGTGGGCCTTCCCGAGCAGCGACTTGCAGACGACGCCGACGTCGGCGCCTTCCTCGGCGGCCGACACTGCGGCCGAGAGCCCGGCGCCGCCGGCCCCGATGACCACCACGTCGTGGGTGTAGGTGTCTTCGTTCATGGTCTGATCAGAGGGTGAGCAGCGTGACGTCCTGCCAGACGCCGATCGACACCATCCAGACGTAGAAGTCCGCGAAGGCGACCCAGAACAGGCTGAACCACGCCCAGGTCGGATGGTTCCGGTTCAACTTCGTGACCGCCTGCCAGAGCCCGTACCGACTCGAGACCTCCCGGCCTCCGTCGGCGCGAGCGTCGTTCGCCGGGTTGTTCGGACACGAGAAGCAGCGCATGTTGCCGCCGACGAGGTATCGCAGGCTGTGACAGCCCAGCGTGTAGCCGGCCAGCAGGAAGGCGTTCAGCCCCAGCACGATCGTCCCGACGTGGAGCTCGATATCGCCCTGCCAGAACGGGGCGCCGGCGGGGGCGTTCCAGAACAGCGCGCGGAAGGCGTCAAAGGACAGGAACACGATGAACAACAGCCCGAGGTAGAGGAAGTACCGGTGCAGGTTCTGGAAGATCAGGAGCCCGGTTTCGCCCTCGTAGTCCTCCCGCGGTTCGCTCACCGCACAGGCGGTCGGGTCCTGGAAGAACGCCCGGTAGTACGCCTTCCGGTAGTAGTAGCAGGTGACGCGCAGCCCGAGCGGTGCCCAGAGGATGAGCACGGCCGGGGACCGCAGCCAGCGTGGCCAGCCGTCCGGGAAGGCCCCGAAGACGGCGTGATGGCTCGCGGGGTCGATCGCGAAGAGCAGCGGCGAGAAGAACGGCGACAGCAGGGCTCCGGTCTCGATACCCGGCGCTTCGGGCACGAGGAGCGGATAGAGCACCCGGGCGGTCGCATAGAGCACGAACAGCGAGAGGCCGATGAAGACCGTCAGCGGGTGCGTCCACCAGCTGTCAGTTCGCTGGGTCCCGCCGAACCCCGACCGATCCAAGAGGTCCTCGGTATCTTCCATAGCCGGACTCATCGCAGGTCGGCCTTAGGCTTGTCGCAAACCCACGCCCGCCGCATTCACTCCGCGACCATCGTCGGCCCGCTCTGGCGGTACGCCCGGCGGGTATCGTCGTCGAGCTCCACCAGGTGACAGAGCGGGTTCCCGGGATAGACCACCGGGTTCTCGAGCACGCCGACGAGCAGCCCGGTGAACGGCGCCTCGACCGGCGCCGATTCCTCCTTGAACGGGTTCGTGACGGTGCAGATCGGCTCCCCCGCGTCGACGATCTCGCCCCGCTCGTAGTGCATGTCCACGATGCCGCCCACGTCCGACCGGAGCCACGTCTTCTCCGAGGAGTCGATGACGGTCCGCCAGCCGGGCCAGTTGACCGAGGGCGATCCCAGCAGGCCGTACTCGGCGAAGACGCTCTCGACGCCGAGGAGCGCTCGATCGATCAGCTCCCGCTGGAACCGGTGGGCCTCCCCCATCTCGACGGTGATGGTCGGGGAGCCGGCGTCGGTCGCCTCCCGCCGGAGGGACCCCGACGGTCCCTCGCCGGCGATAATGACGTTCGAGCCGAACGCCTTCGCCAACCGGGCGACTGCGTCGACCTCCATGTCGGCCCGGACATGCAGCATGTTGGTGCGGCCACGGGTGGAGGTGTGGAAATCCAGGCCCAGGTCACAGGGTTCGATGAAGTTCTCGAACAGCGTATGGGCCATCCGCTTGGCGCTGGTCGAGTCCGGCGCTCCCGGGAAGGACCGGTTGAGGTCCCGGTCGTAGATCGGGAGGTAGCGCTCCTGGGCGATGAACGCGGGCACGTTCAACACGGGAATGCAGACTAGCGTCCCCCGGAGGCCTTCCAGATTCCACTCGTGGGCGACCTCCCGGACGACCTCGATGCCGTTGAGCTCGTCCCCGTGGGCGGCAGCCGTCAACGACACACACGGCCCTGGCTCGGCACCGTTGATGATCGTGACCGGAACGCGGACTGGCTCGCCGAGATAGGTCTCGCTGATGGTATAGCGGACGTTCGCCGTCTCTCCCGGGTCGACCGATCCGCCACTGTAGGTGAAGGCCTCCGACTCTGGCATGGGCCGCTCTCAACAGCCCTCGGGCGGATGGACGCGCATAAGCCTGCCGTCACCGGCCGCCGGGAGGCTGACGCCGCGAGGGACCGCTCCCGCGGGCGCCGCCGACCGCCATGGCTTATACATCCAGCGCGGGTCGGTTCAACCATGAGCGACGGCGACCCCGTGACGGTCGGTGTGCTCAGTCTGCACACCAGCAAGGAGACGAAGGCGATCCTCAACGCCGTCGAGGACCTCGGCCACGACCCGGTCTGGCTCCGGCAGGAGAACACGGTCGTGAGCATCAGCGACGGCGACGTATCGATCGAACCGGACGTCGACGTGGTCGCCAACCGGCTCCTGCTGACCAACACCGAACAACCCGCGGAGGAGCTCGGGCTGGCCGCGATCTTCGCCGCGCTCCGTCCGATGCTTAATCGCCCGCCCGCGACCATGACCGCGGTCCACAAGTTCGCGACCGCCACGGTCCTGTCCGAAGCGGGGCTGCCGGTGCCCGATGCCCTCCTCGCTCTCTCGACGGAGCCGTTCAACGCCGACCGCACGAGCTTCGGCCCTGAAGCCGTCTACAAGACCGCCATCGGCACCCATGGCGGGGGGACCTGGAAAGTCTCCACCGCGGACAACCTCAACCCCACGATCGGCAACCGCCGGGCGTTCCTGCAGGAACTCATCGACCTCCCGGACCGACCCAACCGCGACCTCCGCGTCTATGTCGTCGGGGATCGCGTCGTGGGTGCGATGTATCGCTACGCCCCGGAGGGCGACTGGCGGACGAACGTGGCGCTGGGCGGCGCGGTCGAGGACGCGACCGATGACCTCACGGAGGAGCTGCGCCAGCTCGCGATCGATTCCGCCGACACTATCGGCCTCGATTACGCCGGCGTCGACATCGTTGAGACCACGGACGGGCCGGCGGTGCTCGAGGTCAACCCGACCGCCGGCTTCAAAGGGTTGTTCGAGGCGACCCGCCGGAGCGCCGCCCCCCATATCGCCCGCCTGGCGATCGAACACGGCGGCGGGTCGGTCGACCCGGACCAGGTCCAGGAACTGACGGCGACGCTGGACGACTCCACCCCGGCATCGAAACCCCGCCAGCCGGTAGTGCCCGCCCGTCGGGAACCGACCGTCATCGGCTATACCGAGGAAGTGATCGTCAGCGGAACGACCGGCTCCGAAACCGTGGTCGCCAAGTCCGACACCGGCGCGAGCCGCACGAGCATCGACACGCAGGTCGCTGCCGCGATCGGCGCCGGGCCGATCCAGTCGATGACCCGGGTGAAATCCGGCAGTTCGAAGGCCACCACGTCCCGCCCGGTCGTCGACGTCGTCATCGGAGTCGGCGGCGACCGCCACACCGTCTCGGCCAGCGTCGAGGACCGGAGCCACATGGAGTACCCGGTTCTGCTGGGCCGGGACATCCTGAAGAACTACCAGGTCGACATCAGCCGCACCGTCGAGGAGCAGCCGAGCGAGGAGTAACGGCGCGAAGGCGGCCGGCTCCCGCGGAACGAACAAACGGTGAGCCAGAGACGGGAGCGTACGCTCCGTGGTGGAGCTCGCTCGACAGGTGGTAACCGCGGTGTGGAATGGTTAGGGAGATGGCCTGACCGGAGCACCGGTACCGCGTTGACATCAGCGCCCATATGAGGCGCACGCCGGTAACCGCGGCCAGCCAATGCCAGCCGACCCGTACGAACAGCTCCGCGACGACCCCACACTCGGCCCCTTGCTCGAGCAATACGGGGAGCTCCCCATCGGCCCGGCGGAGGACACCTTCGAGCGGTTCACGGAGTCCATCATCAACCAGCAGCTCTCCTCGGCCTCGGCGGCCGCGATCCGCGACCGCGTCTTCGAGCGCTTCGAGATCACCCCCGACGCGATGGCCGCCGCCGACCGCGAAGCGCTCCGGGAAACCGGCCTGTCGGGCCAGAAGATCGACTACATCAAGAACATCGCGCAGGCCTATCAAGCGAAAGGCCTGGGCGTGGAGTACTTCGAGCCAGAATCCGACGCCGCCGTGGTGGACGAACTCACCGAGATCAAGGGCATCGGTCCGTGGACGGCCAAGATGTACCTGATCTTCTGTCTCGGCCGAGACGACGTCTTCCCGGTCGAGGACCTCGGCATCCGCAAGGGAATGGAGGCCCTCTTCTCGGAGGACATGACCCGCGAGGAGATGATCGACACGGCGGAGCCGTGGCGGCCCTTTCGGTCCTACGCTTCGCGATACATCTGGCGCGTCAGCGACGGGTGAGCCGGGGGTTCGGACCGGGTCAATGCCGTTTCCCGGGTTCGCTCAACCGGCCCAGAGCGGCCGACTCAAGCTGGAACCGCCGCGGGGCTCAGAGTCCCTTCCCGAGCAGCTCCCGGGCGATGATGTTCTTCTGGATCTCGGTCGTGCCCTCGTAGATCTGCGTGATCTTCGCGTCGCGGTACAGCCGGC
The DNA here is from genome assembly GCA_964554565.1 of uncultured Halobacteriales archaeon. Lineage (GTDB taxonomy): Archaea > Halobacteriota > Halobacteria > Halobacteriales > Hikarchaeaceae > CAZKPC01. The sequence goes on from CAZKPC010000059.1 coordinate 8,292, forward strand.
CCACGTCGAAGTCGTCGACGTAGCCGGCCCCGCCGTGGACCTGGACCGCTTCGTCCGCGACGTCGACAGCCACGCGGGAGGCGAACTCCTTGGCCATCGAGGCGAGGCTGGTGAGCTGCTCCTCGGCGTGTTCGACCGACCAGGCCGACTTGTAGGTCAGCTGGCGCGCCGCCTCGGTGTCGGTGTACATGTCCGCCAGCTTGTGTTGGATGGCCTGGAACTCGCTGATCGACCGCGAGAACTGCTCGCGCTCCTGGGCGTACTCGAGGGCGCGCTCGGCCGCCCCCTTGGCGATCCCGACCCCCTGGGCCGCCACCATCGTCCGGGTGACGTCGAAGAACTGCATCAGCTGGAGGAAGCCGAAGCCGCGGGTGCCGACGAGGTTGGATTCCGGGACCCGGACGTCGTCGAACACCAGCTCGGCCGTGTCGGACGCCCGGATTCCCAGTTTCCCGGTGATCTTGTCGGCCGAGAAGCCGGCCCGGTCCGCCTCGACGATGATCTGGGAGAACCCCGAGTAGCGGTCCTCGACCTCCGGGTCGGTCTCACAGAGCACCACGAAGTAGTCCCCGACCGAGCCGTTGGTGATCCACATCTTGTTGCCGTTGATCACCCACTCGTCGCCGTCCAGCTCGGCGGTAGTGTCGATCGCGGTGACGTCCGACCCCGCCCCGGGTTCCGAAATCGCCGCCCCCATCACCGAGTCGCCGGCGGTGATCGGCGGCAGGAACTCCTCCTTCTGCTCCTCGGTCCCGTACTCGAGGAGGGCGTCCGCGCCGAAGGCCGCCGACGTGATGCACAGCGCGATCCCGGGGTCGATCGCGAACAGCTCCTCGACGATCAGGGCCATCTCGAGCGAGGAATACCCGGCCCCGCCGTAATCGACGGGCAGATGCGCCCCCAGCAGCCCCATCTCGACGGCCTCGTCCATGACCTCGTCCGGGTAGGTCTCGTTCCGATCGTGCTCGGCGGCCACCGGCGCGATCTCGTTCTCGCCGAACCGGCGGACCTCCTCGCAGATCGCCTGCTGCTCGTCGGTCAGCCCGAAGTCCATACCCCGCTGAAGGGCCGGCGGCGCTAAAGGCGTTTGCCAACCAGCGGCCACGGGCGATCGGTTGTTCGACCCGCCGCGCCGCGGCGATAACAACGTTCTAAACCTCTCTGATTGCTCAAAAATTGATGATTCCAGCATTTGGATCCAGCAAGAAAGTGTCAGTCTACAGTTCATCTAGATCTAGAACATAGTTTTGATCGTTATTTGAGGTTAATTCTGATACTAGGGCTCTGTCAACCGTTAATTGATGAGTTCCTAAGCCACTCGATTAATTACTGTAACTTGATATATCTCTAAGCCTGCGATAAATACAGGGCGCGTTTCCGGTACGATGGGGGTTGTAGATTCCCATCAAACGAGAATCGACATCATCGATTATATGATTTCTTCCGTAGTTTCTCATGGAGTGACGACTAATGCCGGAAGAGCAACTGTTCAAGACTGAGGAACAGACATCGAGAACAAAGATCGCTGAGACGTTACGAGACGCTGCTGATCAGATCGAAGCCGGCGATGTTCAGTTGGTGAGTGACACGAAAGAACAGACCGTCGCGGTTCCGGAACAACCCCGATTTGAAGTCGAACTCGAACGGGTCACGGATTCGGAAACCGGTGATCAACAGTACGAACTTGAGTACGAACTCGGGTGGACAAAGTAACGTCCTCTCCGTGCTATACTCACGCTCTGAGTCTTGCACACTAAGTATTCCAGTTATCAGATTACTATAGCAGCAATCCGACCAATGAACTCAGCAAGTGAAGGTTGACGGACCACTAGTTTTCCGTGGTCTCAATCAAGACCATGCTGAACATGATAGCCATCTTCTCAACTAACTCCTCTTCCTCAATACAGATGTAATCACTTCTCTATACGCGGCAATTGACTCATCCTTAACCAAGGAATTCTTTGAGTTCTTGATGCATGATTCAGACCCCCTTATCTTTCTTGAAGATCTGGAACCTCCCATCCTCCATCTCGTACTGCTCGATAGGGAAATTCTGCGTCTTTAGGTACTCTGTGGCGTTCTCTATCTGCTTTGGTGTCGTGTCCATTTTTTCTGCCACGGCCGTGGGTGTCTGAGGATCGTTCTCGAGAGCGACGGTCTGGATTGCTGTGTGGTCCCGTGCCTTCGAATCATCCGGTGGCAGCGGAACAAGAACCTGAAATAGGTCCTTCGCTAAGGCCTCAATACTCCGCTGTTGTTTGTCTCGCAGCCATTCGACGTTGTCCTTTAACCAGTTGACATCAGATTTGAGCCGGTCGATTTTGTCCTCGACATGCACCACTTCATCATCTACAGTACGGTCTTCTAGTTCGATGAACGTCTCAATTGATGTCCGAACTCGTTCTGAGAGCGTCTCGAAGGAGTGATGCTGCTTCTGGTATTCTACCCATCGGTCTTTCGTGTTACCTTTCACCTACACGTTTACCTTGGATTTATCTGTTTTATTGGTCATATGTAGAATCTAAACCGCTCCCTATGCGGCATCTATATAGACGTTTATCTACATAATGGATTATAATATTATTTTATCAACACGATTTTATTAGCAACGTTGAACACGCGCGCCGACCGAG
>CAZKPC010000060.1:0-2239 GCA_964554565.1 uncultured Halobacteriales archaeon
CCGATCGAGCCGCGCCGCCAGGTCGTCGGGGACCTCTGAATCATCCACCATAGGCGTTCCTAGGGGCCGAGCCTTCAAAAAGCCGCCGTGAACGCTCTGGAGCTGCCTGAGGGACCTAACCGACTGTGGTGCCGACTCGGATCAGCACCTCCGTGCGGTGCTGAACACGATTTTCGAGGTTCGAAGGAGGATTTTTATGGCGGGAAGCGAACCCGTCGGCATGACCGGAACCAGCATCATCGGCGCCGGGATGACCCGGTTCGCGGTGCACGAGCGGACGCTGCAGGAACTCTTCGCCGATGCCGCCTTCGACGCGATGGACGATGCCGGCGTCGGGACCGACGAGATCGACGCGCTCTACCTGGGAAACACGATGGGCGGCATGACGGAGCACGACATCCATCTGGCCCCGATGATGGCGTCGCATCTCGGGATGAGCGGCGTGCCGGCCCAGCGCTTCGAGGACGCCTGTGCGACGTCCTCGAACGCGTTCAAACACGCCGTTAATGCCGTGGTCGCCGGGGAGCACGACGCTGTGCTCGCCGGCGGGGTCGAACGCTGTTCGAACGCCACCGGGATCGAGACGCCCGGCATGACCCGCATCTTCGATTCGGTCGTCCACAAACAGACCGAGCAGGCCGCCGGCCTGACGGCCCCCGCCTTCTTCGCGCTGTTGACCCGGCGGCACATGCACGAACACGGCACGACCCAACGGCAGCTCGCCGAGATCGCGGTCAAGAACCACTACCACGGGAGCCTCAATCCACGGGCCCAGTTCGACCAGGAGATCACCGTGGAGGACGTGCTGGACAGCCCGATGATCGCCGACCCGTTCCACCTCTACGACTGCTGCCCGTTTTCGGACGGTGCCTCCGCCGTCGTAGTGACGAGCGACGAAGCGGCTGACAGCTACGGTGCGGAGCCGATCAGCGTGGCCGGCATCGGCCACGCCACCGATCGAGTGCCGGTCGCGGACAACCCGGAGCCACACGCCACCAACGCTGCCCGGCGGGCGGCCGCCGAAGCTTACGAGGCAGCCGACATCGAGCCGTCGGCGATCGACTTCGCGGAAGTCCACGACTGCTTCACCGGTGAAGAGATCATGGCCGTCGAGGCGCTGGGGCTCTATGACGACGGCGAGGGCGGGCAGGCGGCCGCCAACGGGGAGTTCTACATCGACGGCGAGACGCCGATCAATCCCAGCGGCGGCCTCAAGGCGAAGGGCCATCCGCTGGGGGCGACCGGCACTGCACAGCTCGTGGAACTCACCGACCACCTCCGGAACCGTGCGGGCGAGCGCCAGATCGAGGACGCCCGGACCGGTGTGGCGCACAACCTCGGCGGCGATGCCTCGACGACCGTCGTCAGCGTATTGGAGGTGGGCGCATGAGCAACGAACCTCCGGTCCGGGAGGAGCCGCTGCCGGACGAGTTGACGTTCGAGGCCTGGCAAAATCAGCTGCGGGCCGGACGCCTCCCCGGGCACGAATGCGACGATTGTGGCTGGACGACGGCCGTTCCGCACGGTGCCTGCGACGACTGCGGAGGTCGCTCGCTCACCGTCGTGGACCTGCCAACGGACGGCGAGGTCTACTCGGTCACCCAGGTCCACGTGGCTCCGGAGGGCTTCGAAGACGGCTATCAGCTGGCGTTGATCGATCTGGGCCCAACGCGGGTGCTGGGTCGCGTCGGCGGGGTCCCGTCGATCGGCGACGAAGTGTCGATGTCCGACGTCTTCGAAGGGACGGCTGATCCGGCGCCGGTATTCGAGTAGGCCGTCCGAAAGATCGGGCGCTGCGTTACGAATCGTATTCGGAGCTCAGGGGGCGACCGGTTGAGGCGGCCGGTATTGCCATCCTTCCGTCAGAGCACGACGATGGCGGCCGGGGGATCAAACCCACCGAAAGATTGAACGGAGTTCTCGGAATCCCTATTCGTCGAAGGCCGGCGCCAGGGAACTCGCCAGTCCCGAACGAGGTCGAAGGCGTCGGACACTCGCCCCAGATCCATGCACAAACCGTTGCTCACGACCGACTTCCTCGACCGAGCCGTCGAGCTGTTCGCTGACGACATCGGCGTGATCGCCGAGGACGGGACGGAATTCACCTACGGCGAGATCGGAGAGCGCGTGAACCGCCTCGCGAACGCCCTCGACGATTGGGGGGTCGAGAAGGGCGACCGGGTGGCGATCCTCGCCCCGAACGCCGCGTTCTTCATCGAGACCCTCTACGCGACGATGA
>CAZKPC010000060.1:2339-10872 GCA_964554565.1 uncultured Halobacteriales archaeon
GACGCGACGATCCTCTACACCAGCGGCACGACCGGCGATCCGAAGGGCGTGGTCCACACCCATCGCATCCAACACTACCACGCGATGATCCATTCCCACCACGTCGAACTCGAGGACGACGACACCATCCTGTGGACCTCGCCGATGTTCCACCTCAACGGCTGGGGCCACATCTATGGCCTCACCGGCATCGGCGGCAAACACGTCATCCTGCGTGATTTCGATCCCGCGGCGGTCTTCGACCGGATCACCGAACACGACGTGTCCTTCCTCGGCGGGGCACCGACGGTGATCAACATGCTCCTCGACCATCAAGCGGAAACGGGCGTGGCAACCACCGGCGAGAAACCGGTCCGGGTCGAGGTCGCGGCGGCGCCGCCGCCGAAACAGACGATCCGGCGAACCGAGGAGGAGCTCGGCTGGCGGATCATCCACGCCTACGGCGAAACCGAGACCGGGCCGATCATCACAACGAGCAACAGCCGACGCAAAATCGAACAGGGTGACAAGTACGACATCATCAACACCCAGGGCTTCGCCACCGTGAACACGGAGGTCCGCGTCGTCGATGAGGACGGCCACGACGTGCCGCTCGATGACGAAACCTACGGCGAAGTCGTCGCCCGGGGCAACCAGGTGATGGACCGCTACTGGAACAAACCCGAGGCGACCGAGGCCGCGTTCCACGACCGCGTGGACGGCTGGCTGCACACCGGGGACATCGCGACGATAGACGAGAACCGGATGATTACGATCGTCGACCGGAAGAAGGACATCATCATCTCCGGCGGCGAAAACATCTCCAGCGTGGAGGTCCAGGACGTCGTCTTCGATCACCCGGATGTGCAGCTTGCAGCCGTCATCGGGGTACCCCACGAGAAGTGGGGCGAAACCCCCAAAGCCCTCGTCGTTCCCCGGGAGGGGGCGGATCTCACCGAGGAGGCCCTGATCGAGTTCACGCGGGAACGGCTGGCCCACTACAAGTGTCCGACGAGCGTCGAATTCGTCGATGACCTCCCGCAGACGTCCACCGGCAAGATCCAGAAGTACGAACTCCGCCAGCAGTACTGGGACGACGCCGACAACGGGGTATAAAACTCCCTACTTGCTGCTTCGGGAGAGGCCTGATTTGAGAGCCATTTGTCGGCGGGACGGCTTTCTCGGCCGACCACGGGACACGATCATCCGGCCACAGTCGGGGCTCAGCAAAGGTTATAACGACGCCGTGCTCCTGCGTACCATATGACACGGCAGGAGCGCCGCTACATCGGTCGACGTGACGTCATCAAAGGGCTCGGTTCCGGAATCCTGGCGACGAGTCTCGCCGGGTGTACCGGTGGCGACGGCGGCGATGGCAGTGGAGATGGTGATGGTGACGGAGACGGCGATGGTAACGGCGGGACCACGGGAACACCCAGCCCCCTTGAGCTGGTCATCGCCCATCCGACCTCCCTCAGCGGACCGTTCGCTCCATATGGCGAGGCACAGCGTGACGGCGGGCAGCTCGCGGTCCAACACCTCGAGTCCGACCTGAACGTCAAGCTCGACCTCGTGACCGCCGACACGGAAGTGAACCCGTCGACCGCCGTCGAACGGACCGAACGGATGGTGGTCGAGGATGGAGCCCATGTCGCCTACGGCGTCGTGTCATCGGCCGTTGGACTCGCGATCGGCAACTGGGCCACGGACAACCAGGTGCCGTTCGCTGCCCATGGGACATCGAACGATATCACCGGGAGTCAGTGCAGCGAGTACATGTTCTCGACGTACATGTCGAACTCGATGCAGGTTCGACCGATCGCCCCCCGGATGGCCGAGATGGAGGACGATTGGTTCATCCTCTACTCGGACTACACCTGGGGGCAGACCGCGAACGAGACTTTCACACAACACCTCCAGGACCTGGGGGCTACGATCGTCGGCCGGGAGGCCGTCCCGTTCCCCTCGCAAGACTACACGCAGTATCTCAATACGGTGGCTGACTCCGACGCGACCGGCCTGGCGCTGTTGGTGGCCGGACTCGATCAGCGGACTTCGACGGCTCAGGTGCTCGACCTCGGGCTACACGAGGACTTCACGATCGTCCTGCATCAGAACGAGGACGCCGGCTTCCACGGGATCAGCAAGGAACAAGCCTCGATCGTGGATCTGAGCAGCCAGGCCTGGAGCCCGGGGCTCGATGTGGCCGAGGACTGGAAGCTCGAGATCACGGACATCTCCAGTCACGACCCGCAAGTGCGCCACGTGATGGGCTACCAATCAGTAGACCAACTGGTGCGCGCCGCGGATCGGGCCGGTACCACGACCGGATCGGAGATCATCGCAGAACTCAACGGTCATACCGTTGAGAACGACCGTGTGCTGCAGCTCCACGACGATCCGGATCGGATATACTGGCGCGAGGGAGACCACCAGCTCATTCAGCCGGTCTATGCGACGCGCGGACTGCCAGTCGAGGATATGACCGACGATCCCTACCGAGTCTGGTTCGAGGTCATCGATAGCATGAACGGGGACGAGGCTTCACCCGAACCGTCACCCGATTGTCAGCTCGGGAGCTAACGGCGGTAAGCGGTTTTACGTCGAATGGACGTGGCTGCCGTGAATCTGAGCAGAATGCGTCGGGTCCGGCCGTCGGTCATGATCGTAGCGGTGCTGACCGGGGTCCTGCTCGCGTTCGGCCTCCTGGTCCATCCCCGACTGTTCGTGAACAACTTCATCGGCGGTATCGTGTTCGGCATGATCCTGGCGATGATATCCGTCGGGTTGGCGCTGATTCTGGGCCTGCTCGGCGTGGTGAACTTCGCCCACGGCGCGCTGTTCATGCTCGGGGCCTATGGCGCGTACGAGTTCGTCGCGATCCTCGGGTTGTCCTTCTGGGCCGCTCTCGTGTTCATCCCACTCTTGGTCGGGCTGATCGGCGTGCTCATCGAGGTCGTCGTCCTGCGCCACCTCTACGGCCAGACCCCGATCATCGGGCTCCTCGCGACGTTCGGCGTGGCACTCATGCTCGAAGAGGCCACCCGAGCGAACTGGGGCGGGACCCCGCTGAGTTTCGAAGTGCCCGGCGTCCTCCGGGGGTCCGTGACCGTCAGTCTGGTCGAGGTGACCACGATGCGGTTGTTCACGATGGTCGTCGGACTCGTCGTGGTGGTCGGGCTCTACGCCTTCATCCATCGAACGGACTTCGGCCTCACCATCCGGGCCGGGGTCCAGAACCAGGAGATGGCCGAATTCATCGGCGTCGATATCCCGCGGCGGTTCACGATCGTGTTCTTCATCGGGGCCGCACTCGCCGGTCTCGCGGGCGTCCTGCGTGGCGCCGAGGTCGGGATGGACCTCGGCATGGGGTTCGAGTTCGTCCTCCTGGCGTTCGTCATCGTGGCCATCGGCGGCGTCGGGAGCATCTTCGGATCGGTTGTCAGTGCGATCCTCGTGGGGCTCTCCGTTTTCCTGGCCCCCGTGAGCCTCCGATCACTCGCTGAGGTCACCGGCACCCCGGCGCTCAACATCCCTGGCATCGGGGGATTCATGCCCTTCGCGGTGCTGATCGTGGTGCTGCTCATCCGACCGCGAGGCCTGTTCGGCGAAGCGGGGCTGCTAGAATGACCGGCGATGACCGCCTCGAACGCTTACGGGACTTGCTCCAGGTTCCCGATCTCGTGAACCTCCGGACCCCGATCGGGATCCTCCTGATCGTGCTCCTGCTGCGGCCAACGCTCCGCCTGGAGTTCGTCCTCGGTGGGGACTATATCGCGACCTCCATGCTGATCTGGATGCTCTTCGCCGCCGCCTACAACCTGCTCCTAGGTTACGCCGGGCTGCTCTCTTTCGGCCACGCCATGTTCCTGGGCGCCGGGGCCTACGGCATCGCGATGGGGCTCGCTCGTTTCGATATCCCGTTCGTGGCGGCTGGCGCGATCGGAGTGGTCGTCGCCGCGGCGCTAGCCAACGCCATCGGTCGCCTGACCGTCGACCGCGGAGAGATCTACTTCGCGATGCTCACGCTCGCCTTCGCCATGGCCGCCCACTTCATCGTCAACGCCGATCCATTCGACCTCACGGGCGGCGCCGACGGCATCCGAGCGGGCGCGGTGCCCGAATGGGTCTCGAGCTTTCGCGGTCAGACGGTGGTGCAGCTTGCCGGCTTCGAGTTCGAGCTCTTCTACCTGGTCGCGGTCGTGTTCCTGCTCTCGATGCTCGCGCTCTGGCAGATCGTCCGGTCCCCGTTCGGACGGACGTTGGTGGCCATCCGCGACAACGAGGAACTCGCCAGAGCAATGGGCATCTCGACCTACCGATACAAAGTTCGGGCATTTACCCTCTCTGGAGCGTTTTCCGCGATCGCCGGGACGATGTTGGTCCTCAATAACGGCGGCGTGTCCTTGGAAGACATCGGCGTCCTTCAGAGCGGCAACGTCCTCCTGATGACGATCTTCGGCGGCATGAACTACTTCTTCGGGCCGATCACCGGCGTCTTCGCCTGGTTCGTCGCCCGGGAGTCCCTGACGTCCTTCGAGATCCTCTACGTCCCGGTTCGGGAGGTCTCGCTGTTCTCCATCGAGCTAGGGGGCGTCCTCACGTTCTGGCAGTTCTTCTTCGGATTGGCGTTCGTCTTGCTCGTCCTGGTGGCCCCTGAGGAGGGTATCTGGGGGTTCGTGCGGAGCCGGATCGGCCGGCTGGGAACCTGGCTCAGGAGGCGATGGACCGATGAGTGAGACCGAGGGGCCGGTAGCCCTGGAAGCCGAGGAACTCACCCGGACGTTCGGTGGCTTCGTGGCCGTCGACCACGTGGATTTCGCCGTGCCCGAGGGCGAGTTCCGCGGGGTGATCGGCCCCAACGGCGCGGGGAAGACGACCCTCTTCAACCTCCTCATGAACGCCTTGGAACCGACGGAAGGGCGCGTTTCGCTCTTCGGCGAGGACATCACCGAGATCCCCGAGCACGAGCGGTCTCACATCGGGCTGGCCCGGTCGTTCCAGTCCAACCAGCTGTTCACCGACCAAACGGTGTTCGAGAACGTCCGGATCGTGGCCCAGACCCTCGAGCAGGGCCCGTCAGCGTTCGACGTCTTCCGCGTCGGCCGCAAGGTCGGACGGGACCGGACCCATGAAGTCCTCGACCTCGTCGGGCTCTCTGACCTCGCTGACCGGACCGCCAAGAACCTCTCGCACGGGGATCAACGCCTGCTCGGGATCGCGATGGCGCTGGCCACGGATCCGGAGGTCCTGCTGCTGGACGAGCCGACCAGCGGCATGAGTCCTGGCGAGACCGAGGAGACCGCGGACCTCATCGACTCAATCCAGGCGGAGTTGGAGCTGACGTTGCTGATGATCGAACACGACATGGACGTCGTCCTGGAGAAGAGCGACCGCATCACCGTTCTCCACGGCGGCCGGGTCCTGGCGACGGGGACGCCAGACGAGGTCCAAGGCAACGAGCGCGTCCAGGAAGCCTACCTCGGCGGGATGGGGGAGGGGTTCTGATTTGAGCCTCTTGGAAATCGAAGGTCTCAACGCCGGTTACGAGACGGGCCAGGTCCTCTTCGATGTCGATCTCGACGTCGAGGACGGCGAAGTGGTGTCGCTGCTTGGCCGCAACGGAGCCGGCAAGAGCACGACCTTGCGCTCGATCGTGGGCGCGGACCTGCCGCGGGTCCACAGCGGCTCGATCAGGTACGACGGCCACGACCTGCTGGAACTCGAAAGCCACGAGATCGCCCACCTGGGGATCAGTTTCGTCCCGGAGGAACGGGGCCTGTTCCCGCGGTTAACCGTCCGGGAGAACATCCACCTGGCGGCCACGACCGCCGCGGACGCGGAACCGGAGGAGGACATGTACGACCTCTTCCCGGATCTCGATGACATCCGCGATCGGGCGGCGGCGAACCTCAGCGGCGGCGAGCAGCAGATGCTGGCCGTCGCGAGAGCCCTCGTCGCGAACCCGGACCTGCTGCTCCTCGATGAGCCGTTTGAGGGCCTGGCCCCGCTGATCGTGGACCGAGTGGTCGAGGCCATCGACGAGATCAACACCGACCGGAACGTGACCCTGCTCCTCGTCGAACAGAACGTGGCGGCGGCCGCCGCCGTCTCCGACCGGAACTACATCATCGACGAGGGCCAGATTGTGGCCGAGGTCTCGACCGAGCGGCTCCGCGAGGACACCGAGCTGCGCCAGGACTACCTCGGGCTCTGATCGGCGGAAGGCAGGCCTTTAACGGTCCCCGTGAGAACGGTGCACGATGATCGACGAACGCGGGGCCCATCCGGTCACGAACGCGTCGAACCCGTTCCTGATCGACCCCGAGACGGGCTTTCCAGGGACGATCGCCGTCATTGGGGCCGGGACCATCGGGCCGGACATCGCGTATTTCTTCAAGCACACCCGGCCGGACATCGAGCTCGTGCTGGTAGATATCGACCCCGACGCGCTGTGCTCGGCGGAGGAACACATCGACGGGCTCGTCGACAAAGGCCTGCGCCACGGTCACGTCGACGAGGCCGACGAAGGGGCCGTCCGCGACATCGAGTATACTACCGAGTACGCCGCCATCGGCGAGGCCGATCTGGTCATCGAGGCCGTCACCGAAGACCTCGGGATCAAGCGGGAGGTCGTCGCTGAGGTCGAGGCCGCCGTGTCCGACGATTGTGTGATCACCTCGAACACGAGTTCGATCCCCGCCGAGCGGATTTTCGCTGAGGCGGAGCGCCCCGAACGGACCACCATCACGCACTTCTTCGCCCCGGCCTGGCGGAACCCGGTCGTCGAGCTGATTAACTGGCCCGGGGTCGACTCCGAGCATTTGGACTACCTGTACTGGCTGTTCGGCGCGCTGGGCAAGCTCCCGCTCGTGGTCGAGGACGAACTCGCCTTCATGCTGGACCGCGTGTTCGTCAACTGGTGTAACGAAGCCGGCAAGCTGCTGGACGAAGCGACCGCCGCCCAGATCGACGCCACGGCGGAGGATGTCGTGGCGGCCGGCCCGTTCGCCGTGCTCAACCTCGCCAACGGCAATCCGGTTCACGTCAAGGCCGGGACCTACATGGCCGAGGAGAACGAGGCCTACGAGCCCGCCAACATCTTCCGCTCGGTCGACACCTGGGACACGGCCGATCCAGGAACCGACGTGGCGGTCCCGACGGAATTGCGCACGGAGATCAGGGACCGGCTGCTCGGAGTGCTGTTCTCGCAGGCGACCGACGTCGTCGATCGCGGCATCGCCACCCCCGCTGATGTCAATGTCGGCTGCGAGGCCGCCCTCGGCTTCGAGTCCGGGCCCTTCGACATCATGGCGGAGCTGGGCCTAGAGGAAGTGAATCGGATCCTCGAGGAGTACGGGGACCTCCGTCCCAACATGCCGACACCCGACCGCGAGCTAGCCGCGTACGGCGAGTTCGACCGCCACCTCGTCTCCGACAGGGTCGGCGCGATCACCGTGATCACGGTCCGCCGGCTTCACCGCGGGAACATTCTCAGCCTCGAAGTCTTCAGCGAGCTCGAGCGAGCGCTCAGGCGGGCCGAGACCGAGGCAGGGGTGGACGGGGTCGTCCTTACGGGGTTCGGCCCCGACGCGTTCTCCTCCGGATGGGAGATCGACTCCTTCCGCGAGGTGCTCGGCGATTACGATCGGAGTTTGCGGTACGCCCAGGAGTGTTCCGAGCTCTTCGAATACATGGAACAGCTGGAGCTACCGGTCGTCGCCGCGATCAACGGCCACGCCTTGGGCGCCGCCGTCGAGTTGAGCCTCCGCTGTGACGCGCTGGTCGCCATGGACGACACCTTCCTGCAGTTCCCGGAGGTCACCCTCGGGATCCTCCCGGGCATCGGCGGCATCGTCGTTCCCTATCGGCGATGGCCCGAGGTGTCTGCGGAGACGTTTTCGGACATGATCCGGTTCGCCGAACGGCTGCCAACGGCGGCTACCGCGGACCTCGGACTGATGGACGCGCTGGCCGAGGACCACGTCGAACTCCTGGAAACCGCCGTGAAACACGCGTCGAGTTTCGACGGTCGCGTCGAGCCGTTGAAGGATCGGCTGGAATCCCAGATCGACATCGAGTCACCGGAACCGACGGGCGATCCGGTGGCTGCGGACGGCCGCCGCTTGAGCCCGACAGTGGACGCGATCGTCTGTGACGGGATTACCGAAGCCGCCGCCGCGGACTCGCTGCCGGCCGCGTTCGAAGCCGGCTACGAGGCCTTCGCGCGCGCCGCCACGACCGAGGCCGCCCGTGAGGGGGTCGATGCCTTCATCGAGAACCGCTCGCCCGACCTCCGGGCCGCGTCCAAAAAGGACTGATTCCCTGCGCGGTCGTTGGAACCGCTCGGGCTTGGCGGCTTCCGGGATATTGAGGAGCCCGCCGCACCACCGACACGGTATGAGCGTGTCGACGCAGGACATCATGGACCGCAGCCTGGACTTGGTCGGGTGGGAGACGGTGCCGGGTGACAGTACGATCTATGTCACGGGCACGGACCTCGAAACCGCGCTCGTCGGGATCGATCTGGGGAGCGCGGAACTGCAGCTCGCGG
>CAZKPC010000061.1:0-10796 GCA_964554565.1 uncultured Halobacteriales archaeon
CCGCTCGACCTGTACGGCCAGGAACCCCGACTGCGAGGACTGCGTGCTCGAAGACCGCTGCCCCTCCTCCCGACTCGATTCCGAGATCGATCTGGCGTCGAACGAACCGTGGGACGGCTAACCGGGCAGCCCGGCAAGGAGCTCCCGCTCAATGGGGAGGCTAGGTGCCGGGAGACTGGCTGTCGATGCTGTCGCTGACATCGGCGGAAAAGTGGAAGAGGGTGCCCGAGCGACGACCGGCTTCAGGCGGCACGTAGAGCCCTAGAGCCACTACTCGCCGCCAGCCAGCGCGGCGCGGGCGTTCTGGACCGCCGCGGGGCGTTTGGCCGGATAGGCCTCGACTTTCGCGCGGAGCTGGAGTCCGGAGCCGCGGCGACACGTGCCCTGATAGGCGGCCTGCTTGTCGAGCGAGAGATGGAAGGAGCAGTTGTCGTCGACCCTGTCATCGAGTTCCTCGAGGACGGCATCGAACTCCGCGATCGCTCGGACGTTTTCCAGGACGTGGCGGATTTCGTCAGCGGTGTCGACTCGGGCGGAGAGCACGACGATCCGATCGCCGTGGTGGCCGGTCGATTCCTCCCGCTCGATCGGCGTGTCGGCCGGCAGATAGGTCCGGAGCGCACGCTCCACGCGGGGCTCGTCCTCGGTGGCGTAACAGAACGCCCGTAGATCAACGTAATGCAGCGGGACCGAGCCCATCCTCGGGGCGTCAGGCCTCGGCGTCTTCACCGTCGGGCTCGGCGTCGTCAGGGGCCGCTTCGAGCTGATCCGCGGCCAGCCCCGTCTCCTGACCGTCCTCGAACTGGACGGTGTAGGTCTCATCGCCGAACATCGTCTCCATGACCTGACTGACTGTGCCGACCGATCCGTCGTGGTCCGAGTGCTCGTCGTGAAGCACGACCCGGTCGCCGTCCTCGAAGCTCATGCGCGGACCTTGCCCACCCGCCGTCAAAAGACGATTGATTCGGTCGAACGGCGCTATTCGCCCGCGAGCCGGTCGATGACGGCCCGGCCGGTCTCGGCCTCGTACGCGAACAGCACGGTTGCGGCGTAGGCGCCGGCGACCTCGGCCGCCCGGGCGAGCGCATCGATCTCGACCTCGACCGCGTACAGTTCGATGGTAAGTGGGGCCGGCAGCCGGTCCCGGAAGCCGGAGGCCAGGGCCTCGAGCCAGTAGGTCGTGGAATAGGCCATATCGTAGAGCGGCACCACGAACTCGTCGACGTGGGGGGCGAGCGACTCGACGTCGACGCCGGATCGCTCGATCAGATGGCCGGGATAGGGGTCCGGGTAGAGCGTGAGATAGGTGCGGCCCGGCACGCGGTCAGCCGCCTCGGCGACGAACCCCGTCACGACGTCGGCGCGCCACTCGAGCCAGTCATCGATGCCGCTCGACGAGAACGCCCCTTGACACACCTCACAGTGGCAGTATTCGGCCCGCGGGAACCCGACGTCGTCCAGTCGGAGGTCGGGGGCGGTTCGGACACAGTCGTCGACGAGGTCCAGGAGATCCGAGCGGTATTCCTCGCGTGACGGACAGACCGTCCCCCAGTCGAAGTAGCGTCGCTCCCGGGTGGCGAGCCGGCCGTCCGCGGTTCTGGCGGCCAGCTCCGGCGACTCGTCGACGGTCCGGGAATCCCCGAAACACGAGATCATGTTGACGCCGTCGCCGACTGGTTCGGTCCGCCGGCCGGTCACGTCCTTCACCTCGTAGAACCCTTTCTCGAACGCCGGCCAGGCCAGCTCCTCGGCGTTCCGGGTAACAACCCCGTACATGCTCTGGCCTCCATCAGGCGCCCGCATAAGTCCGCCGTCCCGGGGGGCTGTATAAGAGCGCGGGAACGGGGTCATTCCTCTAGGTTCCTGGTAGGCTTAATCGTATCGGGCGTAGGTTTTAGCGGGAGGCTATCCAACTCGGAACGTATGGACGAACCGGTCACGGTGCGGGACGTGATGCATCGGTCGTACGTGGGGGTGAGCGAGTCCGACTCGGTCGCCGGCGCCGCCGAGTTGATGCTCGACGATGGCGTCCACAGCGCGGTCGTGCTCCGCGGAAGCGACCCGGTCGGCGTCCTCGACGAGACCCGCCTCCTCGACGTCGTCGCCAACACCCGTGATCCGACCGCGACCACCGCCGGCGACGTCATGCGGCCCGCCGTGAGTGTCGCGGCCGATCAGCGGCTGGAGGAAGCGATCACCGCCATGGCAACGGACGGGCTCCGCCATCTCCTCGTCGAGGAGGACGGCGAGGTCATCGCGTCGGTCTCCGACCACGACATCGTCACAGCCTATTCAGTTATGGGTGGCCGATCAGAGCCGGCTTCGGAGCCGGCCCCCAGTCCGCCGGACCCCGGGACGGTCGTCGAGAACGAACTCGAGAGCGACGTCTATTCCACGCAGGGCGTCTGCGAGAGCTGTGGGACGCTCACGGCGGAACTCTCGAACCACAACGGCCAACTGCTCTGTTCGGACTGTATCGCGTTGTGAGGGCCGGGAGTGCCCGAACCGCAACAATCATAGGCGCATCCGCGTAACCTCGGCCCCATATGGAGCCGTTTTCCGGACGCGTCGCTCCGGAGGAGTGCGGAGATGGCAGTTAGTACTGGGCTGCCCAACGCCGTGTTGACAGGAGTGGTCACCGGCAGCGTCGTGGCGATGGGGGCCATCGGCCTCGCACTGGTCTACAGTATCGCCGAGGTCCCGAATTTCGCCCACGGCGAGCTGTTGACGTTGGGGGCGTTTATGGCGCTGTTCGTGAATACGCCCAACGAGGTCCCGCTCTTCGAACTCCTGGCATCGGGGGAACAGACCATCACGAGTGCCGGGCTGGTGGTACTGTTCCTCCTCGGGAGCGGCCCGACCCTCGGGATGGTGTACCTGTTGGGTGGCTGGGGGGCGTTGAAAGGCTCGTGGTGGCCTACCCGGCCACCGCCGGCGGTCGGGCTCCTCGCCCACGCGGCGTTGGCGGTGATCGTTGGCGGGCTCGTTGCGTTGGGCGCACCATCGATCTGGTCCGGCGTCCTGCTTGCTGCCGTAATGGTCGGCATCATCGCGCCAGTGACGGAGAAGGTCGTGTTCCGCTCGTTCCGGGAGCGGGGCGCCTCGCTCGCCACCCTGCTCATCGCCGCCCTCGGCGTCTCGCTGATCCTCCGGTTCGGGACCCAGGCGATCTACGGCGGTGCCGCCCGGAACTACAACGTGCCCCGGACCGCCGAACTCCTCGGCTCGACCCAGTATCTGACTGCCGCGAAGTTCGTGGACTTCTACGCGGCCGGCCGGGGGGCAGTGTTTCACCTGATCGAGACGGGCGGCACCCCCGATAGCACGATCGCGACGATCGGGTACGGCTGGCCCCGTTTCCTGCTGGTCTGGATCCTGACGGCGGCCGTCGTCTACGGGACCTACCGCTGGCGATACGCGAGCGCCGACGGCTTCGTGGAGGCGCAGACGGTCGGCCCGAAACTCGCTGCCGGGATCGCTGGCGTCCTGAGCATCGCGGTGCTCGCCTTCGTGCTCGGACGCCCGGGTACGGTTCCGGATAATTTCGCCTACGGCACCCGCTTCCGGCTGTTCCCGCTGAAGCTGTTGATACTGCTCATCTCGATCCTCATGATGGCGACGCTACACTTCCTCCTGAAGGAGACCAAGCTCGGGACGGCCATGCGAGCGTCCTCGGACAACCTGGACCTCGCGAAGGTCACCGGCATCAACACCGACCGGGTGATGATGGCCACCTGGATCATCGCCGGGCTGTTCGCCGGGCTGGCCGGGGTGATGCTCGGCCTCACGCTCTCGCGCGTCCAGGTGAACATCGGGTTCTTCCTCCTGCTCCCGATGTTCGCGGCCGTCATCCTCGGGGGCATCAGATCGATCTACGGCGTCATCCTCGGCTCGTTCGTTGTGGGGCTCGCGATGGACGTCGGGTTCACCCTGCTGCCGGTCGGCAACGAGATGCGGGTGCCGATCGCGTTCCTCGTGTTGTTCTTCGTGTTGTTGGTCAAACCGGAAGGCCTGATCGGGGGGCGGTAAGATGGCGATGTCATCCAGCCTGGTGGCGTTTCTCACCACGGTGGGGGTCTTCGCCATGCTGGCCATCGGCCTGAACATCAAGTTCGGCTACACCGGGCTCCTCGAGATCGGCCACGTGGCGTTCTACCTCATCGGCGGCTACACCACTGCGCTCCTCGTGCTGCCGCCGGCCCCACAGAACCCCGGACAGATCTACGTGCTCGGGCTCGGCTGGCCGTGGCTTCCCGCCGTGATCGTCGGCACTTTGACCGCCGGCCTCGTCGGCGCCCTGGTCTCGTTGCCCGCGGTCCGACTGCGGGAGGACTACTTGGCCATCGCCCTGCTCGGTATCGCCTTCATCATTCAGCAGGTCTTCCGGTCGCCGGACTTCCGTTGGTTGGCGAACGGGCCCCGGGCGTTGGCGGGGTTCGAGCGGCCCCTCAACAACCTGTTCCCGCTCCCCGGCGACTCCGTAGCCAGCGTACTCCTGTTCGCTGGCATCGTGTTCCTGCTGTGGACCGCTGGCACGTACGCCCTCGCCAAGGTCGGCAACCTCGCCAACCGTCGAGGGCGGCGGGAAACCGTCATCCATGCGCTGCTCGCCCTGACAACCCTCGGCGCCGGCTATCTCTTCGCCCGCTTGGCGCTCCGGTCCGACGACCGGCCCCAGGTCAGATACGCGCTCGCCGCCGGCGTAGTGATGGGCGGTGCCACGCTCGCGGGCCTCCTCGCCGTCCCGAACGTGCTCAGGGAGGGCATCGCGCTGCTGGTCTTGGGGTCGTTCTCGGTGTTCACCTGGGTCTTCGGCGCCACGGTCCTGGCCCGGCACTTCGAGGCGTTGACTCGGCGTGATCACCTCTCGGCCGTCGGGCTGATGCTCGGCTTCCTCGGGGCCCTCCTCCCGCTCGTGCTGCTCGGCAACAGCGACTCCGAGGTAATCTCGATGGCCGGGCTCCTCGGCTCCACCCTGCTGGTCGCAGCGATGGCCTATGCGCTGTATCGGCTGGGCAATCAGTGGTCCGCCTACTCGGAGGGGAGCCTCGTGCGCATCGTCGGCATGGCGACGGTCTGGCTGTTCCTGTTCCGCTACTGGATCGTGCCGATCATCGGGCCTCTAACGAACGGCCGAATCGGATCGGTATTCGCCGATCTCACCCAGAACCTGTTCTGGCTCCTGCGGTTCGACGCCAACCTCGGGATCATCATCCGGTACGACCGGTTCCTCTTCTTCATGGTCTTGGGCAGCCTGGCTCTCGTCTATTACGTTTCCGAGCTCACGGTGACCTCGCCGTTCGGCCGGGTTCTGAAGGCCGTCCGGGAGGACGAGGACGTTGCGGCCGCGCTCGGGAAGAACACGTTCCTGTACAAGGTGCAAGGGATGGCGCTCGGGAGTGCCATTGCCGGCCTGGCCGGGGCCTTTACCGCGATCCAGTTCCAGGCCTTGACCTGGTCGGTCTTCCGGGTCGAAGTAACGTTCATCGTGCTACTGATGGTCATCATTGGCGGCACGGCCAACAACCGGGGCGCGATTCTCGGCGCCGTGATCTATTGGGCATTCGCCCGTGGGACCACCGACTTAGCGGCGTTCTTCCCGGAGGCGGCGAGCTCGTCCATCCTGGCGTTACGCCGCGTGATCATCGGCGTCCTGCTCATCATCATCCTCTACTATCGCCCCGGCGGGATCTGGGGCGAACGACACGGCCAGGAGGTGTTCGAGGAATGAGCGGGATCCTGGAGGTCGACGACCTCGTGAAACAGTTCGGTGGCATCACCGCCGTGGACGAGGCGTCGTTCGACATCGAGCGCGGCTCGATCACCGGGCTCATCGGGCCGAACGGCGCCGGAAAGACGACGACGTTCAACCTGATCAGCGGGTTCCTCGAACCGGACGCGGGCACGATCCGCTACGACGGACGGGACATCCAGGAGATCATGCGCCCGAGCCGGGGCGAACGGGCCGTCTGGCTCGGCTCCGCCGGCATCACGCTCGGGACGGCCGGACTCGCTGTCGGCGCCGCCCTCGGCAGCTCGGGCTCGATCCTCGCGGGGAGTACCCTGGCGGGCGCGGTGGCGGGCGGCGGCCTGTACTCGGCCCAGGAGCGGTACAAGGACTGGTCGCCGGGCTACCGGCATACCCGACCGTTCCAGCTCTCGCGGGCCGGGCTGGTCAGGACGTTCCAGATCACCCGCGAGCTCCAGGGCATGACCGTCCTCGAGAACATGATGCTCGCACCCAAGGGCCAACGCGGGGAGAACCTCCTCGTCTCCTGGCTGCGGCAGGGGGAGGTCGCCGAGGACGAACGCCAGCTCCGGCGGGAAGCTAAGGACATGCTCGAGTTCTTGGAGATCGATCACCTGGCCGACGAACTGGCTGGCAACCTCAGCGGCGGCCAGCGCAAGCTGCTCGAGCTCGGGCGGGTGCTGATGACCGACCCCGAACTCATCCTTTTAGACGAGCCGGTGGCTGGCGTCAACCCGACCCTCACCCGCAAGCTCCTCGAGCAGATCGACTCCCTCCGGGACGACGGCTACACGTTCCTGATCGTCGAACACGACATGGAAGTCATCATGAACATCTCCGACACGATCATCGTCATGAGCGAGGGCCGGAAGCTCATGCAAGGCACCCCCGAGCAAGTCCAGACGGACGAACGCGTGATCGACGCCTACCTGGGGGGCTGAGCATGGCGCTGCTGAAGGCCCACGACATCGTCTCCGGGTACGGCGACGCGGAGATCCTTCACGGCGTGTCCCTGGACGTCGAGCAGGAGGAGATCGTCTCCATCATCGGGCCCAACGGCGCCGGCAAATCCACGCTGATGAAGGCCATCTTCGGCCTGATCGACTGCTGGGAGGGCTCCGTCGAGTTCGACGGCGAGGACATCACCGGGCTCCGGCCCGACGAGATCACCCGGAAGGGCATGTGTTACGTCCCCCAGACGGAGAACATCTTCCCGACGCTGACGGTCCAAGAGAACCTCCGCATGGGCGCGTACATTCTCGATAGCGTTCCACAGGGGACGATGAACGAGATCTTCGACCTGTTCCCGATCCTCGACGAGCGTCGGAACCAGCGAGCCGGCTCGATGTCGGGCGGTCAACAGCAGATGCTCGCCATGGGCCGGGCGTTGATGGTCGATCCGGACCTGATGTTGATCGACGAGCCGTCGGCCGGTCTCGCGCCGGACCTGGTCGAGGAGGTCTTCGAGAAGATCCTCGACATCAATGCGGCGGGGACGGCGATCCTGATGGTCGAGCAGAACGCCCGTGAAGCCCTCCGGAACTCCGATCGGGGCGTCGTGCTCGAGATGGGCGACAACCGCTTCACCGATACCGGCGACGCCCTCCTCGAAAACGAGGAGGTCGAGGAGCTCTATCTCGGTGGCGGTGGGGGCGAACTCGACGAATCGGCCGCCTGAACAGCGACGGTTGAATGGGTGCGACCCGCGGAGATACTGCTGAGTTGCCGCTGTTCACCGCGAAAGTCGGCGGCGAAGCCGCCGGGGAGAATCCGTTCCGGCCCGGTTTACATGAACTCCGACCGCGGGATCTGTCGGAGCGTCGTAGTGCTGCCGTCCTGGACCTGGAGGATCGCGAAGCGGTTGAGCGGCTCGAGGTTGTCGTTCATGTCGACCGGGCTCGAGGCGCCCTGGTAGTTGACGCTGCCGCCGTCGTCCAGGATGTCCTTGGCCTGCTGGAACTGGCCGACGGTGACGGTCTCGCCGTCGCCGCCCGACACGGACTTGATGTTCTGCGCGATAGCGGTCCCGGAGGCTTCACCGGCCTTGTGGACGGCCAGCGCCATGAGGAACAGGGCGTCGTAGGAGTGCGGCGAGAACACCCGCGGTTCCTTGCCGAGCGCCTCCTGGAACGCCTGGGCGCCCTGGGTCTGTTCGGGGTCGGGCGAGGAGACGTACATCCCGTCGGTGATGTCCGATAGCTCCTGGAAGAAGTCCGGCGAGTTGAGGCCCTCCGAGAGCACCCACTGACCGCCGTAGCCGCCATCCTGCCACGTCTGAAGGATCGATTGCCCGCTCTCGGGGTAGCCAACGAACCCGACCGCATCGGGATCGCCCGAGAACAGCTCATCGAGGGTCGAGGTATAATCGGTCGTCTGGGAGCTGTAGGGCACGAGCCCCTGGTTCTCGCCGTTGAACGCGTCCGCGGCCCCCTGGGCCAGGCCTTCGCCGTACGCGTTGTTGACGTGGAGGAACGCGGCGGAATCGGCCTCGACGAAGTCGTTGAGGATCATCCCCATCACGATCCCCTGCTGGACGTCGTTCGGCGCCGTCCGGGCGAAGTACTTCGTGTCGCCGTCGTACCCGAGGTCCGCCAGCGTCGGACTCGTCGACGCCGGACTGACCTGCATCACCTGGTCGGCGGCAATACCCTGTGCGAGCGGTACCGACACGCCCGAGGAGGCGGCGCCGACGAAGCCGATGATGCTCTGCTCGCTGACGAGCTGGCTGTAGGTCTCCTGGGCCGCCTGCGCGACGGTTTCGGAGTCGCGGTTGAACACCTCGATCTCGCGGCCGAGCGGCCCGCCGGCCTCGTTCACCTGCTCCACCGCGAGGTTCACACCCTCTTCCATCCCGGGCCCGAAGTCCGCGAGGTCGCCCGTGATGGGCAGGATCGAACCCATCGGAATCGGACCCCCACCGGCCCCGGGCAGCGACCCGACACACCCCGACAGCCCAGTGATACCCAGGGCGCCGGCCGTGCCCGCGAGTTTGAGGTACTGACGTCGTGACTGCTGCAATCTGTCTGACATAGTCCGTTGTCAAGATAACTGCCCCTGCTTAAAAGACTTTGCTGATTCGTGACACGGCCGCAGGCCCCTTAACTCCGGCATAGAAACGGTTTTGAGGGGGCCAGGCGCAGCCCGTTCCATGTCGATCCGGACCCTCGATGCCCTCGAGGCTCACGGGCGACGTGTGGGGGTACGGGTGGACGTCAACAGCCCGATAGCGGCGGGAGAACTGGCCGACGATGCGCGGCTCCTGGCCCACCTCGAGACGCTCTCGGAACTGACCGACGCCGGCGGCAAGGTGGCGATCCTCGCCCATCAGGGCCGCCCCGGCGGCGAGGAGTTCACCGATCTCGCGGCCCACGCGGAGCGCTTCGACGAACTGCTCGAGGCCCCGGTCGATTACGCCGACGGGACCTTCTGTGCCACGGCCCGGGACGCGATCGAGGACCTCGGGAACGGCGAGGCTGTAATGCTTGAAAACACCCGCTTCTACAGCGAGGAGACCATGGACTTCACGCCGAAGCGGGCAGCTGAGACCCACCTCGTGACCAAGCTGGCGCCATCGCTGGACGCCTTCGTCAACGACGCCTTCGCGGCCGCCCACCGGGCCCAGGCGTCCATGGTCGGCTTCGCCGCCCGGCTTCCCGCATACGCGGGTCGCGTCATGGAATCGGAGCTCGAGGTCCTCGGCGCGGTCGACGAGACCGACCGGCCCCGGGTGTACGTCTTCGGGGGCGCGAAGGTCCAGGACTCCATCTACGTGGCCGAACGGGTCTTGGAGCAAGGCCTCGCCGACGAAGTCCTCACCGCCGGGATCGTTGGCAACCTCTTCCTGTCGGCGAGCGGGACCTATCTCGGCGATGGCACGGCCGAGGTCTTCGAGCGCAAGGGCGTCGCGGACTGCATCGATCGCGCGGCCTCGCTGCTCGAGGAGTACCAGGATCGGATCCGCGTCCCGACCGACGTGGCCGTAAACGCCGACGGATCCCGAACGGTCCTCGATGTCGAGCAGCTTCCCCATGTAGCCCCGGCTCTGGATGTCGGTCCCGAGACGGCTGCAGCTTACGCCGAGACGATCGAAAACGCTCGCACGGTGGTTCTCAACGGTCCCGCCGGCGTCGCCGAGCGGGACGCGTTCGCAGACGGCACCCGGCAGATCTACGAAGCGGCTACCCGAGCCCCCACGAGCATCGTCGGGGGCGGGGATACCGCGGCGGCGCTCCGACGGCTCGGGATCGACGGGTTCACGCACCTCTCAACGGGCGGCGGCGCCGCATTGACCATGCTCGCCGGCGATTCCCTGCCGGCCGTCGAGGCGCTCAGGGATGCCGGTTGAAGTCGCCACGCTGGACGATCTCGATCGGATCGTGGAACTGTGGGTGGCCCTCGCCGAGCAGCAGCGCGAGCACGGCACCCATCTGACCGTCGAGCCGAACCGGGAGCTCATCCGCGAAAACCTCGCCCAGCGGATCGTCAACCAGACGTGTTTGGTGGCCCGGAGGGCGGAGACAGCAGACGGGACGGCCGAGATCCTGGGCTTCCTCTCTTTCGATCAGGAGCGGAACGGGCTTGATCGCGACGTGGAGCGCGGCGTGATCGAGAACCTCTATGTCGTGCCTGAATCGCGGGGCGAAGGACTGGGCACTGCCCTGCTCGAGGTCGCGGAGGCAGCGCTGGCTGGTGCGGGAGCCGATCGGATCGTGCTGGAGGCGATGGCGGAGAACGAGGCAGCGCGCCAGTTCTACGAAGCACAGGGATACCACCCACACCGCATCACTTACGAACGGCCAGCGCCGGACGGAAAGGATACAAAGGCGGGGGGCTAATCCCTGCCCGCGCCAGGGGAGCGTGGGCTCGGTGCACGCACCCGACTTGTACGCGCTACCGACGGTTGGTGATCGGAACCCAACGGAACCAAGCCAACTGGTCCGTGTCGGGACCCCCGTACGTAGGGCCAAGCTATCGGGACTTCGTGGGTTCAAATCCCACCCCTGGCTTGCTGACAAAGGGTTACAAAGCCCAATTCTTCCCGAAGAAA
>CAZKPC010000062.1:0-10746 GCA_964554565.1 uncultured Halobacteriales archaeon
GCCATCGGCGTGGCGTCGAACTGCCGCCAGAGCCACTGGAGGTACTTCGAGCGCTCGAAGGTCTCCGGGTCGGTGGCGACTTCGGCGTAGTACTCGCTCTCGAGGGTCACGTTACAGGGATCGTAGCCCTGCAGCCGGACGCGCTCGGCGGGGGAGACCGACTCCCCGTTCTGCCACCGTTCGTACGCCGGACGGTCCCCGAACAGGTCCACGAGCACGTCTTCGACGACCTCACAGATCCGCTCCGGCGAAGCACCCTCAAGGCGCTCATCGACGTCCTCGAGGAAGGCTTCGAGGCCAGCCTCGGCGTCGTCCGGGAGCGAGACGTGCCGCTTCGTCATGCCGACACGCTAGCTCGCCATCGGCTTTAGGGGTTTCCGTCACGGCCGCGTTGGCCGGCGCCGTCAGGCCAAGAAGACGTGGCGCGGCTGGCCGTCCAGCACCTCGCGGCCCCACTCGACGGTGTCGCGGAACGCCTCGCCCCGGAAGAACTCCAGCGCGTCATCGCGGGCGTCCCAGCGGCTCGAGATGAAGAAGTCCGGAGCGTCCTCGACGTTCGCGAGCAGCTGGGTCTCCCGGTGGCCGTCCATCCCGGCCAGCTGCTCGCCGACGGTCCCGAAGGTGTCCACGAAGTCCTCGCGGTGATCGGGTTTGACCTGGTAGAACAGCCCCATCGTGCTCCAGCCATCGTCGAGCTCGTCGGCCCGCCCGATGACGCCCGGCAGATCCGCGAGATAGCCGGCGGCGGTTTCCGCGGCGCTGGCCGTCGCCCAGAGGCTCACCACCGCGGTCGCGTCGCCATCGACCGCGTCATAGACGGCCGTCTTCTCGTGGGTGTCGTAGTGGTCGAAGTTCCCGCGGAGCCCGTCGACCTCTTCGAGGAGCGCGTCGGCCTCGGCATCCGCGAAGAGGACCAGCGCGTGGACGTCCTCCCCGTGGGGTTGGCCGGCGTAGACGCCCTGCTCGGCGAGCTCGTCCCGGATGCCCGGGTCGGGGTCGGGGGTTTCGTCCCCGGTCGTCGGCTGATCGGTCTCCCCGTCGAGGGCTTGCCCGGCGAGGTACTGTTCGAGGGCGTCCGGCGCCAGCCGCCGGCCCGTGTAGAACGGCCCGAACTCGGCGAAGCGGGAGGTGGAGGGATCGAACCGCATTTCGTAGAGCAGCCGCTTGAACTGCGCCGCGTCGTTCGAGAAGAGCGTCACGCCCCACTCCCAGTCGTCGAGCCCGATGCTCCCGGTGATCACCTGGGTCACCGACCCGGCGTAGTCCCGGCCGATCTCGCCGTGGGCGTGCATGTGCTCGGCCCGCTCGTCGAAGGGCAGGTCGTACCAGTTGTCCTCCGGGCCGCGGCGCTTGTCCATCGGATAGAAGCTGAGGTAGTCGGCGTCGGGGATCGACGGCCGGAGCCGCGTTTCCATGTAGTTCCGGAGCCCGTCGTCCTCGATCGCCTCGATACCGCCCTCCTCGAAGGCGTCCGGAGTGGTGTATCCGCTGACCTCCGTCACCGACACGAACGACGATGCTTGCTCGGTGAACGGACCCAGCGCCGAGGTCTCGAACTGCCGCTCGAGGGCATCGAGGTGCTCGACGGCCGGCCGGAGGTGAACCATCGCCAGGTCGGCCTTGTGCCCGAGGACCGCGTACGTGCTCGAGGCGCCCTCCTCGGCATCCTCGACGGCTTCCGCGGAGTCGAGGAAGGCTTTACCGGCCTCGAGCGCCGTCGCCTGTTCGTCCGAGTCGGCCGCCTGCCAGGCGTCCCAGTCCACCGTCCGGAAATCGTGCAGCACGAACCAGCCCTCCTCCGTCGGCGGGGGATCCCGTCGTTCCATGGACGCAACCTCGCCCCGCGACGTCTTGGCCGTTCTGCCTTCCGGTTGGGACTAGTTGAGCAGTTGGGGGCCGAAGAACGTCAGCACGAGGGCCACTAGCATCGTCAGCCCGACGGCCGTCGTGATGGCGGACGTGACCGCATCGCGGCGGCTGACCGGCAGCCGGGCGACGATCGATTCGGTCGCCGTCCGGAGGATCCGCCCGCCGTCGAGCGGGAACGCCGGGATGCAGTTGAAGACGGCGAGGTTCAGGTTGATCCAGCCGGTCCAGAAGAGGACGTTGGACAGGACGAACAGGCCCCCGCCGAGCCCGCCGAGCAGGCCGACCGGCTCGTAGAAGTTCGTGACGCCGCCGGTGAAGCCGGCGAAGTTGTACGGCAGGGCCCCGCTGACGGCGGCGACCGGCAGCAGCAGGGTCGTGAACACGCGCTCGAGGAACGCCTCGCCGCCGGACCCGCCGCCACCCAGCAAGCCGAGGTAGAGCTCCGCCGGATAGAGCCGGGTCCCGAAGTCGGAGACCGTAAGCCCGCTCACGCCGGGCGCGACGTTGACGCCGAGGAAGCCGGTGTCGTCACGGGGATGTTCGCCGAGGGTAACCCTACCGACCTGACGGTCACTGCCCTGGTAGTACGCGACCTCGACGGTCTCGCCCGGCTGCGTGTCGTCCAGGACGGCCGACAGGGCATCCGCCGACTCGACCCGCTGCCCGTCGATGGCCACGACGACGATCGGCTCGCCCACCGGAAGGCCGGCCGCGGCACTGGGGCCTGGCTCCTGAACCACGACCGCGGCGCCGGCAGGGCCGGTCACCGTTTCCCCGGCGGCCGTTTCGAGGGTCACCCGTTCGCTGTCACCCAGCGCGGCCTCGAAGGCTTCCTGGGTATGTACCGGCTCGCCGTTGACGGCCGCGATTTGAGTCCGGATGTCGATCCGGTCGGCGAACGGCGTGCCGCCGGTCACGCCGGTGACCAGCAGGGACCGGTCGACCGTGACCGTCCGGCGTCCGCCGTCGCTCACGACCGTGATCGGGACCGAGCGCGCCTCCACGTCACTCATGACCGCGTCCAGTTCCCCGTTATCGGCGATGGGCTGGCCGGCCACCGCGACGATCCGGTCGCCTTGCTCGATCCCCACGTCAGCGGCCGCGGAGTCCGGGAGGACCCCGCCGACGGCCGCGCCGGGCGCCACGGCGATGCTGCCCGCCACCGGCCCGAACAGCAGGCCGAAGGCCAGGATCGTCACGGCGAAGTTGTTCATCACCCCGGCGGCGAACATCCTTGTCTGCTCGCCCCGGTCGGCCTGCTGGCGACTGGCCTCGTCGGGTTCGACGAAAGCCCCGATCGGGATGAACGCGAACAGCGCGAGCCCCATCGATTCGATGTTGATGTTCCCGACGCGGCAAAGCAAGCCGTGGCCGCCTTCGTGGACGACGAGCGCGATCGCCAGGCCGGCGACGATTTCCGGCGCGACCGAGAGCGGGAGGAAGTCGTTGATGCCGGGGATGACGAGGACGTTCCGTGGTTGGTTCACCGAGGTCGCGGAGGGCGGATCCCGGAGGGTGGACCGGGCCGCGAGCGCGAGAAACGCGAACGTCCCGGCCATGACGACCAGCGTGATGCCGACGCCGATGTTCCCCCAAGCCCGCCAGAACCGGCGGGGGGCGGCCAGCCGGTCCAGCAGCTCCCGGAACCGCTTGGTGTGCAGCGTGATGATCGGGCCCTGGGTCCCGATATAGGAGGGGAGGAGGCCCCGCTGGCGAGCCCACAGGAGCCCGAGCCAGTAGAGGGCGGCTCCGGCGAGGACCCACTGGAGGGTGGAGACCATCGATTGGCGGTGCGAAGGGCGGGAGCCGCGTAAGGGGTTCGGTTCCGTCAGCTGGCGGCCAGGGACGGCCCCGCCGGCTCAGCTTTCGCGGCGGAGTCGGCCGACGACGAACGCGTCGTCCAGCGCGGCCAGGAACGGGCCGAGCCGCGGCCCGTCCGGCTGTCCCAGGAAGAGTTCGTAGCCGGCCTCGAAGAGGTCGCCGACCGGGAGGTCGTGGCGTTTGGCGGTCTCGTAGATCTCGCCCTGGAGGGCGTCGGCGTCGAGGCCGGCCTCGACGTGCTCGGCCAACTCATCGAGCGCGGCGGGGACGTCCTCCCCGAGATCGACGTTCGGGCAGTCCGCCTGCAGCCGGTAGTTGTACTCGTTATCGGTCCGCTCGGCCCACCGTCGGGCCCGCTCGACGCGGTCCATGGCTGCCTCGATCGCCCAGTCCGGGGCGTCCGCGGGGAGATGGCCCTCCCGCCGGGCCATCTCGAGGCGGAGCTCCCGGTTGTCGGTCATCCCCAGGACGGCGGCGAAGGTGTACGGGACCCGGAGGTGGCGGTCGGGGACCTCGCCGACGACGAAGGGGTAGGCCCGCTCGGCGAACGCCTGCTCGCGCTCGTCCGCCGGCTCGGCATCCCCGAAGTAGACCGCCTCGAACCGGTCGAAGTCGTCGACGAGCCGGTCGATCTTGGCGATGTCGAGGTCCCGTTGTTTCCCCGGGTTCAGGACGAAGAAGTACCGGAGGACGGCCGGCTCGAGCAGTTCGAGCAGCTCGGGGACCGTGACAACGTTCCCCGACGAGGAGGAGAGCGCCTCGCCGCCGAGCGTGAACCACTCGTAGACCATCGGGACGGGGGGTTCGATCTCGAAGATCTCCCGGGCGATCCGCCGGCCGCTCGGCCAGGACCCCTCCGCGTGGTCCTTCCCGAAGGGCTCGAAATCGACCCCGAGGGCGGCCCAGCCGGCGGGCCATTCGAACCGCCACGGCAGCTTGCCCTGCCGGAACGTCGCGGTCCCGTGATGGCCACACCCGTCGATCTGCTGCCCGCCGGCTTCGAGGCCCTCGCAGGTGTATTCGACTGTTTCGGCCTCCAGGTCCACCCCGGTGACCCCGGAGGTCAACTGTCCACAGTCCTCGCACTGGGGCATGAACGGAACGTAGTCCTCCTCGACCCCCGACTGGAACTCCGCGAGGAGGTCCTTGGCCCGCTCCCGGCGTTCGAGCACGGTTCGGACCGCCTCATCGAACGCCCCGTCCGCGTAGAGCTCCGACGTCGAGACGAGGTCGACCGGGACGTCGATGAGCTGGGCGCTCTCGGTAAGCAGGGCCGTGAAGTGCTCGCCGTAGGAGCCATGCCCGTCATCGAACGGATCGGGCACGTCCCTGTATGGTACGCCGAGGTTCTCGCCGAGGGCGGCGGCATCCACGTCGCCGAGGTCGACCAGGTTCCAGTCGCCGTCGGCGAGCCGGCGCGGGAGCTTCCGGAGCGCATCGCGGTCGTCCGACCCGAACACCTGGCGCACGTCGTGGCCGCGCTCCCGGAGGACTTCGGCCACGTAGTACCCGCGGAGGATCTCGTTGACGTGTCCGACGTGGGGGATCCCGGAGGGCGAGACGGCGCCCTTGATAACGATCGGCTCGCCGGGATCCCGCGCCTCGATCTCGTCGGCGTATTCGTCGGCCCAGAAGACCCGGTAGTCCCCGTCGGCGCTCATGCCTGGTTCCAGAGGGGCGGCGGGGCTGCGTCCGGGTCGGGGAGGATGTCGGTCCCCGTGTGGTCGCCATCGAGGACGGCGTCGGCGACCCGTGCGGGATCGGAGCCGTCGAGGACGATCGTGCGCACTCGCGACCGTTCGATGAGTTTGGCGCCGAGGAGATCGACCGGCGCAGAACTACCGGCCGACATCTCGATCCCGGAGATGACCTCGACGAGTTCGCCGGCCGTCAGCTCGGGGTAGTGGTCGACTTCGTCGTTCGCGTTCGGATCAGCGCTGTACACGCCATCGACGCTCGTCGCGAACACGAGCAAATCGGCGTCGATGGACTCCGCCAGAGCCGCGGCGACGGCGTCGGTCGTCTGCCCGGGAATCGCCCCGCCGCTGACGGAGACTTGGCCCCGACGGATGGCGGCCACGGCGGTCTCGTAGTCGGTCGCCGGCGCGACCGCGGCCGTGTCGCCCAAGGCCGCGATCAACAGGCGGGCGTTCAACCGGGTGACGTCGATCCCGAGCTGGTCGAGCTGGATCTCGTTGGCGCCGAGGTCCCGGGCCGCCCGGATGTACTCGCGAGCCACGCCGCCGCCGCCCACGACGACGCCGAGGGAGCAGCCGGCATCGACGATGTCGTCAACGACGTCCGCATAGGCGCGAACGCGGTCCGGATCGAGGTCGGGCGCGAGGACGCTCCCGCCGATCGACAGCACGACCTTCATCGGCCACGGCTATCGGCAGCGCTGGCTTAAGGCTTGTCAAGCCGCTGGTGTGACGGGCGATACGTCGGCGACGGAACCGCCGGATCCGGTGGCGACACCTACAAGCGACGCCGGCCCATGCTCCCGGGTATGCACGCGCTGGCCTTGTCGGCCCCGGACGTCGGCGCCCTCCGGGACCGCCTCCTGGAAGGGCTGGCGGATCGCGGGCCGGTCGCGGTGATCGAACGGGCCGAGTCCGTCGACCGCCCGGCCGCGGATGTGGCGACGAGCTATCGGGTCGACGGTTCCGGGCGGTATCGAGCCACCGGCTCGGCCGAGGACCTCGGTGCGCTCCTCGAGGAGCTGGCGGCCGACCACGCGGTCGCGCTCGTGGCGGGCTTCGACGAACTGGACCTGCCGCGGGTGACCATCGGTGAGGATCCGGAAGCGCTCCATGCGGCTGACAGCGTCTCGGCGCTGGATCCGGCGGCGGTGGACGCGGCGTTGGATCAACTCGAGCCGATCGAGACGCTCGAATCCCTCGTGGCGAAGGCGAAAGCCGCTCCCGGGTCGGACCGCGCGGGGGCCATCGCGACGTTCACTGGCCGCGTCCGATCCAGGGACGCCCCGGACGACACGCCGACGACCGAGCTCGAATTCGAGAAGTACGAGGGCATCGCGGACAACCGCCTGCGCTCCTTGGAGGCGGAACTCGCCGACCGGGACGGCGTCTTCGAGGTGCTGTTACATCACAAGACCGGGGTCGTCGAAGCCGGCGAGGACATCGTGTTCGTCGTTGTTTTGGCCGGCCATCGCGAGGAAGCCTTCGAGACGGTCTCTGACGGGATCAACCGGCTCAAGGCCGAGGTCCCGCTCTTCAAGAAGGAAGTCACCGTCGAGGAATCGTTCTGGGTACACGAGCGTTCATAGCGGTCGAAGTCCGGAACGGCCGCGGTAGCGCCCGTCAGACATTCGTCGGCGGTTCGGCATCACTCTCGGCGATCGGCTCTGGTTTGACGCCCTAACGGGGGATTAGAAACCTCGACACTAATTGACTTTTGTTCTATTCTATTTTGAAGAAATAAGTGTATAAATTACTCTATAAAAGGTCTAACTTCGTTTGAGGCTGTTGTGAAATGGCGAAAAAATGGGGGTTATTGGTGAACGGGGTCGAATTGATCCTAGCGATCCTGCTTTTATAAGGCAACGTCTTGCTTACGGGTGAGTCACGATGAGTCTGACCGCCCACTCGTCGGCCGATAGCAAGGAAGAACGTCTCCGCCAGTTCCTCCGCTCGCAAGCCTCCGCCGGTGACTACTACTTCAAGAGCAAGTTCATCGCGGAGGAGGTCGGGCTCTCCCCGAAGGAGATCGGCGCCCTCATGGTGAAGCTCAAGGAGACCGCCTCCGAGCTCGAGATCGAGAAGTGGTCGTACACTGGTGCGACCACGTGGCGCGTCGAACCGGCCTGAGTCCCTCCTGTCACACGCAACCCCTCCACCCCCTCTCCCTCCACCCCCTCTCCCTCCACAGCCGCGAACCGGATAGGGATGCGACCCCGCCGCCGGGTTCGAGGATTTATCTGCAACGATGCCATACCGCCGTTCGATGTCCGCGGTCGACCCGCCTGACGCGGGCCCCCCGCTTTCGGAACTCTCCGGCGTCTTCCGGGTGTACGAAACCCGACAAGTCGAGGACCGGCTGGTGTACTACGGGGAGCCGCTGGCGCCCCAGGAAACCATTTTAGAGCGGGTCTGGTCGCCGTTCCGCGAGCGCGGGTACGAAGTGACCCTCACCGAACAGACCGGCGAGCACGTGCTCGTCGCCGAGCCGATCGAGGTCGGGGTCGAAGGCGTGCCGTGGACCAACATCGGACTCCTGCTCGCCACGATCGTCTCGACGCTATACGCGGGCTCGATGTGGTACTACGTCCGGGATCCGCTCGGGAACCCGGTGGAGACGGTGCTGACGGTCTGGCCGTTCGCCGCCGCGGTGCTCGGGGTGCTCGGGGTGCACGAGCTCGGTCACTACGTCATGAGCCGGTACCACGACGTCGACGCCACGCTTCCGTACTTCATTCCGATGCCGACGATCATCGGGACCATGGGGGCGGTCATCAAGATGAAGGGCCAGATGCCCGACCGCAAGGCCCTCTTCGATATCGGGGTGGCCGGCCCGCTGGCGGGGTTGGTGGCGACGGTCGTCGTCACGGCGGTCGGCCTGGCCATGGAACCGATCACGGTGCCACAGTGGGTGCTCGACAGTCCGAACACGATGCAGGTCCAGTTCGGCTACCCACCGCTGTTCCAGGCGATCGCGTCCCTGATGGGACAGCCGGTCGGGTATGCCGATCCGTCCCTCGCGGTCAATCCGGTCGTGTTCGGCGGCTGGGTGGGGATGTTCGTGACGTTCCTGAACCTGCTCCCTGTCGGCCAGCTCGACGGCGGCCACATCGTCCGGGCGTTGTTCGGAAAGCGCCAAGCCACCGTGGCGGCGATCGTCCCGGCCGTGTTGTTCGGCTTGGCCGGGTATCTCTTCTATTTCGAGGACGTCGGGAGCGCCGTCGGGCTCTGGGCTTTCTGGGGGTTGCTGGCGCTGGTGTTCGCGTTCGTCGGGCCGGCCCATCCGATCCACGAGCAGCCGCTTGATGACAAACGCAAGCTGCTCGGGGTCTTCACGCTCCTGCTGGGGGTGCTCTGTTTCACGCCCGTGCCGATCCAGATCGCGATGTGAGGGCCGCGCGGTGGATCAGCCGTGGGTATAGCCCTCGTCGGCCAGCGGTTCGCCGTCGAGCGTCACGCCCGAACGTGTCACTTCGCCGATGACGGAGATCGGGACTGGCGCCCGGTCGCGGGCGCCCTCGATCGCGTCCGGCTCGATCGTGAAGACCAGTTCGAAGTCCTCACCGACCGTCGTGGCGAGCTCCAACGCTTCCTCCGGGGTGGCCGCCACTGAATCGACGGCGTCGTCGATCGGCATCGTGTCGCTATCGACGGCGAACCCACACCCGCTCGCCGCCGCGAGCTGATGCAGCGATCGGGCCAGCCCGTCGCTGCTGTCCATCATGGCCGTCGCCGTCGAGGCCAATGCTCGCCCGGCCGCGACGCGGGGCTCGAAGC
Organism: uncultured Halobacteriales archaeon; assembly: GCA_964554565.1. GTDB lineage: Archaea > Halobacteriota > Halobacteria > Halobacteriales > Hikarchaeaceae > CAZKPC01. The sequence continues at coordinate 9,165 of CAZKPC010000062.1, forward strand.
GGAACAGCTCGTTTCCGGAGTCGTGATCGCCGGCCTCGAACCGCCGGAGGGCCGCCGCGGTGCGCCCGAGCGTTCCGGTCACACAGAGGAGATCGCCGGGGGTCGCGCCCGACCGGAGCACCGCGTTTTCGGTTCGGCCGACCGCCGACGCGACGACGGTAAGCTCCCGGTGGTGATCGAGATCCCCGCCAACGTATCGGGCGGCCACGGCATCACAGACGTCGACGGCCCCGTCGACGAAGGCGTCGAGCTCCGCTGAGTCGAAGGTCGGCGCGCCGTAGACCGCGACCGCTGCGGTCGCCTCAGCCCCCATCGCGGCGAGATCGGACAGGGAGGCGCCGACGGCCCGCCACCCCATCGTGTACCTGGTCGTGCCGTCGGGGAAATCCGCCGCCGCGTGGAGCATGTCCGTGGTCAGCACCAGCCCGTCGACCACGGCGGCGTCATCCCCGGCGTCCGGCAGGCGGTCGGCGAGCATTCGGAGGGCCGCCCGCTCGTCCATGGCCCCGGGTTCGATGGGCAGGCACAAAACGGGTACCCTCCCGACTGTTTGTCGTGAGGGGCTCCGACTGCCGGCTCCGGTGCATGACGACGAGTTTAAACGCCACCGGGCGGAACGCCAGTTCATGGTAACCCTCTACGACGTCCCGGCCGACGCCCTGATCCAGGCGGTGGCCGAGCAGCTCGAGGGGGAACTCGAGCCGCCCGAGTGGGCCGTGTACGCCAAGTCGGGCACCGGCCGCGAGTTCCCGCCGGAGCAGCCGGATTTCTGGTACGTTCGGGCCGCTTCCGTGCTCCGGACCGTGGCCAAGGACGGCCCGGTCGGCGTGAAGCGGCTGGCCACGCGATACGGCAGCGCCAAGGAAGGCTCGTCGCGCTTCCGCATGGCCCCTCGCCATAGCACGACCGGCAGCCGGAACCAGCTGCGGACGATGCTTCAGCAGCTCGAGGAGGCCGGCTACCTGGAACGGCCGCCGGATGACGAAGGCCGGGTCGTCTCGGCCGCCGGCCAGTCGCTGCTCGACGGGACGGCGGGGGACGTGCTCGAGGACCTGGACCGCCCGGAGCTAGAACGCTACGCGTAGCGCGGCCGGCCCGGAACCGCAGCGGCCGCGGTGGGGACTCCGCAATCGTTTTGCCCGCTGCCCCGAATTCTGTACCATGAGTGGACGTGAGGACGAGCTCGACGAGCTCCGAAAGGAACGCCTCGAGGAGCTACAGGAGCAGGCTCAGGGCGGCGAGGCGGACGCGGAAGCCCAGGAGCAGGCCCGGCAGCAGGCCGAGGCCCAGAAACAGGCGATCCTGCGACAGTACCTCACCGACGGCGCCCGACAGCGGCTGAACTCGGTCCGGATGAGCCGCCCGGACTTCGCTGATCAGGTCGAGCAGCAGCTGGTCGCCATCGCCCAGAGCGGTCGGCTCGGCGACAAGATCGACGAGGCCAAGATGAAGGACCTGCTCAGCGAGATGGCCCCGGACTCGAAGAGCTACGACATCAAACACCGCTGAGCGCTGCGTCGGGTGTCGCTGCCGGCAACTCCAGGAGTGACTGTCTTTTCAGGCCGCCGTGCGGGGTGTTGAC
>CAZKPC010000063.1:0-10567 GCA_964554565.1 uncultured Halobacteriales archaeon
ATTTCACGATCAGCGCCGCGAAATAACTCCTGAGTCCGGAGAACCATATGAGGGTCTGGAGGGCAGTGGTTCTCACACTCTTCGGTGTTGTGCTTCTGTTCGGGTTTATTGCGCCTGGAGCCGCGCCGCTCTCGGTGACGTCTCCCGTCTCGGACAGCATGGAGCCGACAGCGCCGCAACACTCGCTCGTGGTAGTTACGAGCGGGGGTGTCACTACAGGGGACATTCTGCTGTTCGAAACACCAGAACGTGACCGTTCGGTGCTCCACCGTGCTGTCGGCGAGGCCGACACCGGATATATCACGCAGGGTGATGCGAACGAACTGCCGGACCAAGCCTTCGGGATGACACCGGTGTCACCGGACCAGATCGACGGCTCCGTGCTGACGATTGCGGGCCATCCTGTTATTATTCCGTACGTCGGCGGGGTCCTCACGAACCCCGTTGTTCTGCTCGGGTTGTGGGGGTTGCTTGCGCTTTCGCTGTTGTATACGACACAACTTGGAGGAGTCTCACGAGGCAGCGTAGCTACGACCCACATTCGAAAATATGCAGTTGTTCTTGCGTTAATCATTGTCGTTGCTATACCAGTTACCACGGGTCTTTCCGCTATTACCGTCCAGACCGAGATAGTGACATCAACGACAGCGTCGCCGAGTTCGCCGAGCATTGCGGCACCGGGTGACGTGAGTGAACGGACGGTCAGTGTATCGTCCCCATTTTTTGCGCTTCTCCACACGCCAGTCGTCGTTGAGGGTGACGTTACTCTACAGGACACCAGTAGTTCGAATGGGGGACGGGTAAAGCGCATTACAGTTCAGAACAACCCAAGCAACGTACCGACGGTCCACGAAGGGTCGGTAACAGTATACACATACCCGAGAGTCCTGCCGGGCGCGGTGATGAAGCCAATCGATACCATTCACCCGGTGCTTGGGAGCTTCGTCAGTTCGCTTGTTATCGCGGGGCTACTAGTGGGTGCGAGTCGTGTGTTTGACAAACACAGAATTGTCCGGGGGACCCGGGACGAAATTCGGGCTCACCGGGACAATCGAGCCAGGCGAGACGAAGGGTGAGACAGGAATCGACTGCGCGACATGGGGTTGGCCAAGGTTGAGTGTGATTTGCCATCCCCGTTGAGGGCGATCGCCGGTACGAGACGGGACCGGTCGGTATCACCGCCCGCACTCGTCGGTCGCGCGGAGCACGACGGTGTACTGGTCGACGCCGAAGTCCTGGGGGTCGCCGTACTGGTGGGTCCGGGGGCGCAGGCCGACGTGAAGCATCTCCTCTAAGGTGGACCGTTGGTCTTTCCCCTCGAGGAACCGGAGGCTGGCGGCCGAACCGTTTCGCGACCTCGTAGGGATAGGTGTCTTCTGCCAGCAGATCCTGGTAGAACTGCTTGGTGCGTTAGGTCCCCACCGTTCTGGCCCGTTTGCTCCAGTCATCCGGCGCGAGCGCGACTATCTCCCCGTGGTACGACAGAACGATATACTCCGAACACCGGCGGTCGATCGTCTCCCCGGGACCGCGAGAAATGTCGACATCGTGGGGGACCGAGGCCTCCTGTGGATCGCCGAGGGACGTTTCGACGGTCGTGTTCGGGGTCGACCTTGCTGTTGCTCTAGGCGTTAGCGTTGTTCGCGTTCCGCGTCAAGCTCAGCCTCGAGCGTCGCTACCCGTTTAGCGAGGTCGCCGTTTGGATCGGCCGCGCTCATGCTCGCGGATGAGTCCGTAGAGCCAGACTTGTTGAAGGAGCGGAAGTGAAAATCACGCCGAGGTCCACGCAGTATTATTAATTTCAGAACCGAAAGGATTGGTATGATGCGAGGGATGGGATTCGAACCCATGGACCCCTACGGGAGCGGATCTTAAGTCCACCGCCGTTGGCCTAGCTTGGCTACCCTCGCGCGGGCTTCACTTCTGCGTTCGCCAGCAAGTGCCTTTCCCCATGGATTCCCACCATCGTTCGGGAACCCCTTCGAACGTCCGTGTCGAATATCATTAAGTTCTGATAGGTAGGACTCGCTTCCGGCATGACTGACTCCGACGCGCATGCGGTGTCCGACGGTCACGCGGCGTCGTACGCGGACACCAATCCGGTCGTGGAGGCGCGAGCCGATTACGAGTGGCCGATGGTTGAGGCGCTGCTGCCCGCTGTCGACGGCCGCCGCGTCCTCGATGCCGGGACGGGGGCGGGCCATTACGCGGCGCTGTTGGCCGAACGAGGCGCCGACTTGGTCGGCATCGACGCGAGTGAGGGGGTGGTCGATGTCGCCCGGGATTGCCACGGCGGCGTCGCCACCTTCTGCCGGGCTGACCTGCGCGACCCGCTGCCGTTCGGTGGCGGGGCGTTCGATCTCGTCCTCTGCCAGCTGACCCTCGAACACTTGCGGAACCGGGATCCGGTCGCCGGCGAGTCCGCCCGCGTCCCCCATGTCGACGGCCGGCGCGTTCTGTCGACGGATCACCCGGTCAGAACCTACTTGCTCATCGAGCACGAGCCGCCCGAGATCGGGGCGGCCGACTACTACGCGGTCGAGCGATACGACCGTGACTGGGGCGATGACGACGACCCGTTACTGATCCCCCTTCTATCTCCGCCCATTACGGGTGGTACTCCGGCCGTGGTTCGACGCCGGGTTCGTCCTGGAGGATTTCAGGGAGCCGCCGCCGGAGACGGACGACGAACGCCTCGGCTACTTCGATGCCGAGACGCCGCGGTTCATCGGCTTCCGGGACCGCCTCCTCGACGACTGAATTCGTCTACCGCTGGATGCTGACCGATTCGAGGACCACGTCCTCGACGGGTTCGTCGCTGCCGTCCGTCGGGAGCTGCCCGATCTCGCGCACGACGTCCGTGCCGTCCGTTACTTCGCCGAACACGGCGTGGCGGTCATCGAGATGCGGCGTCTCGTCGAGCGTGATGAAGAACTGCGAGCCGTTCGTGTCCGGTCCCCGATTCGCCATCGAAACGGTCCCGGGACTGTCGTGGCGCAGCTCCTCGTGGAACTCGTCATCGAACGTGTAGCCGGGGCCGCCTCGTCCGGTTCCCGTCGGATCGCCCATCTGGATCATGAAGCCCTCGATGACCCGGTGGACGGGGATGTCGTCGTAGAGCGGTTCCTCATTGTGAGTTTCGCCGGTTTCGGGGTGCTCCCAGGTGCGCTCGCCGGTCGCCAAGCCGACGAAGTTCTCCACGGTCTCCGGGGCCCGTTCGGCGTAGAGATCCATCTCGATGTCGCCGTGACTGGTATGTAGGACCGCGCTCGGCGTGTGTTCGGGCATAGACGGGCGGAGCGTCGGCCGACGGAAAGAGCTGCCGTTCGGCCGGCGACCAGGGACCGGTTCAGCGGTTCGTGGTCGTGTACACCACGGGCCCGACGACCATCAAGGCGATGCCGAGCACGGCATAGAGGAGCCCGGCATCGGCGTCGATCGACGGGACGGCGAGGAACAGCCCGCCGAATCCGATGAGGATGAGCCCGAGCAGCTTCCCGGACCCCTTGACGAGGCCGGCCGGCACGGTGAGGATGAGGAGGAGCAGCGCGGCGTGGCCCACGTGATAGGGGAGGAGGAGGTCGTCGATCAGCGGCATCGGGACCAGGCCGACCATTGCAGCCGGAAGTGCCGCCGTTTCGCTCATTAAGGTTCCGTTCCGATGCGCCTACGGGCGGCTGCCGGGAGTCCACCGAAACGGGATCCCTGACGGCGGTCGATCGATAGCTTCCGAGCAGGGGATGCTTTGGCCACTCCCGCGACGGACCCGGACACGTCGCGGGCCGACACTCGCTCGTTGAAATCAACAGGGGATATCGGTGCCTCGAAGCAGACCGGTCAGCCGTTCCCGCCGGCCGCCGACCTGGATCTCGCGCCGGTCCAGGATCCAGTTATTACCGCCGAATGGGCTCTTACAGCCTGCAAAAGCTACAGGAGCCACAAAGGATAAGGCACTTTTGGACGTGTGTTCAGATGTCGGCCCGCAGACCAATTTCCATAGCGGAGCCGATAGCCGGGCCGACACGGACACTGCTCCCGAGCGAACGCGTGATCTCTCTACAGGGCGGCCCGGCCGCGGCCTACACCCCCGGCCCGGCCAGGTCGATCCCGTTCCGTTCGCGCTCGGTTTTCCGAAGCCGTGCTGACCTGATCGGGGACGAAGGATCCCGGTGGTTTGGTTGTAGGTATGGTTCATCGCAGCGGAATCCGGACCCGCTGGCCGGTTCTCCCCATCGGAGGATCGTCCCATGAATGGGATGTTCCGCCGGTCATGCTGGGATTTGAAACCGTCCAGCCGCCCCGAGAGACCGTTTGAGGAAGCTATGCGAGGACGCTGAAGGCCAGGAACCCGCCATAGCTCAGCGCGAACGCGAGGAGGAACGAGGCGATCCAGGCGATGACCGTTCGCACCATCTTCGAACGGCTGACGCCGGCGGCGCCGGCGGCATACCCGCTCCCGATGATGGCGCTGACGATGATCTCGTTGAACGAGACGGGGATGCCGAAGTAGACCGCTGTCTGGGCGATCGCGAAAGACGGTATGAGCGCCGCGATGGACCGCCGGGGCCCCAGGGAGGAGTAGTCCTGTGAGAGCGCCTTGATCATCCGGGGCGCGCCAGTCCATGACCCCAGGAGGAGCCCCAGGCCGCCGCCGAACAACACGGCGTTCAGCGGGATCCTCATCGGCAGGTCGCCGAGCAGCGGAAGGAGCGGCCCGATCGCTAGACCGACCTGACTCCCGCCGGCCGAGAACGCGACGAGCCCGCCGAGGGCGAGGAGGAACCGTCGCTGGGCCGCTTCAGAGTCCCGTCGGGCGTCACCGTAGACGAGAACGACCAGTACGGCCGCCGACAGCGCGGTCACGATCACGACGCCGATGTCGATGCCGGCGATCGTCCCGGCAGTGAGACGCGGGCCCAGGATTTCCGCAATGGACGCGCCGGAGCCAGCGTCACCCAGGAGCGAGAACCGGATGTTCGCCAGGATGAGCCCGACGAGCCCTGCCAGCACCGCCACGAGGTGGCGCTCGACGACCGACTCCGAGCGGAGGAGCCTGGCGATCAGGTATGCCGTGCCCCCACCGGCGAACGGTGTCGCTACCCACAGCAGGCCGATCTCCTGGTATTTCGCCCACGCGGGGCCGCCGCCGAGCGCGAGCCCGACGCCGATCATCGCGCCGGTGACCGTGAACGCGGTGGCGATCGGGTAGCCGATGCCGACCCCGATCGCCACGAGTCCACCGGCGATCACCAGGCCGATCGTGGCTGCCGCCGGGGAGATCGCGACGCCGTTCGTCAGTTCCCGCCCGACGGCTTCCGTGACGTTCGCGCCCTGGAGGCTGGCCCCCGCTAACCCGAGCAGCCCCACGACGAACCCCGCCCGGAGGACGGAGATCGCGTTGGCGCCGACCGCCGGTGCGAACGGCGTCGATCCCGAGGACCCGGCACCGATCGACCAGGCCATGAAGAAGCTCGCGCCCCCGGCGAGCAGGAGGGTCAGAAGGGTCCCCGTCGCTACCATGCGCTGAATCCACTGCCGGGCGGCGAGTAATGGTTGTCGGTCAATCGACGCCGGGAATGAGCCCGTCCGACGGCCGACCCCGCTTTCGCGTCGGAGGCTCCGGGGGCTCGTCCCCGTGCCGAGTCGGGTGATCGGTGCCGGAGGAACCGCTTGATTCAGCATGAGCTGTCAACCTGCAAAACCATTTAGCGTTCCGGCAGCGCGTGGATCGGCATGGTAGACGCGTCAGCGGAGGTCCAGCAGGTGATCGCGACATCGCCGGCGCCCGCCGAGGCGTTCGGACAGCTCTCCCGCGGTCGCCGGCGGGAGGTCTTCTTCCAGCTGCCAGCCACCGTCCGAGAATCGCTCATCGAGGCCATGGACGAGGAGCTGCTGTTGGAGTTCGTCCGCAAGCTGGATCCCGACGAGGTCGCCGATGTTCTGGCCTACGCGTCAGCGGACCGGCGGGCGGACGTCATCGACCGCCTCGACGCCGACCGTCGAGACCGGGTCGAGTTCCTCCTCGAGTTCAGCCCCGAGAGTGCGGCCGGGCTCATGCATCTCGACTACGTGACGGTCGATATCGATGCCGGCCTCGACGAGATCGCCCGGCGAGTCCAGCAGCACGAAGCGCGGACGAACCGCGTCCCGACGATCTTCGTCACCGAGGCCGGGCAGCTCCGGGGCGAACTGCCGGGGCAGGCGCTGGCGATGGCGGAGGATGCGGAGATCGAGATCGCGGACTACCTCGAGGACACGCCGGCCATCGACTATCACGCGTCGGACAGCGACGTGATCGACCTGGTTCGCGCGAACCCGGAGCGCACCGTGGCGGTGCTCGATGCGGACGACGGCGTGATGGGGGTCATCTACGCCAGCGACCTCCTCCGGGTGATCGAGGAGGAGGCCGGCGAGACCCTCTACGAGTTCACGGGGGTTCAGGAGGAGGAGAGCGTGCTGGACGGCCCGGTCTCGAAAGTGCGCTACCGGTACAAGTGGCTGATCATCAACCTCGGCACGGCGTTTCTGGCCGCCGGAGCCGTCGGGTTCTTCGAGGACACGATCGCGGCGTTCACGCTGCTGGCGGTCTACATGCCGGTCGTGGCTGGCATGGGTGGCAACGCCGGCACACAGTCGATGGCGGTCACGGTCCGCGGTCTCGCCCTCGATCAGATCTCGCTGTCGACGGGCAGTCGGGCAGTCTTCAACGAGATCCTTGCCGGGGCCGTCAACGGGTTGATCACGGGCGTCCTGGTAGCGTTCATCGCGTCGGTGTTCAACCGGAGCCCGCTGCTCGGACTGGTGCTGGGCGTCTCGATGGTGCTGAACCTGGTGATCGCGGGGTTCTTCGGCACCGCGATCCCGCTCTTGCTCGATCGGATCGGGAAGGATCCCGCCACGTCCGCGACGATCTTCATCACGACGGCCACCGACGTCCTGGGCTTCTTCATCTTCCTCGGGCTCGCCCAGAGCGTGCTCTGAGCGGCTGCAGGCAACGGCGGATCACTCCGCCCGGTTCCGGGAACGGGTTGAGCTGTGGGCTCCGACGGGCTGATCTGGCAGCGGTCGGGGCTGGCCTGGGCTGTGTTCACTCGGCCTCATCGGCGATGAGTAGCGTGCTCGACACGAGATTGCGGATCCCCCGGCGGAGTCGCTCGGTCAGTGCTTGATCGGTGATCTCGAACTCCTCGGCGAGGGACTTGGTCGAGGTCTGTCGGGGAATCGAGTAATATCCGGCTTCGACGGCCCGGGAAAGCGCGATCCGCTGGGGCGGCGAGAGCCCGTACCACGGGCCGGCATCCGGTTTCGTCGGGTTGTACAGGCGCTCGACCTCGATCGGGATGTCGTGGTCCGCACAATGGGTCTGGAAGTCCGAGAGGACCTCATGACTCTGAAACCGGAGTTCGAAGGACCACGAACCCTCGACGCCTTCCGCTTCCAGGAGGTTCGCCTCGGCCGCGAGGACCCCTTCGAAGAACGACTCGTCCGAGATGTCCCAGTCCAACGCATAGAGGTATTCCCCGTTGTGTTTGCTGACGACCTCGATCTCGTTCACCGATCCGTGTTCGCTGACCGATTCCCTGAAGCCGTCCACCTCGCCGTGGACTCGGAAGAACGGCACGGTCCGCTGTCCGAGGGGCACCATCGTCTCCAACCTGACACTGGCTCCCCCGTTCAAGCCCAGGATGCGGCCGAGTTCGAACTGCTCGGCGGGGAGCGCCAGTTCGACGATGACGCTCATTGAGAAAGCCTCACAGGGGAACCCGTAAAAGGCTGGCTGACGGCTGCTCGTCCCGAATCCATGGCTTACCAGGGATGACTGGTTCTCGGGTCGTCTTCGTGACTACAACCCCCCTGAGATGGGTCGGCCTGCTCCAGACCATGTGGCGACTGACAGCTGCGGCGCTCGACACCGGTGCCAGCAAACCCATGGCCCCGGAGGACAGGCTGCGTTGGCCAGCTACTGCCGACCGGTGGCCCAGCACGCACGCTTTTCAAGCGCCGGACCGGACTGACGGGAAACAGTATGGGGAGTCGGAGTTCGGATCCCGACGCTGTCGAAGACGCAGCCAGCGGGGCGAGCGGGCCCACCGCGAGCACCGTCGAGGGCCTCTTGGCGGAGCTGAACGGGCTCCGGGATCCCGAGGTCGATCCGGCAATCGAAGAGGAGATCCGCGAGGCCGAGGACCTCATCGCGATGGCCCACCAGCGGGGATTGATCGGTTCGAAGGTGCGGACCCTCCGGGCCCGCGATGCGGCGGAGGCGTTCGTCGGTAGCGTCATCTTCGCGTCCCCGCTCCTCGTCGAGGACGGGATCTTCGATATCGCGGACCACCTGCTGGGGTTGATGATCCGCGGCGTCCCGGTCTTGTTGCTCCTGAACACGGTCTTCGTGGTGATCATGACCTACGCGCTCGTCGAGTGGACCGGCCGCGATAAGGACGAGAGCGCGGTCCTGTTCGGCGTGATCCCGATCCGCGTCGTGATGGTTCTCGTGGTATCGTTCGTCGTAGCGACGGTGCTGATGACGATCTGGGGTCGGGTGGGCGATTGGCGCCGGCCCGCGGAGGCGCTGGCCAGGATCAACGTGGTCTGGACCGTGGGATCCCTGGGGGCTGCCCTCGGCGACATCCTCTCCCAGGGGGACGTTCAGGGACCAGTGACCGGACGGGGTGGCCACCAGCCGTCCGATGTGGGTGGGCCCTCGTCGGGCCGGCTCGGAGCGGTGGATGACGAACCCCAACCTGATCGAGAGCAAATGACCGATGGCGCTCTCATCGAGAAATTACATGGCCAGTACGACGACCTCGAGGCGGTCGTGGACGCCCCCGGCGAGCGGCGAGACGTCGAGCGCCTCAGGCAAGCGACGGTCGAGGCGGCGCTTGACGACGGCTTCGGGGACCGGATCGACAAATACACCCCCCGAGACATCGCCGAAGCCTTCGTCGGCAGCATCTTCTTCGCCATACCGTTCCTGGTCGAGGACGGCGTGTTCGATGTCGCGACCTACTTCCTCGCCGTCCCGCTGGGTGGGCTGCCCCTTTTCCTCCTCGTCAACGCGGGCTTCGTCATCCTCATGATCCTCGCCCTCGTCTACTGGGCCGGTCCGCAGGACGTCCGGGTGAGTCGGCCGATCCTGGGTTTCATTCCGCGGCGGTTAGTCGGGATCGCGGTGGTCTCCTTCCTGACGGCGGCCGCCCTGCTGACGCTGTGGGGGCGGGTCGGCACCTGGGCGGAGCCAGTGGTGGCGCTGGCCCGTGTCAGCGTGGTCTGGAGCGCCGCCTCGTTCGGCGCGGCCCTGGGCGACATCCTGCCGGGCGAGAGCTCCGGGGCCGACATCAACGAGGAACTCGCGAGCCTCGGCGGATCGATCGGAGAACCGCGGTCCTGATTCGGGCGGCGGTCGTTCGACCTGGTCGGTTTCGAACGTTGCCCCAGTACGAGCCTGTCTCCGAGCGGCGAGTACGCTAGCCTGGCGTCGATCCCGACAGGAACAGTCCTGGCGCTCGGAGCCCGGTTTCCTGGCGGTCTGGTGGTGGAGTATAGCAGGACCTTTGGCGTTGGTCACCAGGCGTCCGCCATGGTCACGGAGTCCGACGGTTCGGACGACCTGTTGTGGGATCTCGCGACCCTGCCGACGATGGCCCAGCCCACGGCCCACCGGGACGCGGGGGCCATCGCCCTCTTTTACGATCGAACGGGCCGCAACGAGCTGCACGTGCTGGATGTCGACACCGGCGAACTCACCCAGTGGAGCGACGGTGACGTTCCACGGGACGCCGGGTGGTGGATCAAGTGGGGCGGTCCCGACCGCGTGTTCTATCACCGCGACGAGGCCGGGAACGAACAACACGACGTCCACGCGATCGATCGGGACGGCACTTCGCGGCCGATTTTCCAGGCCGACGGTCAGGCGGTCCTCCATGACGTCTCGGCCGGCGGGGAGACCTTGCTCCTCGGATCGAGCCACGAGGGTCAGATGAACCTCTATCTCCACCAGGTCGCCTCGGAGGAGACCGTCAAAGTCACCGATGCGGACCGCGCGGTGCACTCCGGGGTCCTGGGGCCGAACGGCGACCGGATCGCCTATTCGACGAACGAGTCGGCTGACTACCACAACTACGACGTCTTCGTGGCCGACGCCGACGGGTCGAACCACCGCAACCTGCAGATCGGCGAGACCGGCGCCGAAGCGTTTCCCGCGGATTGGCATCCGGACGGTACCCGGCTGTTGGTCGGCGACAACACCCCTGATCTGAGCCGTTGTGGCGTCTACGACCTCGAAACGGCGTCCGTGACGTGGGTGGGGCACGACGGCTACGAGGAAGCTCCAGAGTGTTTCTTACCCGGCGGTCACCGCTTCATCGGGCTCCGAATCCGGGAGACGCTCGTCGTTCCGGTGGTGTACGACCCGGCTACCGGCGAAGCCGCCGAATTCGATCTCCCGGCTGGGGTGGCCGGCTTCGGCCAGAACGGCTCTCCCGTTCTGGACGGGTCACGCGTGGCGCTGACGCATGAGGCCCCCACGAGACGGCGGGAACTGCTGGCCTACGACGTCGAGAGCGAC
>CAZKPC010000064.1:0-10423 GCA_964554565.1 uncultured Halobacteriales archaeon
TGTATCGGGTGGGCTCGGGTCAACGACGACTCCGCTAGCCTTTTGCTCCACAGCGCGGAACGTCGGATGACGCCATGCTATCTCAACCACGCGTGACGGTCAGCGACGTCATCTCCGCTCCGGTCGACGAGGTTTGGGGGGCGATCCGTGGGTTCGACAGGATCGACGAGTGGCACCCCGCCATCACCGGGTGTACCATCGAGGACGGGCTGGCGCCCGATCAGGTCGGCGCCGTTCGGAATTTTCAGGCGGGCGAGAAGTCGCTCCGCGAGAAGCTGCTGGCCCATTCTGATCAGGACCGGTCCTACCAGTACACGATCCTCGATGGCGGCGGCGCGAAGGTGGACTATCTCAGCGAGCTCCGGGCGATCCCGGTGACGGAATCTGAGGAAACCTTGGTCCACTGGACCGGGGTGTTCGACGCCCCGGACTCGGCGATGGCTGATGAGAAAGCCGGCGTCACCAAGGTTTACACGGCGGGACTCGAGGGGATCCGAGGTCAGCTCGAGTAACGCCGCAGTGCACCGCAGTTGCCGTTTTCTGGAATCACAATCCGTCGGCACGTCCGGTCACGTGCGGGGGCTTCTGACACCTCGAAGCGTCCTATTGGGCCTGGGCCCGTTCTTCGATGTTCTCGAAATAGGTCTCGATATCGGATTCGAGGGTCGGGCCGACGAGCGAGGAGCCGAGGCTCGCCAGGCGGCCTTTCACGTCGGCCGTGACGGCATATCGAACGACTGTCTCGTTCCCCGAGGCGTTCAGGTCCATTTCGGCGTCCGCGGTCGCCTTGGTCCAGGATCCGGCGCTGTTGTCACCCGCCCTCACCGAGGCGGCCAGGTGTTCGTAGGGCACTTCCTCGACGATTTCGAGCTCGCCGTCCAACGTCAGCGAGAACCCGGCGATCGACCGGGAGATGCTCCCTTCGTACGTCTTCTCGTCCACCCGAGTGACGTCTTCCGCCCCCGGGACGCACTTCGTTAGCTCCTCGGGATCGGTGATGACAGCCCAGACCTGCTCGGGGGTCGCGGCCATTCTGACGTCTCCCGTGAATTCCATGTCGAACCATGGATCGTCGACACCCATACCGTTTTACACACGCTCCCGAGCGAGTCCATGCTGATGCGGCTTACGCCACTATCGTACGGATTGCGTTGATTCGGACCGTCCGGCCATACGCAATACCTATGGGAAGCGGTTCCGAGAATGAGCCCATGGTGACGAGCCGATTCACCCACGCCAGCATCCTCGCCACCGATCTCGAGGAGTCGGTCGAGTTCTACGAGGACGTCTTCGGGATGACCCGGATCCCCTCGCCGAACTTCACCACGCCGGTGGAGTGGCTCCGAGCCGGGGATCTCACGCTGCACCTCTTCAAACGGGACATCGAGGCCGCGGATTACTACCACGTCGGCCTGCACGTCGACGATTTCGAAGCCGTTTACGAGGAGGTCCACGACCGCGGCATCGCCACGACGTTCGATCCGGAGACCGATGAACCGGTCGCGTACGAACTCCCGGACGGCGCCGTCCAGCTCTATCTGACGGATCCAACGGGCAATCTGGTCGAGGCCAACTATCACGACGTGGACGAACTGGACCGGTCGATCGTCACCCACATCACGCCCCGCTCGGAGCAGCTTCCACAGGACGGCGAGGCCGCCGAGGCCAGGCTGTACTTCGAGGACACGATCTCGGTTGAGGTCCAGTGAGCACAAAGGCTAACCCCGGAGGATATAAGTAAGTCACAACGGAGCCATGCACCAAGCCATGAGGTGGCAGGATCCATGAGCCTCTTGGGAGAGGTCGTGAGGTTCACGTTCCTCTCGCTCAGCATCACCTCGATTTACGTTCTGGTCGCGATCGGGCTCTCGATCGTGTTCGGCTCGCTCAAGTACGTCAACATGGCTCACGGGGCGCTCTACCTCCTGGGCGCGTACGTCGGGCTCTATTTCGCCTATTCCCAACCCGTGAGCGGGGCCCTGGGGGATTATTCCCCGCTGGGCCTAGAGTTGGGCTTCACGGCCGCGCTGATCATCGTCCCCATCGTGTTGGCGGTCGTCGGCATCGTCATGGAGCGGCTCATCGCCAAACCGCTGTACGAGCGGGACATGCTCGATCAGCTCCTCATCACGTTCGGCGTCCTGCTCATCATCCAGGAACTGGTCGCGACATCGGTCGGGCGTCGGGGGTTCACCTACTCCCGCCCCGAGTGGGCCCAGGGCCCGATCCCGCTGCCCGGGATCGGCACGGCGTCGCGCTGGCGCATCTACGTGATCATCGCGACCATTGCGCTGCTCGTGGTCATCCTGCTCTTCTACAAGTACACCGACTACGGATTGACCGTCCGCGCCGGCACGGAGGACTCGGAAATGACGCGCATGCTCGGGATCCGGATCACCCGGCCGTACTTGCTGATCTTCGCGATCGGGGCCGCCTACGCCGGGTTCGCCGGCATCCTGGGCGGATCGACGTTCAACGTCAACCCCCAGATGGGGATCGAGATCATCATCCCGGCCCTGGTGATCGTGATCATGGGGGGCGTCGGGAGCATCCGGGGGACGATTCTGGCCTCCGTGCTCGCCGGCGTGACCTTCTCCGCGGTCACTGAGGTGATGCCGTCCATGGCGACCGCGAGCATCTACATCCTCGCGATAGCCGTGCTGACCGTCCGTCCCAACGGGATCGTCCCATCGGTGGTGTTGGAGGAATGAGCGCGGACCTCGATCCTTTGGACGGCGACGAAGCGATGTTGAGTTGGGAGCGGTGGGACCGCTTGAAGCAATCCGAACTCTTCATACTCGTGGCGTCGGCCGCGTTCGCGGCCGTGCTCCCCTGGCTGTTCGTTCGGGCGCCGGTCACCAGCGGGATCATCGGCGGGTATCAGTCGCTCGTGAAGACCGCCATGATCTGGGCGATCTTCGCCGTCGGCTTCAATCTGCTCTTGGGCGGTACCGGCCTCCTGTCGTTCGGTCACGCGATGTTCTGGGGTGGCGCCGGCTACATGGCCGGATGGATCGCGCTCTACAGTTACGGTCATCCGGTCCTGATGGTCATCGGCGGGGTCATCTTCGCCATCGCGATGGCGGTTGCGGTCGCGCCGATCCTGCTCAGGCTCCACACGGTCTATTTCGCGATCGTGAGTCTCGCGTTCGCCCAATCGCTCTTCTGGCTCTCCAGGGAGCCGTTGAACGAGTGGACGGGCGGCGAGAACGGGTTGACGCGGATGGAGGTGGAGCCGCTGTTCGGTGACGTCGCCGTGGCCGAGGAGCTCCCGAACGTTCTCGGGACGCTGATGGGCAGCTGGATGTACCTCCTCGTGGCGATCGCGTTCGTGCTCACGATCGCCACGGTCAACCGAATCCGCAAGTCGCCGTACGGGTTGATCTTCCAGGCCATCCGCGAGAACGAGACCCGGAGCGCCTTTGTCGGCATGAACGTCTGGCGCTACAAGTTCTCGGCCTTGGTCATGTCGGCCGCGGTTAGTGGACTGGCCGGTGCCCTGTTGACGGTCGACAAATCGTTCGTCGGCATTCGCCGGCTCTGGTGGCAGGCCAGCGGCGACGTCGTCGTCATGACCGTGATCGGCGGGCTGCGAACCCTGTTCGGGCCCGTCGCCGGAGCGATCCTGTACATGTGGTTCCAGGGCGTCGTCGACGGCTACGAAATGATCGGCGGATACTGGCTGCTGATGCTGGCCGTCCTGTTCACGGCGATCGTCTGGAAATACCCGAGCGGTATCTGGGGCATGTTCCAGCAGATCGGCAGCTACCTGCGCTCGATTGGGGGGTCCGACGGGTGACGATCCTGGAGACCCAGAGCGTCACGAAGGAGTTCGGGGGCTTGGTGGCCCTCGATGACATCAACATCGAGATCGAGGCGGGCGAACTCGTCTCGTTGATCGGGCCCAACGGGGCCGGCAAGTCCACGCTCATCAACGTGATCACCGGGATGCTTTCGCCGACGTCCGGAAGCGTGCACTACAACGGGGAGGACATCGTCGGCAAGGACCCCTACGAGATCGCGCAGATGGGCCTCGGCCGGTCGTTCCAGACGGCGGCCATCTTCCCGGAGCTGACGGTCCGTGAGAACGTCGACGTCGCGTCGTTCATGACCGAGCACGGCTCGTTCAGTGTCAACTTTTTCCGCCGCCGGGAGGATTACGAGGGGGTCCGGGAGCGGACCGAGGAGATCCTGGAGGCGCTCGAACTCAGCGACGAAGCGGAGCAGCCCGCCAAAGCACTGCCCTACGGGGACACGCGGCGGCTCGAGATCGCGATCGGATTGGCGACGGATCCTGAACTGATGTTCATGGACGAACCGACGGCGGGCATGTCGCCGGCCGAGACGGACATGACGACGGACCTGATCCGGACGATGCGGAACGATTGGGGCGTGACGATCCTCCTCGTCGAGCACGACATGGACGTCGTCTTCGACGTGTCCGATCGGATCATCACGCTGCACCGCGGGAGCATCATCGCCAGGGGCCCACCGGAGGAGATCCGGGACGATCCCGCCGTTCGATCGGCGTACCTCGGAGGGGAGAACGGATGAGCCTGCTCGAGCTCGAGGACGTCCACTCCTATTACGGCTCGAGTCACATCCTCCGCGGGCTGACGATGGAGGTTCCGGAGGGGGAAATCGTCACGCTCCTCGGGCGGAACGGCGCGGGCAAGACGACGACCCTCCGGAGTATCGTAGGCGCCGAACCGCCGGAGGTCGAATCCGGTACGATCCGGTACGACGGTACCGACATCACCGACTGGCCAACCGACGATATCGTGCTCTCCGGGGTCGGGATCGTCCCCGAAGAACGGCGGCTGTTCACCGAGCTCACCGTGACGGAGAACCTCGAGCTCTCGCGGATCTCACAGAGCTTCTGGAACGTGATCCGTCGGAAGACGCTGGGCGGCGACGAGGGCGGCATGTCGGTCGAGGAACTGTACGACCTGTTCCCCGTGCTGGAAGACCGGAAGGACCAGAAGGCGGGCACGCTCTCGGGGGGCGAGCAGCAGATGCTGTCGATCGCACGGACGCTCCGGCTCCCGAAGATGGACCTGCTCCTGCTCGACGAACCAACGGAAGGGCTGGCCCCGCAGATCGTGGAGGAACTCATGGACTCGATCGAGCGGATTACCGAAGCTGGCATGACGGTGCTGTTAATCGAGCAGAACGTCCAGGCGGCCCTCGAACTCGCCAACTACGGCTACGTCCTCGATCAGGGTGAGATGGTTCATTCCGGCCCCGTCGACGAGTTCGAGGCGGAAGAGCTCGATCAGTACCTGGTGATGTGAACGGCTCGGTCCGCTGTTCACTAGGTTAGCAATGACCGAGACTCCCTACTCGATTCGCTGCGGCCCGTGTCCCCTTGCGGGGATGCGATCAGTGGAGGGCGTAGAGGCGGTTGTCGGCGCCGCCGAAATAGAGCACGCCATCCACTAACGCCGGACTCGTCCCGACGCCCCGCTGTTTGACCTCGAAGAACCACTTCAGCTCTCCCGCAGTGGTCAATGCATAGACACCGGTGCCGGGTTCGTCGACCTGACTGTGTGACCCGATATAGAGCGACCCTTCCGTTACGACCGGACTGCTCCCGATCTCGAGCGCGTCCGTCGTGTATTCCCATTTCTGGAACCCGTTGCGTCGGTCCAGGGCGAACACCTTGGCGTCCTTTCGGTTCGGGTTGGGCGATGCGTTCGCAGGCGTGTGACCGAAGTAAACGGCCTCCTCGTCGACCGCTGTCGACCCCGAGATGTAGTCGCCGTAGGTCTCGAAGGTCCATTCCTCTTCGCCGGTCGCGGCATCGACGGCATAGGCCTTGGCGTCCCAGTCCGTGAAGAACACCGAGCCGAAGGCCAGCGTGGGGCTGGCCCAGACCCAATCCCGGGTCCCGTAACGCCACTGCTCCTCGCCGCTCGACCGGTCGAGCGCGTACAGGTTCCCATCGGAACTGCCGATGTAGACTGATCGCTTGCCCACTGCCGGCGTGCCGAGGACCTCGTTGCCGGGTTCGAAGACCCAGTCCACTTCTCCGGTCTCGACGTCGATCGCGTACACCCAGCCGGCTTCCGGAGGGTTGTCCCCGTACCACTGGCAGGCCAGGTTGTGACAACCGGCGCCGATGTAGACAGTATCCCCTACGACTTTCGGCGAGCTCCGAACGAGCCCGTCCGTTTCCAGTTCCCACTGTTTCTCGCCAGTGTCCGCTGAGAGCGCGTAGAGGTGTTTGTCGTAGGACGCGACGTAGACCGTGTCATCGGCATACGCCGGCGTGGTTTCGATGCGGTGGTTCGCTTCGAATTCCCAGTCGAGCTGGCCGCTCTCGGCGTCGATCGCATATAGCCTGTTGTCGGCACTGCCGGCAAAAACTGTCCCGTTCGCGACGATCGGGCTGCCCCAGAACGAATCCTGGGCCTCGAACGCCCATTTCACGTCCGGGTTGGCGTCGACGCCGGCGCTTTGCGGCGCGAACCCGGTGTTGTATCGGTCGCCGCGGAACGTCTTCCAGCCGGGTTCGGTTTCGATCGTCTCCTCCGGACCGCTGGTCGGTGCGGAACACCCGGCACCTGCGGCAAGGAGAGAGCCAACGGAAGCCCGCACGAACCGCCGTCGATCCAGATCCATCCTTTCCGGGAGCTCGGGAGGTTCGGTAGTTAACCGTTCGGTTGTTCCGCCTGCTCGCCGGGGCCGAACTCCACGCCGGGAACCGGATCCGGCGTAAAACCTATATACAATCCCGTCGACCCGTGCTAACATGGTTCGCGAGGGCCAAGACAACAAGCGTACGGTGCGTGCAACGAGCCGGCGAACGCTCCTGAAAACGGTCGGTGTGGCGGGGGTCGGAGCCCTCGCTGGCTGTACCGGCGACGGTGGTGGCGACGGTGACGGCGGGGAGGGTACCACGGTCGGCGAGGCCACGACGGCCCGTGAGCACGATCCGATCGGCAACTGGCCCCCTGATGGGGATACGGCTACCTTGGGATATAACGCGGATCAGAGCGGACCGCTGGCTCCGGAAGGCAGCGCTGGACGCCGCGGATTCTACCTGGCGATCCAACATCTGAACAACAACGAAGGACCGGTCGCCATGACGGATGCGTTGTCCGGGAACGGCGTCTTGGGCCACGAGCTCGAGGGCGTGGACGCGGACGGACAGGCGCAGGCTGAGCCGTCGATCGAAAACATCAACCGCATGATCGACCGGGACAACGTCCAGGCGTTCTTCGGTGGCATCTCGAGTACCGTCACGAAGGCGGGGATGCCCATCGCCCAGCGGAAGAAGGTTCCCTATAGTGGGGCCATTTCGACATCCGGCGGGATCGCCGGCAAGGACTGCACTCGGTACTACTGGCACAAGTCCGGCCATTCGGAGTACTTCGGTCGGGCCGCCGGGCGCCTGCTCCCCGAAGCGATCGGGGAGAACAAGACGATGTATCACATCTACGTGGACTACTCCTACGGCCAGTCCAACCGGGATGCCCACAACAAATGGCTCGCCGATGAAGGCACTTGGGAGAACCTCGGCTCGACGTCGATCGCGGTCGGGGAGCTCGACCACTCCGCCCAGATCGCGGACCTCGAGGAATCCGGCGCGGACGTCCTCATCTTCACGAGCTTCGGCGGGCTGGCACGCGCGGCGTTGAAGCAGATGGACGACTCCGGCATCCTCGACGAAATCGAGGTCGTCATCCCGCACATGACCGGGTTCACCGTTGGCGCGTCGGGCCCGGAGGCCCAGGGTGTGCTCGGGTTCGCCCCATGGGTGCGCCAGTTCAGTGGGAACAACGACTTCGCGGGCAATTTCGTCGAGACGTTCCAGAGCGAGTACGACAAACCAGCAACGCAGAGCGCGGCCATGGCGTATACTGGCGTGACTCAGTGGGCCGCCATGGCTGAGGCCGCCGGCACGATGCACCCGCCGAGCGTCATTCGCCAGCTGGAACAAGGCTTCTCCTGGAACAACGTCATGGGGCCGGAGACGTACCGTACCTGCGACCACGCGGCCGAACGCCGGATCTTCCTGGCGGAGGGGCTGGCCCCGGAGAACCGGGACGACACGAACTACAGCCTGAACCTGGTCGACTCCACCGACCCGTTCATCTACCCGTGCGACGCGTTCCCGGCGTCGGATTGCGACATGGACTCCTACGAGCTCGGCGACGAATAACCCCAGGAACCGCCGCTTCGTTTCCGTCCCGCGTTTCGGCGATCCACGTCTCGGATCGGGGCTGTCTCGACCGTTGACCAATGACCACGGTCTGGGCTCATCGATCAGTCCGCGCAGCGTCCCGTCGGTCCTCGTTTCGAAATCCGGTATCCAGCGGCCGGACCGACATGTTGAGAAACCTTCTTGATGGCTGCGGACATCCAGCTGAACGCCATGCAAATCGGCGTCGTATCCGTCCTCTTGGGCGACGAAGCCCTCGAGGACGCGCTCGCGTATTTCGCGGAGATCGGGCTGGATCGCGTCGAACTCGGCTGTGGGGGCTTCCCGGGCGAGGACCACTTACCGCGGCAGCAGTACCTGGACGATCCGGACGCCCAGGCCGAGCTACAGGGGCTGCTTGACGAACACGGGCTCGACATCAGCGCGCTGGCGACGCACAACAACCCGCTCCACCCGGACGCGGAGCGTGCGGCCACCGCCGATACCGAACTCCGGGAGGCCATCGAGTTGGCGGCACAGCTTGACGTGGACGTGGTGACCTGCTTCTCCGGGCTCCCGGCCGGCGGACCGAACGACGAAACGCCGAACTGGATCACCGCGCCCTGGCCAACGGAACACGCTGACGCCCACGACTATCAGTGGGACGTCGCCGTCGACTACTGGAGTGATCTCGCCGCTCACGCCGCCGACAACGGGGTCGATATCGGCATCGAAATGCATCCGAACATGTTGATCTACGAGCCGACCGGCCTGGTACGCTTGCGGGAGGCGACGAACGACCACATCGGGTGCAACTTCGATCCCTCCCATCTCTACTGGCAGGGCATCGACATCCCCGAAGCGATCCGCTACCTCGGCGAGCACGACGCGATCCACCACGTCCACGCCAAGGACACGCGGGTCTACGAGGAGAACGCCCGGCTGAAGGGCGTGCTCGACACGGCGCCTTACACGGCCGAAGCCGATCGGTCCTGGCTCTTCCGGTCGGTCGGCTACGGCCACGGCGAGGAACACTGGAAGGACGTCGTGAGCACGCTGCGGATGGTCGGCTACGACGGGACGCTCAGCATCGAGCACGAGGACTCCCTCACGTCCTCCCGGGAAGGCCTCGAGAAGGCCGTGGAACTCTTAGAGCGGGCCGTCTTCGAGACCCAGCCTGGCGAGGCGTACTGGGCCTAACCATGACGCTGCGCGTCGGCTTCCTCGGCCATCGGTTCATGGGACGGGCGCACGCGAGCGCCATCGCCCGGCTCCCGATGTTCTTCCCGGACGCCCCGTCGATCGACCGCCACGTGCTCATCGGGCGTGACGAGGCCGCCCTCGAGGAGAACGTCGACCGGCTCGGCTTCACGACGACGGCCACCGACTGGCGGGCCGTCATCGACGACATCGACGTCCTGTACAACCTGGCGCCCAACCATCTGCATCCCGAGCCGTCCATCGCGGCGCTGGAGGCGGACGTCCACGTGCTCTGTGAGAAGCCGTTGGCGGCCACGCTGGACGGGGCCCAAGCCATGTCCGACGCGGCCGAATCGAGCTCGACGACCACGGCCTGCGCGTTCAACTACCGGTACGTACCCGCGATCCAGTACGCGAAACGGTTGATCGGGGACGGGGCGCTGGGTACCATCCGCCATTTCCGCGGGCGCTACCTCCAGGACTGGCTGGTCGACCCCGAGGCGCCCTGGAGCTGGCGGAACGACGCCGAGCTCGCGGGCTCCGGCGCGCTCGGCGATCTGGGGGCCCATACCGTCGATCTCGCCCGGTTCCTAATCGGCGACGAGGCCGGCGAGATCACGGCGGTCAACGGGCAGCTCAAGGTCTTCATCGACGAGCGGCCCACGGCTGACGGAGCCGAGACCCGGCCGGTCACGGCGGACGACGCGTTCACGGCCCAGGCCGAGTTCGAGAGCGGCGCGATCGGCACGTTCGAGGCGTCCCGCTTCGCGACGGGCCACAAGAACGACCACACGGTCGAGGTTCACGGTTCCGAGGGCAGCCTCCGGTTCTCGCTGGAACGGCTCAACGAACTCGAGGTGTTGACCGACGACGCCCGGGGCTACGAGACGGTCCTCGTCACGGATCCGGAGGATCCCTACATCGACCGCTGGTGGCCGCCGGGCCACATCATCGGCTGGGAGCACACGTTCATCCACGAGAACTACGAGTTCCTGTCGGCGGCCGCGGCGGGCGAGTCCTACCGCCCGAACTTCGCGGACGGGCTGGCCGTCCAAGCGGTGCTGTCGGCGATCAGCC
>CAZKPC010000065.1:0-9974 GCA_964554565.1 uncultured Halobacteriales archaeon
CTCGTAGACGCCCCCGCCGAGGTCGAGGATGGACACGTCGAAGGTGCCGCCCCCGAGGTCGAACACGAGGACGGTCTGGTCGGACTCGTCGTCGAGTCCGTACGCCATGGAGGCCGCGGTCGGCTCGTTGATGATCCGCTCGACCTCGAACCCCGCGATCTCGCCGGCGTTCTTGGTCGCCTGTCGCTGTCGGTCGTTGAAGTACGCCGGCACGGTGATGACCGCCTTCTCGACCTCGTCTCCCAGGTACTCCTCGGCGTCCCGCTTGATCTTCTGGAGGATCATCGCCGAGATCTCCTCCGGCGTGTACGCCTCGTCGTCGATCTCGACCGTGTGGTCCTGATCGCCCATGTGGCGCTTGATGGACTGCACGGTTCGATCGGGGTTCTGGATCGCCTGGTTCTTCGCGGGTTTGCCGATGAGCCGTTCCCCGTCGTCCGTGAACGCTACAACGGACGGGGTGGTCCGGTCGCCTTCCCCATTCACGATGATCTCGGGGTCACCGCCTTCCATGATCGCGAAGGCGCTGTTCGTGGTCCCGAGGTCGATCCCGAGGATCTTGTTAGTCGCCATCGTTGTTCGATTGATACCAGTTTCTGCCGTTTAAAGCTTGCTACAGCGCGGTGCGACCCGTCCCGGGGCAGGTCGACGCTTGCTATCGATTCTCGATTCCGCCAAACAGTACAAACGCCGGATATAATACGAACCGCTGGCCCACTCAACCTCGGCCGCTTCGCTCACTCGTTCTCGGCGTCTCCGGCCTCGCTCACGGTGACCTGCGCCGGCCGCAGCACGGCTCCTGCGAGCTCATAGCCCGGCCGGTAGCTCCGCTCGATCTTGCCTGGTGGCTGGTTGCCGTCCTCCTCGCGCAGCACCACCTCGTGGCGGTTCGGATCGACCTCCTCTCCCGCTTCGGGTTCGATCGCGGAGACGTTCTCCTCCGCGAGCACGCGATCGAACGACGCGAGCGTCGCCTCGACGCCGTCCCGGATGTCAGCGTCCTCCTCCTGCTCGAGCGCTCGGACCAGGTTGTCCCGGACGTCCAGCAGCCGTTCAACCAGGTCCTCGGTCGCCCGTTCGCGGATCTCCTGCTCGCGTTCCTTGGCGCGCTTCTTGTAGTTCTGGAAGTCGGCCCGGGCGCGCTTGAGCTTCGACTCCAGTTCGTCGGCTTCGGCGGTCTGATCGGCGAGTTCAGCCTTCAACGCGGCCACCTGGACCGCCAGATCGCCCACCTCTCCCGCCAGCTCCTCGTCGTACGCGGCGACCTCGGCGACGAGCGCCTCGTGGGCCGGTTCCGCTGAAATCGACCCGGACTCCCCCGTGGCCGATTCCGGCTCCGATTCGTCGCCGGCGGCCCCGTCGTCCGGCTCGGCATCGGCATCGGCCTCCGCGTCTGTCATGCAAGGAAACTCGCCGTCCCAGGGGGATAAACGTTACAAAACGGTTCGGAGCCATCGCATGAACCGCCGGTCGCTCGGCAGCTATCCGAGGTCCATGCGTCTGGATTTAGGGACGTTCGAGGCCAGCTCGCCGTAAGTGTACAAGCCAACCCCGAGTACCGCCGACGTCCCGCCGAGGTCAGTCGAGGCGATGAGGAAGCCCCAGTCGCCGTCCCAGTCGATCGATATGGCCTCACCGGCGACGAACCGGGCGGCTTGGTCGCGATCGAGCCAGATCACGTTGCGGGTCGCCGTGTCGCCGAACCGCTGCACGGCGTTGGTAGTCGGTTTCCAGTGTTCGCCCCCGGTTCGGAGCAGCCGGAGGCCGAGCGATTCGACCGCGATCGGATCCGGGACGTCCTCGGTCACGGTCCAGACTGACCCCGCCCCTTTCTCCCAGAACGTGTGGTCCTCGAAGGCCTGACGATCCACGCCGAACCGTTCCTCCCAGTACTGGATGACCGATTCGCGCGTCGGCTCGCTGCCATGGGGGCCGTCACCGCCGCCGGCCGGCAGGCGATCGAACCGGTCGGGGTCGGTCACGCCCCCACCCCCAGTTTCGCCACGAAGAACCCGCCGGTATCGTTCAGATGGGGCCAGATTCTCCGAGCGTGGGCCACGGTCGGATCGTAGGTCTCACTGCCCCACTCGGTCACGCCCGGATCGGCATCCAGCGGGCATTCGAAGGGGACCGACGTCGCGTCGACCTGCGAGATGACGCGATCGATCACGGCTTCGTTCTCCTCGGGCGCGAACGTACAGGTGGCGTAAACCACCGTTCCGCCGGGGCGGGTGACCTCGATCGCGCGGCGGAGGATCCCGGCCTGGAGCTCCGCGACATCGGTCAGATAGTCCTCGGACCAGTCGTCGAGCACTTGCCGGTTCTTCCGGACGGTGCCCTCCCCCGAGCAGGGCGCATCGACGAGCGCGCGGTCGAAGTCCGCGCCGTCGAACGGCTGGAGCGAGAAGACGCGAGCGTCCTGACGGGTGACAGCGGCGTTCGTGACGCCCAGTCGCGCCAGGTTCGATCGCAGCGGCGCCAGCCGGCCGAGGCTGGCATCGTTAGCCACTAAGCGTCCGGTATCGTCCATGAGCGCTGCCAGTTGGCTCGCCTTGCTCCCGGGCGCAGCGGCCGCATCCCAGATCCGTTCGCCGGGTTGAGGATCGAGGACCATCGCCGGCAGCGCTGAGACCTCTTCCTGGCCGTGGATCCATCCCGCGAAGTAGGGCCACGTCCGCCCAGGGGCTCCGGTGTCGAGTTCCAGCAGCCGTGGATGCCAGCCGCGGCGGGACCAGTCGAGACCGGCGTCGTCGAGGGCGTCGGTCGTCCGATCGACCGTCGCCTTGATGGAATTGATCCGAACGCACCGCGGGAGCGCCCGATCGCAGGCCGCGCGGAAGGCGTCGTAGTCGTCGACCAGCGGTTCGTACCGGTCCAGGACGGCCATCGATGCCTCGTATCACACCACGGACTTTGGGGCTTCCGGACGGAGGTGTCCGGCGATCGATCCCGGGCCAGGAAGCCGGTTATCGCAAGAAGTATTCGCCAGGGGGCCGCGCCGACAGCCATGACTCACTTCGCCGATCGGATCGAGCAGGTCTCGATCAGCGGCATCCGCGAGGTCTTCGAGGCGGCCGGCGCCGATGCCATCAACCTCGGGCTCGGGCAGCCGGACTTCCCGACGCCGACACACGCCAGGGAGGCGGCGGTCGACGCCATCAGGCAAGGGCAGGCGGACGGGTATACCTCGAACAAGGGCATCGAACCGCTCCGGCGAGCCATCGCGGAGAAGCACGCCCGGGACAACGATCTCGAGATCGACCCGGCGGACGTGATCGCGACCGCCGGCGGCAGCGAAGCGCTGCACCTGGCGTTCGAGGCGCATCTCGATCCCGGGGACGAGGTGATCATCCCGGATCCGGGCTTCGTCTCCTACGACGCCCTGACCCGCATCGCTGGGGGTACCCCGGTCCCCGTGGGGCTGCGAGCGGACCTGACGTTGGACCCGGCGGCCGTCGAAGCGGCCATCACCGAGGACACGGCTATGTTCGTCGTCAACAGCCCGGCCAACCCCACGGGGGCCGTCCAATCGCCCGACGACATGCGGGCGTTCGCGGAACTCGCTGACGAGCACGACGTCGTCTGCGTCTCCGACGAGGTCTACGAGCACATCCTCTACGAGGGCGAGCACCGATCACCCTACGAGTTCGCAGCGACCGACAACGTGGTCGTTGTCAACGCCTGTTCGAAGAGCTACTCGATGACCGGCTGGCGGCTGGGCTGGGTAGTCGCCAGCAACCGCCGGATCGAACGGATGCTCCGGGTCCACCAGTACGGGCAGGCCTGCGCCAGCGCGCCCGCTCAATATGCGGCTGAAGCCGCGCTTACCGGCCCGCAGGACGGGGTGACCGAAATGGTCGAGGCCTTCGAGCGCCGGCGGGGCGTCGTGCTCGATGGCCTCCGGGACATGGGCCTCACCGTGCCGACGCCGGCCGGGGCGTTCTACGTGATGCCGGAGGTCCCTGATGGCTGGGTCGAGGCCGTCATCGACCGCGGCGTCGTGGTCGTTCCCGGACACGCCTTCGGGGACCGCGGCGAGGGTTATGCCCGACTCTCCTACGCGACCAGCCTCGAGGACATCGAGGCCGCGCTCGACGCGATGGAGGCCGCCACCGCGGCCGTGACCTGAAGAGCGGACCGCCTCAGGCCGGACCCGGTTTCTGATGCCTCCCGAACCGTGGCTCTATGTGGTTCGAGTCCTCAACGACCGTCATGGCGGTCGCCCGCCACGGAACCGGGCCGACGGCGACGGCCCGTGCCCTGGCATCGCAGGTCCACCCGGTGTTCATGCTCCCTCCGCTGGCGGCCTCTGCTTTCGGGGCGGTATTGGCCGGTCGGTTCGAAGCCGTCCCGGGCGGGGTCCACCTGGCCGCGATCTTCTTAGCCGTCTACACCGCCCACGTGAAGGACGGATACGTTGATTTCCATTTCCGTGGCGAGGACGACGACCACCCGTTGACGGTCGGCGGCTGTCGGCTCGCCATCGCGGCCGCTGCGGTGGCGTACGCTGGGGCCCTCTTGGTTCTCTGGACCCAGGCCGGCCGGCTGGCGGCGATCCTGACAGCCCCGACGTGGCTCATCGGGTACTTCCACGCGCCCCAGCTCGACACCAACCCCATCGGGGCGACGCTGGGGTACCCGGTCGGCGTCGCGCTCGCCCTGCTGGGCGGCTTCGCCGCCGCGGCAGGGGTCCTAACGCCCATGCCGGTGACCTTCGCCGGCGTCCTCCTGATCGTGCTCGCCGGCGTGAAAATCGTCGATGACGCGACCGATTTGGGGTACGATCGGTCGATCGAGAAACGGACTGTCCCGGTCGTCCTGGGTGCGGATCGGGCTCGCACGCTCGCGAACGGCCTCCTCGGTGCCGGCCTGGTCGCCGTGCTGTGGTTCACCGTCGACGGGGTGTTCCCCCCGAGTGCCCCGGTCGCGGCCGTTCTCCTCGGCGCAGTCGCGGCTGTCGCCGCCCGTCGGCCGCCGTCGGTCGCCACCCCGCTGCTGGTCCGGGGCGCCTACGTCTTCCTGGCCGTGCTGGTCGCGGCCGTGTGGTACGGTCCCCTGGTGGGTCGGCCGCTACCCGATATCGGCGTCTTCGGACCCTATACCTACCTCGCGACCGAAGCGGCGTTCGGCACACTCGCCGCGGTCCTGCTCCACCGGGCCGGCGCCTGGTGGTCCGCCGCCAGGACGATCGCGGTCCTCTATCCGCTCGCCTACGTCTGGGACTGGTATACGCTCGAGGTCGGGGTCTTCGCGATCCCGCTCCGGACCGGGATCGAGTTCGTCGGCATTCCGCTCGAGGAGCACCTGTTCATGGTCGTGGTGCCGGCGCTCGTCATCGGGATCCACGAGACCCTCGCTTCGGATCCTGGACCGGGGTAGGCTCCGGCCGGGGTCAGCTCGCCGAGGAGACGATCTTGATCACGTCGCCGTCCTCGAGTTCGTGGTCCTCGCCGATCCGGCGATCGCTGCGCGCGTCCACGGCATGGAGGTACCCGTCGCCGATATCTGAGTGGACGGCGTACGCCAGGTCACGCGGGCTCGACCCCTGTGAGAGCAGGAACGCGTCGGGCAGGACGGCACCCTGAGAATCGGTCCAGCGCGTCTCGTTTTCGACGGGGAAAACCACGATGTGGTCGAGGAGATCGTAGACCGCGGTGTTCAGCGCCGCCTGGACGCCCGTCCCACCGAACGCCTCCAGGACGGACCGGATCTGCTCCAGCCCCGACAGCTGGTCCTCGCTCGCCTCGCCAACGACGTCGAAGGAGCCATCGCCCGGATCGTACCGGACGATCCCCGCCTCGGCCCCTTTCCGCAGCGCCAGTTCGCCCTCGGCGGTCGCGGGCTGGAACGGCCGGTCGAGGGCCTGCAGGCGCTCGATGAGCTCGGCCGGTGCGATGTCGATCTTGTTCCCCACGAGCACCAGGGGCTTGGTCCGAGCTCGCAGCTCCCTGGCCAGCGCCCGCCGGTCCTCTGGGGTCCACTGAATCGGGTCCTCCGGGTAGTCCAGTTCCCGGAGACAGCCGGCGACCGCTGCCTCGCTCGCCCCGAGCCCCGAGAGCACGTCAGTGAGCGTCGCTTCGAGGTCGAAATCCGGCGAACGTGATCGTCGTTCGACCCCCTCCCAGTTCCGCCCGATCACGTCGGCGAGCCACTGGACGAGCTCGGTCTCGACGAAATCCGCCTCCTCGACCGGGTCATGGGTGCCGACCTCGACCGGCTCGCCCTGGGCATCGGTCGCCCCGGCGGCGTCGAGCACGTTCAGGATCGCGTCGGCGTCCATGAGCGCGTCCAGGAACTGGTTGCCGAGCCCCCGGCCCTCCGAGGCGCCCGGGACCAGCCCGGCCACGTCGATGAGCTCGATCGGGACGTAGCGCTTCCCGTCCGCGCACCGGTCGTTCCCACACCGGCTGTCCAGTTCGAGGCAGGGGCACTCGGTGCGGACATGGGCGACGCCCCGGTTCGGATCGATGGTGGTGAACGGGTAGTTCGCGACGTCCACCTCGGCCCGGGTGGCCGCTTTGTAGAACGTCGACTTCCCCGCGTTGGGCTTGCCCGCCAGGGCCAGCCGGAGCATGCCCCGGTTATCCGCGAGATGGGTTACACCTTTTCGGTTGCTGGCAGCGAGGGCTCGTGGTCAGTTTCAGTTGTGGACGCGTGAGTGCCCGGCGAGGCCTTGTTGGGAATCGAAGGCCCGGCCACATTCCTCACAAACGTGATTCGCGGGGTCCGGTTCAGGCGGCTCGGACGTCGATGCTTCGTCATCCGTGGCCTCCGCTGCTTCGTCCGCCGCCGCCTCTCCGTCGGCTCCCGCCGGCTCCTCCTCCGTATCCTTCTCTGTCGCGGCCAGTTCGTCCACGAGCCGGAGATCGCCGCGGGCCCGGATGCTCCCTTCGACCTCCGCGGCCTGGTGGATCGTGGCGTCCTCGCAGGATACGTCGCCCTTGACGTTGGCCTCGGCTTCGATCTCCACGCTCCCGCCCCGGGTCGAGACGTCGCCGTGGATCACCGCTCCGCGGCCGATCGTGATATCCTCCCGCGCTCGCAGGCTCCCGAACAGTTCGGTGTCGGCACCCAGGTCGATGCCCGTCGCCCGAATGTTCCCGTGCAGCCGACAGCCGCTACCCACGCGAGCGGGAGTCGAGACCCGCCACGCGTCGTCGCCCACTTGGCTGCTACGCGGGACCACGAGTGGCTCCTCCCCAGCGGAGTCCGAGTCGAACAGCTCGCTCACCAGCGATTCGGCGGCCTCCTCCTCGCCCAACCGGAGGAGCTGCGAGAGGTAGATGAGCAGGAACACGATCGTCGGCATCGGGTTCCGGATCACGATCCAGCCGTTCGCCTCGAACCCCTGATCGATGGTGACGTCATCCCCGATGTCGAGGTCACCGCCGACGATGAGCTGCCCCTTCACGTGGGCCCGGGCGCCGAGGTAGGCGTCCTCGCCGACCAGCACCGAACCGTCGACCTCCGACCACATGTCCAGCCGACAATCGCCCTCGGCCTCGATGTCGCCCCCGAACTGGACGCGCTCGCCGCCGAGGACGTTCCGTCCGCGGACGCCGAACTCCACCGTGCTCTGCCCGCCCACCAACACGTCGCCGGCCGTCACGAGGTCGTGTTCCTCGACGGTGGCCCCGTCCGGGATGACGAGCTCGTCAAGCGGGTCCTGTCGGAGGGACACGGTGGACCCGTCTGCCTTCGTCGTAATAAACCCGCCCGGGGACGTCGGACGACCGTCCGACGGGACTTGGAAGGTTTTTCCTTCGCCACGCCCACCCCCAAGACATGACAGCCCTCGCGTTCGACGAGGACGGGGTCGACGTCGACTTCGAGGGAACCAGTTTCCGGCTCGAACGGGAGCTGATCGAGCAGGCCACTCAGAAGCAGTACTTCGAGGTCACCGATCACGAGGTCCTCCAGCTGATCGAAGAGGACCCGAGCCTCTCGGGCCAGCCCCGCCGCATCGCCGACATCCTCCCCTGAGCGGAGCCTTTTTGCCGGTTGCAATCGAGCGCCGGAACATGGATCAGTTCTCCCAGCCGGCATGGCTCGCGGCGTTCGGGACCGCCGGCGGGTACGCGATCCTCCTGCTCGTGATGACCATCCTGTTGTTCGGACTTCCGTACCTGATCTTCCTGGTCCTGTAACCAATGTGGACGCGGAACGGCGAACGAGCATCGGAAAGGTGGCTCCGCCGGTCGGATGGCTTTATGAGCGGGCCGCGGGGAGAGATCCCATGATCGCTTCTCCGCTGGGAGCCACGGCCAGACACCCGCCAGCTCAGGTCGTGGGGCACGCGTGACGCGGGACGCGTTCCTCCCGGTGGCCGCCCAGCCCTCTTTCGATGACTTCTGTGGACTGGCCGCCCGCGCGGAGGAGCTCGGCTACGAGCGCGCTTGGCTGCCGGAAACGTGGGGCCGGGACGCCGTAAGCGTGCTCGCCGCCGTGGCGGAGCGCACAGAAACGATCGGGCTCGGAACGAGCATCATGCCGATCTATTCCCGGTCTCCGGCACTGATCGGTCAAACGGCGGCCACGCTCCAGGAGCTATCTGACGGCCGGTTCCGGCTCGGCTTGGGCCCCAGCGGGCCGATCGTGATCGAGGGCTGGCACGGGGAGTCCTTCCAGCGACCGCTCCGGCGGACCCGCGAGACGATCGAGATCGTCCGTGCCGTGATGTCCGGTGAAACAGTGAACTACCAGGGCGAGCTCTTCGACTTAGCGGGCTTTCGTCTGCGCTGTGAGGCCCCGGCGAGCCCGCCGCCGATCGACGCGGCCGGCATGGGCCCGAAATCCGTCGAGCTCGCCGGCCGGTTCGGCGACGGCTGGCACGCGCTCATGCTGACACACGACGGGCTCCGGGATCGACTGGAGGACTTTCGACAGGGCGGCGAGCTCGGCGGTCGCGATCGATCGAGCCAGCGGGTCACCCTGTCCATTCCCTGCTGTGCGCTCGAGGACGCGGGTCGGGCCCGCCGATTGGCCCGACAACATCTCGCCTTCTATATCGGCGGAATGGGCACTTTCTATCGGGAGGCGCTCGCCCGCCAGGGGTTCGAGGATCTCGCTCACCGGATCGCGGCAGATTGGGGATCGGGGGAGCGAGAGGCGGCCATCACCGCCATCCCGGACGAGCTGCTCGACGCGCTGGGGGCCGTCGGTTCGCCGGACCACGCTCGCCGGCAGTTCGATCGCTTCGAAGCCATCGACGGGGTCGATGCCGTATCAGTCTCGTTCCCTCGCGGAGCTGACGCCTCTGAAATCCGGACGACCCTCGAAGTGCTGTCACCGGAGGAGTAGGGACGGGGCGCTGGCCAATCGGCGGAGGGATTCGCGGATATCGGACCCGTTCGGCTACGCGAAGGTCTTCGAAACCTCGTCGCTTTCGTCGACGGCTGACAGCTTCTCGTGGGCCCTCTCGAAATCCGCCGTCGAAACCAACGAGCGATCGTCACGGATCGCGACCATCCCGGCTTCGGTACAGATGGCCTTGATATCGGCCCCGGACGCGCCCTCGGTTTTCGCCGCTAGCCGCTCGTACTCGATATCGTCGGCCACGTTCATTTCGCGAGTGTGGATCCGGAAGATGAGCTCCCGACCCTCCGCATCGGGTTTCGGCACTTCGATGAGCCGGTCGAACCGGCCCGGCCGCAGGATGGCCTCGTCGAGCATGTCGAAGCGGTTCGTAGCCGCGATGATGCGGATGTTCCCCCGCTCCTCGAAGCCGTCCATGTTCGAGAGGAGCTGCATCATGGTCCGCTGAACCTCCGCGTCGCCCGAGGTCTTGGAGTCGGTCCGTTTCGAAGCGATCGCGTCGATCTCGTCGATGAAGAGGATGGCCGGCGACCGGTCCTCCGCGAGCTGGAAGAGGTCCCGAACCAGCCGGGCGCCCTCGCCGATGAACTTGTGAACGAGCTCCGAGCCGGCCATCTTGATGAACGTCGCGTCGGTCTGGTTGGCGACGGCCTTGGCGA
>CAZKPC010000066.1:0-9891 GCA_964554565.1 uncultured Halobacteriales archaeon
AGCCGGCGGAGGGATTTGAACCCTCGACCTGTTCCTTACGAAGGAACCGCTCTGCCAGCTGAGCTACGCCGGCACGATGCTGAGTACGGCCGAACTCGTGGTTAAGGATTGTGATTCAGGGTCCTCAACCGCCAGCGAGCGGCCGGGTCAGAGGGATCGGAGCCGGGCCTCCAGACACACGTTGACCTGCCCTGGCGCGTAGGACCGGACCACCCGCCCGGCCGTGATATCTACGGAGTACGCATCGCCGGCCGCCTCACGAATCGCGGCTTCCCCGGCGCTATACGGGTCCGATTCGGGTTGGATGTCATAGTAGTGGACGACGCAGTCCGTCCCAGCGATCGTCACGGCTGTATCGAGAAATTCGTCCGCCGAATGCGGGAGGTTCATGACGATCCGATCCGCCCAGCCGGCGTAGCCACTCGCCACTTCTCGGACGTCACCCTCGATGGCCGTGACGCGATCCGCGACGCCGTTCCGCCGGGCGTTCGCCTCGAGGTACTCGATGGCATCAGCGTTGATATCAACCGCGACCACCTCCGCGCCGGCCTCCGCCATCCGGATCGCGAACGGGCCCACGCCGGCGAACATATCGAAGGCGTGTTCGCCCGCCTGCACTTGGTTAACGACGCGCTGCCGTTCCGTCGCGAGCCGCGGCGAGAAGTAGGCCCGAGCCAGGTCCACCGCGAAGTCACAGCCGTACTCCCGATGGACTGTTTCGGTTCCGCCGCCGGCGAGCACCTCCCACTCACGCACCCGTTCGGTCCCCCTGACCTCCGAAGCCCGGTTCAAGACAGAGGCGACCGGGAGGTCGGAGGCCATCACGGCTTCGGCGATCTCCCGGGCGCGCTCGCGGTCGTCCTCGTGCAACAGGACGATGTCACCGATCCGCTCGTAGGAGGGGTCGGCCTCGAGGAGATCCGCCGGGAGGGTCTGGGTCTCCCGGGGCTCGAACTCGCGCTCGGTGACCTCATAGGCCTCGGCTGCAGCCTCGACGTCGGTGACTGGGAGGTAGAGCCAGCCCTCTTCGGCCTCGATCTCGAGCTCGTGGTCCAGCAGTTCGGCGGCCACCAACGAACGGCGGGTAGCTTCGCCTTCGGACTCCGGCACGCGGACACACGGCGCGCGCATCACTCAGCCACTGCCACCTGGAAGCGGTAAGGCTGACGCTTCAGCTGGCACTTCCCGCCGCCGATTCGAACCCCGGTGTGCGAGGTCCGGTCAGGTCACCTATCACGAATCACCGGGCAGCAGGGCCCAGGCGGAGCATCCTCGATATCGGCACCGGTTCGTGACCGAGATCCCCTCGCTTATCAGCCGCCATCGTGTCGGTCATTGCATGTCGATCGCCGGGCTGAACTCGGGCCAGATCGCCGGGCTCTCAGTGGCCCTCACGGTGCTCGGGATGGTGGCTGGCGCGGCGCTCGTGCTCTCGGCGGCCTATGAACGGGCTGGCTGGCTGCTCTTCATCCTCAGCTTCGGTGGCTGGCTTGGTGCCGCGCTACTCGCTCTCAGGGAAGGCTGGCATCGCGGGTGGTTCGATCACTGAGCCAGTGAACCGACCCATACTTGGCTCGCCCCGCCACAGGACCGGCCATGCTGACGTTGGTCGGGCTCGGCCTCTACGACGAGCGGTCGATCACGCTCGAGGGCCGTGAGGCCATCCGGGCGGCCGATCGGGTGTTCATCGAGCAGTACACGAGCCGATTGGCCGGGGCCTCGGTCTCGGATCTGGAGGCCTTCCACGACGTTGACATCGAGGTGCGCGACCGGTCCGGCGTCGAACAGTCGCCCCAGCCGATCCTGGAGGCGGCTGACTCCGGAGAAGCGGTCCTTCTGGTCGGCGGCGACCCTCTCGTGGCGACGACCCACATCGACCTGCGGCTCCGCGCGCACGACCGCGGGATCGACACCCGGGTCGTTCACGGCACGAGCACGCAGGCCGCGGCCGCAGGGCTGACCGGGCTCCAGAACTATCGCTTCGGGAAGGCGACGACGCTGCCGTTCCCCGGCTCCCGCGCTGCCGACGTCCCCGATAGCGTGCTCGATACGATCGCGGAGAACCGCGCGCGGGAGCTCCACACCCTGATCTACCTCGATATCGACGCTGAAGCGGGGCGCTACCTCTCGGCGGACGATGCGGCCGCGGCGCTGGCGGACACCTACCCTGACACCTTGGGGGTCGCGGTGGTCCGCGCCGGGAGTGCCGATCCCCTCGTGGCCGCCGACAGCCTCGACGCCCTCGCCCACCGGAGTTTCGGGGAACCGCTCCATTTCCTGGTCCTCCCCGGTGCGTTGCACGAGCTGGAGGCCGAAGCGCTGCGGGCGTTCGCCGACGCGCCGGCAGCGCTGTTGCCGCGGCGTTCCCCCCGCTATAGGCCGGGCAACTCACGCGATCAAGCGGAAGACCGATAGCGCTGGGCGCCGATCGCCCGACCGGAATGACCGTCTCCGACCGGCCCGGCGAGTGGCTCACGGTCGCCCGCAAGCGCCACCGCTACCTCGTGAACTCGGGGGTCGGGCTCGGCCTCGTCGGGGCGGCGCTGGCGCTCTGGATCGCCTTCGAGTGGTTCGTCCGGGGCATCAGCCACGAGGTGCTCGCGCTGGTGGCCGGGTTCGCGATCCTGCTGGGCGTGCAGCTGCTCGTGCTCTCCACGCTCACGAGCCTCCTCGTGGATCTCCACGAGGCCGACCTCGAGCGCCGCCGCAGCGACGAGTGAGCGCGTCCTTTAGCGGACGACGACCTCGACCTCGTGGCCGTCCGGGTCCTTCGTGAACGCGTAGTTGTAGCCACAGCTCTCCGGGTCCCGGTAGTCCGCAGCTTCCCGGGTCATCAGCTGGGCCCAGTACTCCTCGAGGTCGGAAGTGCGGACCGCGAGGTGCCCCCAGGCGTCACCCATCGTATAGGAGCGGCCGTCGTAGTTGTAGGTGAGCTCGACGGCCATCGCCTCCCGGGCGGCGTCCGGCGGCTGCACGAAGTAGTTCGCGAAGGTGTCGGCCTCCCAGCGCCCGACCTCCTCGTAGCCGAGCTTCCGGACCCACCAGCCCAGGGCCTCGTCGGCGTCCTCGACGCGCATCAT
Organism: uncultured Halobacteriales archaeon; assembly: GCA_964554565.1. GTDB lineage: Archaea > Halobacteriota > Halobacteria > Halobacteriales > Hikarchaeaceae > CAZKPC01. The sequence continues at coordinate 3,081 of CAZKPC010000066.1, forward strand.
GGTGTGGTCGAGGCTCCACCGCGCGCCGTAGTCCCGTTCCACGATCTCGATCTCGTGGCCGTCCGGGTCCTTCACGAAGGCGTAGCCTGGGTTGTCCTCGGGCCGGCGGTAGTCCTCGACCCCCTCGTCCATGAGCTCGTAATAGGCGTCGTGAACGTCTTCGACCCGGACCGCGATGTGGCCCCAGGCGTCCCCGAGGTCGTAGGACCGGCCGTCGTGGTTGTAGGTCAGTTCGAGGACGGCGCCCTGGTCATGGACGTCCTCGGGTCCGAGGAACACCAGCGTGAACGTCTCGTGTTCGGACCGGTGCTTCTCCTCGTACTCGAGGTTGGTGGTGTACCAGTCGACCGACCGTTCGAGGTCCTCGACCCGGATCATGGTGTGGTCGAGCACGCCGTCTTGGGTCATACCTAGACCCACTCGGAGCGGTCCGAAAAGCCTACCGTTCGTTCGCTCGATGGCCGGTCGGAATTCGACCGAGGGCATCGCCGTATCGCCACCACGCGATCACGAACAGCAAGACGGTGCCAACGGGCACGGCGGTCACCGACGTCGGGCGGCCGACGGCCAGCGATACCGGGATCAAACTGAACCCGGAGAGCGCGAGGAGCCCGCCGGTGACGCGTCGGTCCTCACGGCCGGTGGTCAGCCCGATGATCCCGCTGCCCAGGGCGCTGATCCAAAGCAGCGTCGCCGCCGGCCAGGCGAGCAGCGACCGCGGCACGCCGCGGGTGAGCGTCGTGAGGTACGACGAAATCCAGGTCAAGTGCAGGGCGTCCGGGTTCAGGAGCCCGAAGGCGAACACCAGGGTTATCGACCCGCTCTCGCCCATCACGACGAGCCACGGCAGGAGGCCGGCGATAGCGATGACCGTCACCCCGGACCGGACTGTCATCGCCGAGTCAGGATCCGCAGGACGTCCTCGTCGGCGAGTTCGTGGTCCAGCCCGACCTGTTGTTCGTCGTGCTTGGCGCTCGGGCCGGTAACCCGGGCGAACCGGAACCCGTCGCGGAAGTTCCCGCCGAGCTTGTCACAGGCATCGCCGACGGTGTCGCCCTCACGGAGGATCAGCGGCTCGTCGTAGTCGACGCCCCGTCCGGGTTTGTCCATGTATACGCGAACCAGCCCGAGCGTATCCCAGAGGCGGGCTTTGAGCCCGTCCAGGCCGGTCCCGGTTTCGGCGCTGAGTTCGATCACCGCGTTCGGGTCGACGCCGTACTCGGACAGCTCCCGTTTGGCCGCCGCCGCGAACTCCTCTTCGACGAGGTCGACCTTGTTCATCGCCACGATCGAGGGGAGGTAGACCCGGTTGTCCATCACCCCGTCGATGAGCCGATCGACGTCGAGGTCCTCGCGGATGGCGACGTCGGCGTTGACGATCCCGTGTTCCCGGAGGATCTCCTTGACGGTCGCCTCTTCGAGCGAGAGGTCGTCAGGGGCCGTCAGGCGGATCCCGCCCTGGCCGGTCTTCCTGATGGAGACCTTCGGGGGCTCGGCATCGACCCGGACGTTGTTCGCGTGGAGCTCCGCCTCCAGCCGTTCGTACCGGTCGGGTTCGAAGGGCGAGACGATGAACAGCACGAGATCCGAGGCCCGCACGACAGAGAGGACCTCGCGGCCGCGACCCCGGCCGCCGGCAGCGCCTTCGATGAGCCCCGGGACATCGAGCAGCTGGATGTTCGCGCCCCGGTAACCCAGCATGCCCGGGTTGACCTCGAGCGTCGTGAACTCGTATTCGCCGACCTCGCTCTCAGCGTTGGTGAGGGCATTCAGGAGCGTCGACTTGCCGACGCTCGGGAACCCCACGAGAGCCACCGTGGCGTCCCCCGTCTTCTGGACCGCGTAGCCGCTGCCGCCCCCGGAGCCGGACTGCTGGGTCTCGAGCTTCTCCTTCTTCGTCGCGAGCTTCGCCTTCAGTCGGCCGATGTGTTCCTCGGTGGATTTGTTGTACGGGGTCTCGCGGATTTCCTCCTCGATCGCCTCGATTTCCTCCTCGAGCCCCATCGTAGGAGAGGTCGACGGGACCGGCGAAAAGCGTGACGACTCCGCCCGTTGCCAGCTCCGGCGACCGGTTTCGGATGCACCCGATCTTGCTTAGTGTGGACGTCGACGGACCGTCAGTCCAAGAGGCGACTCCGTCGGCCGATACCTGCGGCGGTCCGACCGCCGCTCGGGGGCCAGAAACCGGCCGCGAGCGGCCGGCTCACCGACAGAAGACAATGCTTAAACTCGCCGCCCCACCTCATCGAGGTATGGCTGGAACCATCGAGATCCTCGTCCCGGGCGGCGAGGCCACCCCAGGACCACCCCTCGGGCCGGAACTCGGACCGACGCCCGTCGACGTCCAAGCCGTCGTGGGCGAGATCAACGACCGCACCGAGGCCTTCGAGGGCACCGAAGTCCCGGTGACGATCACCTACGAGGACGACGGCAGTTTCGAGATCGAGATCGGCGTGCCACCCACGGCCGCCCTCATCAAGGACGTGGCCGGTTTCGAAACCGGGAGCGGCCGCCCGGAATCCGACTACGTGGCCGACATCGATGTCGAGGACGTGCGGCAGGTGGCCGAACAGAAGCTCCCCGACCTGCTGGCGTACGACATCAAGAACGCGGCCAAGGAAGTCGCCGGGACGTGTGCCTCCATGGGCGTGACCATCGACGGCGAGGACGCGCGGACCTTCGACGAGCGCGTCGAAGAAGGCGAGTACGACGACGTCCTGGCCGAGGAAGCCGAGGCTTAGCGCGACACTGTTCTCCGGACCAGGTCGATCCACCCGACCCGTATCAATCGGTCTCCTGGTCTTCGGTTTGCTCGGCCGAGTTGCTGTCCGAGGCTGAAAGACCCAGGAGCCGTTCCGCGAGCCCGCCGAGGGCCTTGAGCGCGACGCTGACGTACAGCCCGACGAGGAATGCCACCCCGGCAAGCACCCTGCCGTCGGCGGCACTGATTCCAAGCGTGCCGGCCAGCAGGAAGACCCCGGCCGCCAGCGGGAGGGCGGCCAACGCCCTGAGCCCGACTCGGAGGACACCGGTGGTCCCGCGCTCGAACTTCGCGATGATGCTCGTGAAGGCGTAAGCCATCGCGCCGAGGAAGGCATAGAGATAGATCGCCGGCGGCGTGGCCGCCGACTCTCCGGTCGCCGTCGAGACGTTCATATAGGTCCCGTTCACGATGCCCGAGACCTGCGATGGCTCCGTCGAAAGGGCGACGCCGACAAGGGTCAACACCGCGTAGACGAACACGACGGCGAGGCCCCGAGTCGTCTGATACCACGGCGGCTCATCGCTCATCGGCTGGGCCCTCACGGTCGAGCGTAAAGAAACTTCTCGGGGGACGAGAGGCCGAATACCCGCCGGCAGCGGTCAACCGCGGGTTCGACGGCCTTAAGTACACAATTCCCGTCGCTTGAGCTGAGCAGGCGGAGCGCCTGTTTCCCCGTAGGAGCCATTCGGCGGACTACGGAGGTGAACGATGGCAGATCAGGACATAGAAGACGCTGTCTCACGCGCACTGGCGGAGGCCCCGGATCGCAATTTCCGCGAGACCGTGGACCTCGCCGTAAACTTGCGCGACCTCGACCTCAACGACCCCTCGGCGCGCGTCGACGAGTCGGTGGTCCTTCCGGCCGGCACAGGCCAGGACACGACCATCGTGGTGTTTGCGGACGGCGAGACCGCCGTTCGGGCGGAGTCCGTTGCGGACGCGGTGTACGATGCGTCGGACCTCGATGATCTCGGGGACGATGACGACGCCGCCAAGGACTTAGCCGAGAGCACCGACTTCTTCGTGGCCGAAGCCCAGCTGATGCAGGACATCGGCCGCGAGCTCGGAACCATCCTCGGCCCGCGGGGCAAGATGCCGACCCCGCTGGAGCCGGATGACGACGTCGTCGAGGTCGTGAATCGCATGCAGAACACCGTGCAGCTGCGGAGCCGTGATCGACGTACTTTCCATACGCGCGTCGGCGCGGAGCACATGTCGGCCGAGGAGATCGCCGACAACGTCGACGTCATCCTCCGGCGGCTGCACGCGACGTTGGAGAAGGGGCCGCTCAACGTCGATTCCGTCTACGTCAAAACGACGATGGGCCCGGCGGAGCAGGTGACCTGATGAGCGCCGATACCGAACGGAAGACGGATGAAGTCCCGGCGTGGAAGCGTGAGGAAGTCGACGCCCTCGTCGATTTCGCGGGCTCTCACGACAGCATCGGCGTCGTGGACGTGACCGGCATCCCGGCCCGCCAGCTCCAAGCGATGCGGGCGGAGCTACAGGGGCATGCCGAGCTTCGCATGAGCCGGAACTCGCTGGTCCTGCGAGCCCTCGATCAGGTCGAGGCCGACCTCGACGAACTCAACGAGTACGTTTCCGGCCAGGTGGCGCTGATCGCGACGGACGACAACCCCTTCGCGCTCTACCAGCAGCTCGAGGCGTCGAAAACCCCGGCGCCGATCAACGAGGGCGAGGTGGCGCCGAACGACATCGTGATTCCCGAGGGCGACACCGGGATGGACCCGGGGCCGTTCGTGGGAGAACTCCAGAACGTCGGCGCCCAAGCCCAGATCCTCGAGGGCTCCATCAAGGTAACCGAGGATAGCGTCGTCGCTGAAGCCGACGACGAGGTCTCCGGTGACCTCGCCAACGTGTTGTCCGAGCTCGGCATCGAACCCAAGGAAGTGGGCCTCGATCTGCGAGCCGTCTACGCGGACGACACGCTGTTCGAAGCCGAGGAACTCGCCATCGACGTGGACGACTACCGAACGGACATCTCGGCCGCCGCGGCTCGCGGGCGCAACCTGGCGGTGAACGCGGCGATCCCGACCGACCGGACGGTCCACACCCTCCTCTCGACGGCGCGTGCAGAAGCCACGAGCCTGGCGCTGCATGCGGCCATCGAGACCCCGGAGCTCGCCGACGAACTCGTCCGGCGGGCCGATGCGCGGATCCGAGCCCTCGCCGCCAGGATCGACGATCCCGAGGCGCTCCCCGACGAACTGCGGGGCGACGCCGACCCGGCGTCACCCGCTGAGGAACCGGCCGAACAGCCCGACGACCAACCCGACGACAGCGACGAGGCGACCGAGCCTGACGACGCCGACGCCGACGACTCCGAGGAGGAGGACGACGGTGACGGCGGCGACGCGCTCGGCGCCATGTTCGAGTAACCCAACCATGGAATACGTATACGCAGCCCTCATCCTGCACGAGACCGGCGAAGAGCTCAACGAAGACAACCTGACGAACGTCCTCGAGGCGGCCGGCGCTGACGTGGAAGACTCCCGCGTCAAGGCGCTCGTGGCCGCGCTGGAGGACGTCGATATCGAGGAGGCCGTCGCACAAGCGGCCGCCGTGCCCGCTGGCGGCAGTGACGGCGGCGCAGCCGCCGCCGAAGATGACGAACCCGACGCCGAGGAGGCGGAGGCCGAGGACGCTGCCCAGGAGGAGGCCGCTGAAGCGGACGAGGCCGCGGAGGAAGAGGACGAGGACGTCTCCGGGGAAGGCCTCGGCGACCTGTTCGGGTAACCCGGTACGGTTACTAGCGGGCGAGAACTCAATGGTGCGGTCGACGTAGCTTCAAGTACGAACACGCGGCCAGCCGGAGGCGATGGAGCTGGCGGGCGTTTCGTTCGTCGTCGAGCCGGCGCTGGCGGGTCGCATGCTCCTCTTCACGCTCGGCGGTGTCGCCGTCGGGACCGTCACCGGACTGGTGCCGGGCCTGCACGCCAACAACTTCGCCCTGCTTCTCGCGTCCGTGGCGCCGTCCATTCCTGGACCGCCGGAGCTCGTCGGCGCAGCGATGCTCGCGGCAGGGGTTGCCCACACCTTCCTCGACGTGGTGCCGGCGCTCTCGCTCGGGGTACCGGACGCGGCGATGGCCGCGACGGCGCTGCCGGGCCACAAGCTCGTGATCGACGGCCGGGGACGGGAGGCGCTCCGATTGTCGGCCCTCGGGAGCGGCATCGCGGCGTTGCTGGCACTGCCGCTGGCCTGGCCGATCACGGCCGTGATGGTCGAGCTGTTCCCGCTGCTCCGCCCGCACATCGGGACCGTCCTCGTCGCCGCAGCAGTCTTCCTCGTGGCCACCGAGACCTCGCCGAAAGCTCGTTTTGGCGGCGTGGCAGCGTTCATCGCCAGCGCGGGGCTGGGCGTCTTGACGCTGGATCTTAATCCGGGGGCACCCCTGGACGCCGGCGGCATGCTGGCCCCCCTTTTCGCCGGTCTATTCGGGGCCCCCGTGCTCCTCGAGGCCATGGGCGGCGAAGGGATCCCATCCCAGCCGGACGCGGTCATCAAGCTGCCCCGAACCATCGTGGCCGGGACCGCGTTCTCCGGGACGGTGGCCGGCGCGGCCGTGGGCTATCTGCCGGGCGTCTCCAGCGCCATCGCGGCCACCTTGCTGCTGTCGTTCGTGCCCTCGACGGAAGGGCCACGGGGCTTCGTCATCACCACGAGCGGGGTCAATACCGCTAACATGATCTTTGCGATCTTCGCCCTCGTCGCCCTCGGATCGCCCCGGACGGGCGTTCTCGTGGCCCTCGACTCGGCGGGGGTCCCGTTGAACCTCCCACTGCTGTTGGGAGCGGTCGGGGTGGCGGCCGCCATCGCCTTTCCGATGGTGTGGGTCGTGGGCGACCGCTACCTGCGGATCGTCGGGCAGCTGGACTACACGCGGCTTTCGGTGGCGGTACTGGCCGGACTGAGCGTGGTGGCGTTCCTGTTCGGCGGGCTCCTGGGAGTAGGCGCGTTCGCCGTCGCGACCGGGCTCGGGCTCGTGCCGGCGCGGGTGGGCGCCAAGCGGGCGCATCTGATGGG
>CAZKPC010000067.1:0-2963 GCA_964554565.1 uncultured Halobacteriales archaeon
CGACGCCATCGTCCTCACCCAGCAGTTCGAGTTCACGGGCGACACGAAGGACGACCTCGTCTACAACAAGGAGCAGCTCAAGAACGTCCCCTGGTACAAGGACGTCGACCCGCTGGCCTCCCGGGAACCCGACCGCGGCGCCTGGGTCGGCGAGGGCGAGGGCGCCGTCGACTACCAATGACATCCTCCCCGTCGTAACCGACAGGGCTTCCCACCGTACCCAGCGGCTGGTTCGGGACCCTCGGGTTTGCAAACCGGCTGAATGATAGGAGTGCCACGCCTCCGTTATCCCTCTCCCGTCTGGGATTCGGGAGTACCTTCCCACCCGCACCCACCGTCTGCCCACAGCAGGGGTGTCTGCCGCTGGATAGCGGCGGAAACCCGATATTGTCCGATTGTCCCGCCATGGGGGCGGGCGTCCCGCCTGGGTGGGTATGTGATACGGTGGCAGACTACATGAGGCCGACGGAGCGCACGTGATTCACGCAGCGTGAACGACCGGACCCTCTCGCTGACGAATGCCCCCTGTTCCTCGTCTTGAGCCACCTCTGGAGTCAGTGTGCCGTCGCTCCATCCGCCGGCGGACGCTGGGTATTTAGAAATCTTCAAAGGCCGCTGGTTTGAAGGGCCCCCAATGGCAGCCACACCGCTGGAGTTCGTCGCGTTCCTGTTTTTCGCCGCCATCACGCTGGGGGCGAGTCTGGGGGTCGTGCTGGTCCGGGACGTCTGGCATTCCGCCCTCCTGCTCGGCGTGGCGCTCCTCTCGGTCGCCGTCCACTTCGTCATGTTACAGGCCGAGTTCGTCGCGGCGATGCAGATCCTCGTCTACGTCGGCGGCGTGTTGATCCTGATCAGTTTCGCGGTGATGCTCGTCCGGAAGGAGGCGACGGATCCGGGCCTGGTCACCTACCCGCAGCTCGGGCTCGGGGGCCACCTCTGGCGCGGCGTCAGCGCGGTCGCGCTCTTCGCCGTCCTGGGGATCGTGAGCCTCCAAGCCGCCTTCGGAGCCGCCACCGGGTTCCCCGAGGGAGAGAGCATCACGGGGTCGATCGGCTACGCGCTCATCGGCCTGGAGGGGCTCGCGGCCCATCCGGTCGAGAGCTTCCTGATCGCCTTGATCGCCATCGCGGTCGTGCTCGACGCCGCCCTTGACGGCTCGATCATGCTGGCTCGCCGCGATCAGGAGGGGGAGGAGTAGGATGGTCCCCGTCCAGTACTACCTGCTACTGGCCGCGGCGGTGTTCTGCATCGGTGTGTTCGGCATCCTCACGCGACGGAACGCGCTGATCTTCCTGATGGCGGTCGAGCTGATGCTGAACGCGGGCAACATCAACCTCGTCGCGTTCTCCCAGTACCACGGGAACCTCACGGGACAGACGTTCGCCCTCTTCACCATGGCCCTGGCGGCCGCCGAGGTCGCCGTGGGGCTTGGCATCATCCTGGTCCTGTTCCGCAACTTCGCGGACGTGGACGTGACCGAGGCCGCGACCATGAGGTGGTAAGATGGTAGGCGCCTTCGACTTCGCACCCGCCATCCCGCTGCTGCCGTTCGCCGCGTTCCTGATCGCCATGCTGCTGGGCCACTTCGCGCCCCAGCTGCTGCCCCGTGACGGCGCGATCCCCGGGATCATCGCCCTCGCAGCCTCGCTGCTGTTCTCGATCTGGGTCGTGTTCGCCGTGCGGACCGGAGAGTACGCCAACGAGACCCTCTACACCTGGGTCGTGGGAGACGGCGTGTTCGATCTCTCCTTCGGCATGCTCCTCGATCCGCTCTCCTCGCTGATGCTCGTGATCGTCTCGCTGGTCTCGCTGCTGGTGTTCGTCCACAGCCTCGGCTACATGAACGACGAGGGCGAGACCGGCCTGCCCCGGTATTACGCCGGGCTCTCGCTGTTCGCGTTCTCGATGCTGGCGTTCACGCTGGCGGACAACCTGCTGATGGCGTTCGTCTTCTTCGAGCTCGTCGGCCTGTGCTCGTGGCTGCTCATCGGCTTCTGGTTCCGCGAGGACGGCCCCGCCAGCGCCGCGAAGAAGGCGTTCCTCGTCACGCGGTTCGGCGATTACTTCTTCCTGGTCGGCACCGTCGCGGTACTGGTCACCTTCGAAACCGCCCGGTTCGCCGGCGAGGGCTCCTTCCCGGCCATCGCGGAATCCGCCCTCGCCGGCGAGACCACGGTCCGGACGTTCGGCTACGGTCCCGAGGCCTGGTTCACGGTCATCGGGCTGCTCGTCCTGGGCGGTGTCATCGGCAAATCGGCCCAGTTCCCGCTGCACACCTGGCTGCCCGATGCCATGGAGGGGCCGACCCCCGTTTCGGCGCTCATCCACGCCGCCACCATGGTCGCGGCCGGGGTCTATCTCGTCGCCCGGATGTACGGCTTCTACGCGCTCTCGCCGACGGCGCTGGCGGTCATCGCGCTGGTCGGTGGCGTGACCGCGCTGCTGGCCGCCTCGATGGGCGTCGTCAAGCGGGAGATCAAGCAGGTCCTCGCCTACTCCACGATCTCCCAGTACGGGTACATCATGATCGGGCTCGGGGCCGGCGGGTACGTCGCGGCGGTCTTCCATCTGACCACCCATGCCTTCTTCAAGGCGCTCCTGTTCCTCGGCGCCGGCTCGGTCATCGTCGCCATGCACCACAACGAGAACATGTGGGACATGGGCGGCCTGAAGGACCGCATGCCGGTGACCTACTACACCTTCCTCGCCGGGTCGCTGGCGCTGGCCGGGATCTTCCCGTTCGCCGGCTTCTGGTCGAAGGACGAGGTGCTCTACGAGGCCCTCGTCCACGGGCTGAACGACCCGGTCCTCCTCGTGGCCTACGCGTTCGGCCTCGCCGCCGTGTTCATCACCGGCTTCTACACCTTCCGCATGGTGCTGCTGACCTTCCACGGCGAACCGCGGTCCGAGACCGCGGAGGACCCCCACGGCGTCCGGTGGAACATCAAGCTGCCGTTGGTGGT
>CAZKPC010000067.1:3063-9610 GCA_964554565.1 uncultured Halobacteriales archaeon
ATCGTGAACGGCGTCAGCTCGATGAGCCTCTTCATCGGGGGCCGGCTCCGGCGGCTCCAGTCCGGCGTCGTGGTCAACTACGCGGCCCTGCTGATGCTGGGGCTCGTGGTCCTCTTGGTCGCCTTCGGCCTCTATGGAGGGTGGTTCTAGATGGTGCTGATCGAGGTCACCCTCGCGACGGCCTTCGTCGCCGGGCTGGTGGTGTTCCTCCTGAGCGACGAGGAGGCGCCCCGGGCCGCCTTCGGACTGTCCCTCGTGCCGCTGCTGAGCAGTCTCGTGATGTGGCTGCAGTTCGACGGCCGGGGGAACGTCCTGCTCGAGGGCGGCTCGGTCGCCTTCGAGACGATCGTTCCGTGGTTCAGTCTCGGCCAGTACGCCCTGAGCTGGCACGTCGGCCTCGACGGCGTCAGCCTGCCGCTCGTCCTCCTGACCACGGTGCTCACGCCGTTGGCGATCCTCTCGGCCTGGACCCCGATCGACGAGCGCCAATCGGAGTTCTACGGGCTGGTGCTCGTCATCGAGGCGGCACTGCTGGGCGTCTTCGTCGCTCTCGACTTCTTCGTCTGGTTCGTCTTCTGGGAGGCGGTGCTCATCCCGATGTACCTGCTCATCGCCATCTGGGGCGGGCCCCGCCGGAAGTACGCCGCGGTGAAGTTCCTGATCTACACGAACGTGGCGTCGCTGGTGATGTTCATCGGCTTCATCGCGCTGGTGTTCGGGCTCGGCGATGCGGTCTCATCGTTCGGGCTGCCGGCGATCGCCGCCGCGCTCCGGACGACCAGCCCGGGGGCGCTGCCGCTCGTTTCCGCGAGCGCGCTCAAGACGCTGGCCTTCGTCGCGATGTTCATCGGCTTCGGGGTGAAGGTGCCCATCGTCCCGCTGCACACCTGGCTGCCCGACGCCCACGTCGAGGCCCCGACGCCGGCCTCGGTCATCCTGGCCGGGGTCCTGCTGAAGATGGGGACCTACGCGCTGCTGCGGTTCAACTTCACGATGCTCGCGGACGTCGCCCAGGCGCTCGCGGTCCCGATCGCGGTGGTCGCGGTGGTCAGTGTCATCTACGGCGCCATGCTCGCGCTGGCCCAGCAGGACCTCAAGCGGATCGTCGCGTACTCCTCGATCTCGTCGATGGGTTATGTCATCCTCGGGCTCGTGGCCTTCACGACCTACGGACTCGGGGGAGCGACCTTCCAGATGATCAGCCATGGCCTCCTGAGCGGCCTGCTGTTCATGGTCGTGGGCGTGGTCTACAACAGCACCCATACCCGGATGGTCGGTGACCTCTCCGGGCTCGCCGACAAGATGCCCGTGACCGTCGCGGTGTTCGTGGCCGGCGCGTTCGGCTACATGGGCCTCCCGCTGATGAGCGGGTTCATCGCCGAGCTGTTCGTGTTCCTCGGCGCGTTCGGCGCGGCGTTCCCGTCGGCGCCGCTGTTCACCGGGATCGGCATGTTCGGGATCGTGATCGTCGCCGGCTACCTGCTGTTCGCGATGCAGCGGACGCTCTTCGGGGAGTACCGGGTCGAGACCGACTACGACGCCGCCCCGGCCCCGGTCCATGACGTCGCGCCGCTGGTCGTCCTGATCCTGATCGTGGTCGTGCTCGGGGTCGCGCCGGACCTCGTCTTCGGCATGATCCAGGACGCGGTGAACCCGATCGTCGAGCTCGCGGGAGGTGGCGCCTGATGGCGGCCTTCGAGCTCCCCGCGCTGACGCCGCAGATCCTGCTCGGGCTCACGGCGCTGGTCCTGTTCCTCTACGACAGCATCAGCCCGGACTCGCAGAACCGCGAGGTCCTCGTCGGGCTGACCGCGGTCGGCAGCCTCGCCGCGCTGGCCACCTCGGCGTTCTTCCTCGTGGCCGGGACCGGCTTGCCGGCTACCGGCGGCGCCATCGAGCAGTTCAAGGGCCAAGTCGTCGTCGACGGGATGAGCCTCTTCTTCACGTTCATCGTCACGTCGGTCACGGCGCTGGTGGCCGTGGCCAGCTACGACTACCTGGAGGGCCACGAGTACCAGGCGGAGTACTACTCGCTGCTGCTGATGGCGGCCCTCGGCATGTCGCTGATGGGCGCCGCCAACGGGTTCGTCCTGGCGTTCGTCAGCCTGGAGCTGGCGTCGCTGCCGGCCTACGCGCTCGTGGCCTTCCTGAAGGACAACCGGGGCAGCGTGGAGGCGGGGCTCAAGTACTTCCTGATCGGCGCGCTCTCCTCGGCGGTCTTCGCCTTCGGTATCAGCCTCGTCTACGCCGCGACCGGCTCGCTGCAGTTCGGGGCGGTGGCGGCCGCGCTCGGCGACGCCGGCGCGTTCGTCGGGCTGGTCGGCGTCGGCGTGGTCATGATCCTCGGCGGGGTCGCGTTCAAGACCGCGAGCGTGCCCTTCCACTTCTGGGCGCCCGAGGCCTACGAAGGGGCGATCGCGCCGATCGCCGGCTTCGTCTCCTCGGCGTCGAAGGCCGCCGGGTTCGTCCTCGCCTTCCGGCTGTTCGTCGAGGCGTTCCCGATCCAGACGCTCGCCCCGATGGGCATCGACTGGGTGCTCGCCGCGCAGGTCCTGGCGGTCGCCACGATGACCGTCGGGAACTTCGCCGCGGCCACCCAGGAGCGCGTCAAGCGGATGTTGGCCTACTCCTCGATCGGCCACGCCGGCTACGCCCTCATCGGCCTGGCGGCCCTGACCGGCGGCCAGGACTCGATCGTGCTCGGGGCCGCGATGATGCACCTGCTCGTCTACGGGTTCATGAACACCGGGGCGTTCCTGTTCGTCGCCCTCGCCGAACACTGGGAGATCGGCCGGACGTTCGAGGACTACAACGGCCTCGCCCGGCAGGCGCCGGTCGCCAGCGTCGCGATGACGGTGTTCATGTTCAGCCTCGCGGGCCTGCCGATCGGCGGCGGGTTCATCTCGAAGTACTTCCTGTTCCTCGGCGCGGTCGGGGCCGGCTTCTGGTGGCTCGCGGCGATCGGCGCCATGAACAGCGCGATCTCGCTGTTCTACTACGCGCGGGTCGTCAAAGCGCTCTGGATCGAGGAGCCCGCCGAGGACCAGGTCACCATCTCCGGCACGCCGACGGCGCTGTACGCCGCGCTGTTCGTCGCGGCGATCGTGACGGTGCTGCTGCTGCCGCTGTTCCAGCCGGTCGCGGAGACGGCCGTCGAAGCGGCCGACGTGCTGTTCGCCTGACGCCGCGGCGGTCAATTACCGCTGGTCAGGCCGCCGCAACGCGGCGTTGACGATGGGTTTTACCGTGTTCGCGGTGTCACCGCCGCCATGGTTCGGCGGCTCGTCCTCGGGTTCGGGACGGTGGGACACGCCGTGCTCGATCGGCTCCTGGCCGACCGGGGCGAGCTGGTCGTCCTCGAAGCCGACGAGGGCCACGTGGAGTCCCTGCGGGAGGAGAACGTCCCCGCCCAGCTGGCCGACCCGACGGACCCGAAGGTCATCGCCGGCGCGGCCGACGCGGTCGATACGATGCTCGTGTTGGGCGACGATTCGGCGACGAACCGGGCCGCGGTCGAGGCCGCGTCCCAAGCCCACCCCGAAGCGCTCCTCGTGGCCTATACCGGCACCCACCCCGATCCGGCGGACCGTGCGGCGATGTCAGCGACGGCCGACCGGCTTGTCGATCACGGGTCGGCCGTCGCCGACCACCTCCGGCAGCTGTTGGGGACCGAGCCCGGCAGCCTGGTCTACGGCCTCCGGCGCACGCTCCGCAATATCGACGGCACGCTCGGGATCTTCAGCCACGACAACCCGGATCCGGACGCGATCGCGAGCGGCGTCGGGCTCCGTGAACTCGCGCGGGCGGTGGGGGTCGAGGCCACGGTGTGTTACTTCGGCGAGATCTCCCATCAGGAGAACCGCGCCTTCGTGAACCTCCTCGACCTCGAGCTCAATCAATACGAGGCAGCCGAGTTCGATGCGGGGACGTACGACGCGTACGCGTTGGTCGACCACACCCGTCCGGGGGTGAACGATCAGCTGCCCGCGGACCTCCCCATCGAGATCGTGATCGATCACCACCCGGAACGGGAGCCCGTCGAGGTGCGCTTCGAGGACCGGCGGCCGGAGCTCGGAGCGACCAGTACGATGATCGCCGACTACTACCGTTGGCTCGGGATGGATCCGACGGAGACCGTCGCCACCGCGCTCCTCTACGGGATCCGGGTGGATACCCGGAACTTCGGCCGGGAGCTCACGGAGCCGGATATGGGGGCCGCCGGGTACCTCTTGGAATGGGCTGATACCGATCTCCTCGAGGAAGTCGAGAGCCCGTCGATGACGGCGGATACCGTCGATACGATCGCCCGGGCGATCACCCGCCGGGTCCGCGCGGACTCGGTGGTCGCCTCGTGTGTCCGCAGTATCCATGACCGCGACGCGTTGGCCCAAGCGGCCGACGAGCTCCTCAAGCTTGACGACACCGCGACCGCGATGGTCTTCGGGTTCATCGACGGGACGATCTACGCTTCCGCCCGGAGCCAGGGGGCCGACGTGGATATCGGCGAGGTGCTCCGCCAGGCTTTCGGCCAGATCGGCTCCGCCGGCGGCCACGTCGACATGGCGGGCGCTCAGCTCCCGATGGGTATTCTCGGGGAGGTCGAGGCGGGCGACGCGGCCGCGGACCTCGAGGGGGCCCTGGAGGAGACGCTGATCGATCGCTTCTTCGAGGTGCTCGGCGTGGAGGCGGACGATCCGTCGGCGCTCGACCCGCCGCAGGCGATCAGGATCCCGGAGCGCTGGGATTCGACCGAGGACTGACGCGGGCGGGAGTTCGGGTGAGCGATTCCGGTCAGTTCCAGTCAGCGGGGCGGCCCCGAAGAGCTAATGAGCGAACTCTCCTTGTTCAGTCTAGACTGATGCCGGTCTCGCGCCGAGGGCTCCTGGAACTGGCCGGCACGACGGGCGTGGCCGCCCTGGCCGGCTGTGCCCAGCCGACTGATTCGACGGGGACGCCGACTGTGACTCCCGCGCCGGTCCCGACGGACCGCGCGACGCCGGTCGAGACCAGGAACCGGCAGCCACCGCCGCCGGCTCCGGATACGCTGCAGTTCGAAGTCGAGGTCCTGGCCGGCTTCGGCGAGTCCGAGCCCGCCCAGCTCGAGATCAGGATCGAGAACACGGGTGATTCACTCCTCACGGGGTTGGGAAAGGCGGAGTACGTCTTCCCGTTCGTGGATGATGATTACGTCGGCGTGGACTGGACCGGCAATCCGGAGCTCCTCCTGGTTCCACGCGAGTCGGCGGTCGAGGTGGCTCCCGGCAACGCCGACCCAGCCGAAATCGAGACCTTCCTTCCGGACGCGCCGACCGATGGCTGCTGGTCGGTCCCGTTCGACTGGCCGGCCGATCGCGTGACCGATCCCCCCGGGCTATGGGCGATCCCGCTCCTGCCGGGCGAGCGCGAGAAACATCGCTACGAACTGTACTACCTCGAGGAGTGTACCACTGGGACCTTCAGGTTCACGAGCACGTTCGACCTCGCGGTCGGCGACCCGCCGATCGAACAGGGCTTGTATCGGGCCCGTCTGTCGTTCGACGTGGCCCGTTCCGACACGACGGGCCTGCTCGTTCGGGTGAACGACCCATGGATCAGTCGGCCCGAGGACTGAGTGACCGCCGGCTGGTCCAATCAAACCGGTGTGGCGGGCCCTCCCCGACGCGATCCAGGACGGCCGCATTTTCGGCGCCCATGCTGTCAATGTTCGAACGGAAAGACGCAAACCGCCGCGTGCCGCTACGTCGGGTATGAACGACTTCAACGAGGAACAGGTCGACAGCCAAGGGCGGCCGACGGTCCGCGACTACATGACCAGCGACGTCGCCACGGTCTCGCCCGATAAGACGGTCGGGGAGGTGAAACGTCGGATCGCCGAGACCGGTCACGACGGGTTCCCGGTCTGTGATGGCCGTCGCGTCGAGGGCTTCGTGAGCGCCCGGGACCTGCTGCTGGCGGATGACCCTGAACCGGTGTTCAAGCTCATGAGCCAGGACCTCATTGTGGCCCATCCCGACATGGCGGTTACGGACGCCGCACGGGTGATCCTCCGGTCGGGGATCCAGAAGCTCCCCGTGGTCGACGACGCGGGGAACCTCGTCGGGATCATCTCGAACGCCGACGTGGTCCGGAGCCAGATCGAGCGGGCCACCCCGGAGAAGGTCGGCAAGCTCATGCGGACCCTCGAATCGATCCACGACATCGAGGTCGAACAGAACCGCCGGGCGATCGCGCTCTCGGAGCTGATCCCGACGCAGTCGAAGGTCTACGCCGACGAGCTCGAGGGCCGGAGCTACGAGCTCGAACGCGGCCTCGCGGAGCCGCTGGTGGTCATCGATTGTGAGGGAACGCTGCTGCTCGCGGACGGCCACCATCGGGTGCTGGCGGCCGACAGGCTGGACCTCGAGGAGATGGAGGCGTACGTCATCGTGGTGCCAACGGACGTCACGCTGGGCATGCAACGCACGGCCGAGAAGGAGGGCCTCGAATCCCTCGATGACATCAAGGTCGTCGACTACGCCCGACATCCGCTGGTGGAGACGACCCAGCG